>NZ_JAAUWV010000049.1 GCF_014694405.1 Pseudoalteromonas sp. S16_S37
ATTGCGATTAAACCCAGAACTTTACTTGCCTTGGAACTATAAATCACAACGCATAGACTAAATTCTGGACTCAAGCATATTTTTGATGGTGAGTTACGCTAACTTGCCGTAAGCTCACAGACTTGTATGGATTTAATGGTTCCGAAGGATCTAACTTTAGATCGCAGACTTTTTTCAGTAACTCATATACTTTAACTAACTGTTCCTCTGCTTTATGTTTGGCATCCTCAAGCAGTGGTGACACTAAATAACCACAGGAGTACATTATATTTTTATCGACAATAAACTTCGTATCACATCTCTCTAATGCTTCATTCGTGATAATCAATTCATATTCACCCACAAATTCTCCTTATTTTATGATTCTTTAATTTATTAAAAACACTAACGATAACTCTCTCCAGAGTGTATTCTGATGCCCTGTAATATTTCGCTTATGAAAATGGTTGGACAAGTATTGCACATTTACGCTCCTACAGTCCGGCAATGGAAAAATGGGCTAATGACTATACTCTATGCTACTTTGAATATGCCCATTTAAATGAGAACAAATGCACTTTAGCATCAACTGGAAGCGCTACTTTTCGTCATCATACTTACCCGCATACACATAAAACCCAAAAAGTATCGCTATTACAGTTGCAACACCGATTAGCCAGATAGTCAACGTCATAACTTCTTCTCCAACTGCTACAAATTGCCCCAATTTAAAGACTACCGCAGAGGTACATATTCTGCAGCCAGTTTAAATGCTACAAATCGCCCCCGGAGTTTCCGAGCTATGAAGCAAACACTTGTGACATCATCAAATACAAACACTATACTGGGGTCTGTGCTCTTAGTCCTCTCTTATTGGACGGAATAGCACATTGGCCAACTATGGCAAGAAATGCTCCTTCGGATTGCTACTTGGCCATAGTGGAGCCAGCGCGCCAGGCGCACAATAAAGAGAACAGAGGAGCTACAACATGAATCCATTAAAGTTTATTGGTCGATTTGCATTAGGTACAGCAAAAGGCTTAGTCGAAGCCTCTCTCGATAGCGAACAAACTGAAAGCCACCTAGACCAACCTATTGAGATTGACGGCTTTGCAAATTCACGTTGGATGACGAAAGACGGTAAGCTTCTGGATAAGCTCGATGATAAGAGCTGCCCCACTGACGGGGGTGCATTCGTAAGAGACTAAGTAAAGGTTTCTACACCTTTACTTTGCCGCCCCCTTCGTAGCTGCTTTAACTCCGGCCTGACCAGCTTTAGACGCAACTTTTGTACCTTTAGCCCCTGCACTTGCTGTACCTCCGCCAACTCCAGCCATACCAGAAATAGCAGATCCGAACCCTAAGCCGGCGTAAGATAGTATCGAGGTGACGAAAACCGGAAAGCCTATGAAAAGCGCGTCAGTTATCCGATTGCTCAAGAGCATTACATTCGGTTGCGTTATCAAATCTACCAGCGGTACATTTGACTGGTTGGCCACCGTTTCTATGTAAGACTTCTGCAACAGGATTGTCAGCTCCCAGAAAAAAGGCCACAACATCACTGAGCCAAGCAAAAAACTTAAAGCTGTAAGCATTTTAATATCAAACTTACTGATCACCATAACCAACGGGAAAGCTGTGATAATGACGAGCAAGACCGCTCCTTTGATTATCGGTGCAGCTAACTGTGTCAAACTAGCTCCTGCATACTCAGGCAAAGCACTAACTGTATTACCAAGCGTACCCGTGAAGCGATTGAACCAGTCAGCCAACGTCCCGCTAACACTTTCACCCAATAAGCCGTAGTCGCGAACCTCGGCATTCTCGATGCGGTTCATGGCCACTGAATTGAAAAAGCTCCGTTCCACCAGTTTGTTTTTATACCAAGTGCTACTCTCACCATCATTGGTGGCTAACAGCATGGTTAGCGTCTTGGATTTCTGTTCGTCAGGAACGTGGTCATATAACCTTTCTCTCAGGCTCATATTATTAGAACTGGCATTAAAGCCACCAAAGCCTGCTCCAACACCTAGCCACCATTCCTGGCAGCTCGGGAAGCCGCCCAGTTCATGTAAACAGCTACCACCACACTCAATCAGCCCATCTTTTTCCGCTTTCCAGCTTTCGAACCATTTGCTTATGTTCTTGTTGTTCCTCGCCGCTTGGAAACCTGGTATCAGACTTTGCGAGTAAAACCCCCTGCCAGTGTTTGAGTAATAAGCATCATTCATGAAATCCGGATGCCCTGGCCACGGCTGGTTGATGGTGTCCGGATCTTCAATCCAACTCACATTGTTATCGTTGCTTCGCGCAACCTGATTAAGCGCTGGCTTATAACACTGCTTTACAAACTCCTTAGTTTCAGCTCGAAGGCGAGGGTTTGTGATCTGCGTATTCATCAGGTTATTGGCCATTCCCTGCAGATTGAAAGAGCATGGCAGCTCGCTTATCGAGCCAAAGGACAAGCCAGTGCCTAGCTTTAATGCAAGTTCTAAGAACATCGGCATTTTCAGCTCTTTGCCGCTTAGCATCACGGTTAAGTCTGTCGCCGGTATTTCATCCTCAAGCAACCCATAATCAATGGTTCCTTGCTCGGCCGTTTCACACACCCGAGAATAGGTGTAGACATTTTCCATCGTTAATGGCCGCAGCGGGTAAAACCCGACAATAAAAACAAACAACATTGTGTATGTCTGCATTTCCATTCGACCCAACAACTCACGCGCTTCAAAGCTCGTTTCCCTAATGGAAGTGACTATCATCATTGCAAATGGAAGTAGGAAAATGCCAGTGCCAATAAGCAGGCCTGTCAGAACGGCCAGGGCATAAAGCCCCGCCGATATGAAGTACAAGTCTGATATGCTTGAGACGATCATGCGCAGAACACCATGAGAAGCATGGTTCCCTCAAGGATGCACGACATTCTGATTACCCGGTTTTTTTCGGCAAGCAATACATCAGCCTGTTTCTCTGACAATGCCCCCCAGTAAACTAAGTGGCCAATCACTTTGCTGTAGTTGAGGAAGAAGGCGACCAACCCAATCAGGATAAAGCCATGCATGACATAACGCATCGAGCTGGCGCGGATTGTTTCATGCGCATGAGCAAGTGATTGAACAACATCTTGAGGATTATCAGCATAGCCGCTGGTCAGTATGAGAGGTAAAACCGCTGAGAATAGGTAAAGCAAACCCATCAAAGCAACAGAGAAGATCAAACCACTTTTTAAATATTTTTTCATGTGACACCTTTCAATTAAAAATCATGTAAATAAAAACAATTAGCGGCCTTGGCCACCCACTAACAAATTCATTTCTATTTCACGATGACTTAAGGTGTCTCGTTTCTATTAAGTGAGATTTTACCTTTCTCAAAGGGGATTTTTTCCGAATGAAAATTAATTTACTTACGTTATATTCTAGGAGCCAACTAGTTCCAACTCCTTATAACTATTGCTGTTGTGGTAAAGATTTTCATCTTCTTCAAACGCCATTTGTAAAGTGGTAAAGATAGTTTCTATTCTAAATCCAGTACTTTCATTTAACATCAAATACACATCAACTGTGGTATAACGCTGTTCGTGTATTAGCCGTTCATATTGTTCAACCAGCACAAGACGTGAGCCTGATGCTACGCATTCTGGCTCTGTAGAAACACAGTACGTATCTCGCCAAACTCGATAAGCTTGTGGGGTAATGTGGAAATCCGGTAAAAACCGCCTTATAAACGCTAGATTGGCACCTTTGTGTATTAGATTAATCACCATTGATTCTCGGCTAAATGCTAATGACGTAAATGCTGCAGATTTTGCGACAAGAGCATGATCTATATTCAGTTTTACAATCTGTTCTAGAATCAAACTACTGCGATAAATAGTCATCAAAGAAGCAGGAAAATCACACATAGCTTTTACTAGCTTGCTTGGCAATGAGTGTTTACTTCGTGAACCATACAGACTTGCCGATGAAAACAGGTTAGCAGATAAGTTCCCCATAAAAGCATCTATCAAATTGACTTCCAAACTATTTTCTTTGTCTTGCAGAAATTGGCTATAAGCATATTTAAGCTTTCGTTGCTGAGCTGCGTTCAAGCTGGGGATGTACTGTGCTAATTGAATCGCTTTATCGAAATTTGTTATGACAGCAATGGCCTTCATCCTAGTAAGTTCATTGCAAAATCTAGATTGCCAACTCATATTCATCTCACGCAATTTTATGCACACAGATCTCTCTAAACCGTACAATCTAGCCACTTCAGAAGCGCTTAACCCAGATGCAAAACTATATTGAACTGACTCACAAAGTGCTACCGCTGCTGCATGTTCCATTATCTTCCCTCTTTAAAGTCGATTGAAACGCTTTAATGGCCGCGCTAGCTGATTTTCCCGTGGCCACATAAACACCATTCATCCAATAACATTGATCACCAAACATGTGATATTCCATACCGCTGACACAACATTGAATTGTTTCATTGTTTTCAGAAACGGTGAAAAGCGCATATCCATACTCAGTTATTTTTCCCGATTTAATAACAGGCTCCATGTTATCCAAAATATCTTTTACTAAACCTAAGGCGGTCATTATCTAATCTCCAATTTTTTGCTTAATTCATCTATTTGCTTATCTTTACGCTCGATGATTCGAGCCAATTTTTTAAGCTTGAACTTCGCTTGTCCTTGCACAATTTCTAGCTGCTTTTCTGAATCATGTGCTCGCCGATTTAACGCTTCTAAATCGCATTTAAACCTTTCCCATTCGGATGTTGGTATGAATAACCCTTCAACATCTCTGTACATTATCTTTTCCGCCAAATGCTCCCCCTATCATCGACCTAAATATATGACTGTGATCTGTTCTCGGCCGTGGCCGAGTTCATTCGAAACTTGTAATCGTGCTTGCCTATCAATTTGTTTTTGTTCTGGTGTGAGTTGTTTGTTTGTTGGCCCACCGGCGATTGGAGAGCGCCAACCGGTTAGTTCTAAGTAACGCTGTTGGGCATACATGTGTCTAAGGCCATGGTTTTTATCTAGCCCTGCTTGGCTTGTCTGTCGTTCATACGCTTTGAGTTGTTGAATATAGTTTCGGTCGGGGCGGATCAGTGCGCCTCCACCGACTTGGTTTTGCACTTGTTGAAGTAGATGTCGCTGAGATTCAGTTCTAATAGGAATGACTCTGGGACGACCGCCCTTTGTCCAGCTGGGTTTTAGCACTAACTGTTCGCCTCGAATGGCATAATTAGGTCGAAATTTAATGGCTTCTTCTCTACGTAAGCCAAACTCTCGCTGCAGCCGAAGTGAGAGTTTAACAAGCGGGTCGCTGACTTTCTCAAGCTTATTTTGTTCTAGTTCTTTTGCTTTTGACTCGGTAGGTGTGTAGGTTCGCTTTTCCAAATCAAGTGTGATTGCTTGGTTTGCGCCATTGTTGGACTTTGGCAGCATCGAAGCTTTACCGATTTTTTCCGCCCACCACCTTACATGGCTAAGTCGATTTTTAATTGTGCCAGCAGATAGCCCTTCTCCCTGCCAGCGCTCAATAAGATAGTTTACGTGTTTGGGTTTGAGTGATTGCACCGATTGCAAGCGGTACCCGCCCTGTTTAAGCTGAGCAGAGATCTGGACCAGTACTTTTTTACGCTCAGCCTTAACTCCAAAACTACCGTCTTGGTTTCTGAGCATAAGCCCTTGAAGCTGATATTTTAAATTACTCAATACTTGTTCACTCACCGTGTTTATAAATTCGATTACACGTTATCAACCCAACTAACTATTTGAACCAATATCCAAATGGTAAGTTTTAAATGCCAACTGCACGTTGGAGCGTACAATTTCCGTATAAATACGGATAAGGGCACAACAGTTCAAAATGGCCAAATTAGCCTCGCTTTAGATGCTTCCCGCAATGGGCGTGCATGATAAAACGCAAATAAAAATGTGCTCAGCACAGGTCAGTTAGGTCATAACATTTCTCCTATTTGGGTTCGTTAGGGATCGCTTAATTCTCTGCAAAACGCAGGTACAAATAGCCAAATTCAAGGCATAAAAGTGCCTAAATCAGATGAACTAATTTGTGAAGTAAAAAGCCCGAAAGCTTGGTTTCTAGTTGTGAGTAGATCTCACTGGTATGACAAAGCCAAAGGCTTTGCTTGATGACGCGATGACCGATGTCTCGCTATTGTTGGAATCATTTTTAGAGTGTCATAACGCCCACAGAACGTCAACAATTGATTCTCCCCTCTTTGTTCTTCTTGGTTTAGCGTGGGGTTTAACACCGCGTCACTCCCTCTGAAAAGGGAGTGACGCGGTTGATCTGTTAATATAGATGCATATCGTGAATTTAGGATTACTTCAGGACTGAGATAGTTAACTTAAAAAATGCAACTAATTCTAGTTTGTACTATGGGCAGATAGTGGTAATTCCGAGCTTTTCTGACAAACTTGTCCGAAAACAGCGTTTTGCTATCTGTTTTTACTTGCATCTTTGACTAGTGCAAATATACCCAGCATTGAACTAGACAACACTTTTCGCTCATGAGACTCGTCAAATTTATCTGAGCTGTATTTTCCCATCGCGGCCAATGCTAAGGGTAGCGCAGCCCCCAAAAATGGTGCTAGAGCTGGAACCATAGTTACCGCAAGCCCCCCTCCCGCTATCAAAGCTGATTTCATGTGCTTTGCTTTATACTTCCCATTTAATATCTCAACTTCTTTCTGATGCGTAGAGATTAGTGATTCTATGTGTGAGCATACTTCCGCTGCTGTATAGTCAAGATCTTCAATTTTTATCGTGGGGAGACCTGTAATAAACCCTCTGAGTTCGTTCCTAAATTTGACGTTTTCGTCGCTCTTTCTAAGCTCAACTAATTGCTCATCATTAATATTTGCCAAATAATCCAATCGACTATTAGCCAATGCTGAAATAGCTACATTTATACTTTGATCAGAGCCTGCAAAATCGGATACCCTTGAGTTATTCATTCGGCTCAACAGCGAAAAATAATGAGCTTGTGCTGGTATACACAAAAGAGGGTTACTGTTCAGTTCATTTGCATTTTCAAATAAGTGAAATTGAGGTTGAACACGCTCCATTATTCCGTTCAAAACTATTCGACCTTGTGGCGCATGAGCGAGAATTTCATTAAACCCTGGAGTCCTCCATTGCAAAGCATCGTCTCTATAGTTTCTCAAAGCATCCCTCAGCGGCTCTCCAACTTCACCTCCGGGCGAAATAAAAAGGCGCTGCTCTTCAACCCGCGTTAGAAAATTATTTTCGTCACTATCTACGTAGTCAAAGACGTCTTCAATGCTTATAATTTCCCTATTGGCATAATACGAAAAAAAATCCGCGATAAGCTGATTCGTTTCATTTTTAGTTTGTGTGTCATTTTCTTCAAGTGACTTTTCCCAACTAGGGAAAACAAGAAATGGAGGCATGTCGAAGTCTTGCGAATGAAGGTTCTTAAGATGGAGCGTAAAGAATACTGCTTCAATTATATTGACGAATTTGAATTTCTCATGCTCTCTCTTTGACTCTAGCCAAGGCATAACTGGGTCTGGAATTAAAACAATATCAGAAATAAGAATGGTTTTTTTGACGGCATTGAGTTGTGTTTCCAGAAACCTACTACTGCCGCCAAGGTTGATTTTGCAACATTTTACGTTCTTAACTGATTGAAAACACTCCATGCTTTCTTGTGAATATAACTTTCCAAGTTTTTTCGCTAGAGTCTCAAATGAAGCCATGCAGACAGAAGACCGCTTTGAGTTATTCTTCAGTGACTCTCCCAGCTTGTTAATAGCCTCTGTAAATTCTGACTGGTTGCAAAATTTGTCAAATGAACAGCCGGTAGCACCAATAAAGAACTCTTCCAATATTTCGAAATATGATCTTTGATAGATTAACAGTGTGTGCAAATCAGATTTTTGCATCTTATCTTCCTTTTTACAGATAACAATTTTATGGTGAGTAATTGAGTCATATGTCTGATCGCAATCGCCTAATTCTTGTCGTTCCATATTAATATCAAATAAATCATATCCCCAACCAGCTTCTTCATTCATGTGAGTTAAAATGGTCAGCCCAATGGATCGTTTTTCTGACTATGGGAGAAACTATAAAATCAAAGATATAGAAGCAATATTTGACTGAATAGGTGAGCGACAGCTTTTTGAGCTTAGTAGCTATCAATAAAAGTTACTAATGAATTAAGTTGGTAAGTTTCTCATCAGACATGCTCAAAATAACCTGCATCATATAGTCTTGAATCGCTTCTCTTTCATCATCAGATACACCTTTCAACACAGCTCGTTTTGAAGCACATTCGACTCCAAATCGCTCAAAGTCAGTTTGACCAACACAGAAAAATACATTTTCACCATTCAGATCATGTTGAAACGTTACTGGCTCAACTCCAAGCTCAATCTTTTCCATTACAACGGCTACCTTTAAAAACTTAAAAATGATTTTGGCCAAACGACGTTTTGGTAAAAATCTATCTATTTATATTTAAACACTATATTTAAAGGCATCACCAGCTAAAAGTGATAGATCACGAAGCTTGCAGCTTTGAACTCTGATTTAGACTGAATGTAAAACACCTATCACTGATTTACTAACACGGCACCCTCAAGGCTTTGCAAAGAGCGCATTTAAGCCTTCAAGTTGCTTAAATCCGGAAAACTCTGACTTTCACTCATTTGGGGAAGCCAACGGAGAAGCTGTGTGCTTTATTTTTTGAATTTCAGGCACGACAAAGCCCTGCATCGAGGCAGTTCTGATTTTGCTTTGCGAAAGCTGTAATTAAGCTATGGGAATATCGCGGTAACGCTCGATTGGAGCTGCTTCGCGCTCTTTTTTGGGAATTATCGTTCGGCGCACTTTGGCTTTACTTGCCTTTAATTCACCAAACACAAACTTTGCAAAACAATTTACTTGTTCTTTGCTAATTGACAACAAGCCGAGTGGCCGCATGGTTTTAATTAAAGACTTTACCGTCATATACGCCCATCCCAACTTTTTAGAAAGCTGAGAAATGCTTTGTTGGTAAGTATCGCGTTTATTACGTGTAGATAGTTTGCTGGCTTTGATTTTACTGCTGATCAACGCATGTAGCATCAGCATCTTGTGTTGATGCCGTGAATCATACCGGCTTTTAGAGTCGAATAAATGTAACTGAAGACCATAGAGGGGGAGTGTATTCGCTGCTTGTTGGCCATGAATGATTTGCGTGTAGCTTTGAAGTAGCCGGTAGCCTAGTTGGTGTTTTAAATTAAGCCTCAATGTACGGCTGTAGCCTTTTGTACACTCTTCGAACAACAATGGCTGTTTTTCTTCATTTTCAGCGTTTAGAAGCTGACTCAGCGCATTTTTTACCGCGTTGATAGAATAGCAAAGGTGTTTTGCGATAGATGAAACGCTGGAGTTAAATTTTCCGTGTTTAGCGTGATGATAGGCAATATGGCCCAAAACTAATGTCTGGGTATCAGATTTAGTTTCATGCAGCACTTCTAATGAAAAGAAAACTTGCTTCTTTTTACCTTGGTTGCACAAGTTTTGCTTTGCACCTGGTGCAAATTTATTTTTTTGGTTGTGACTCAACTCATTTTCGACAGGAACGTCGTCAGCAAATTTTTAACTACCTACTAGACACAGGATTACCCTACGGCTAAGATAGCCATATAAACACTTTCGAATGTTTATGAAAGCCGCGTTGGAAACTTAAGTCGCCAAACTTAATCTGAGTTTCTATATCGCGGTTTTTTGCTTTCTGGCGTTCGCTAAATCGCCTCCGTCATGCGCGACGAAGTTATAGATTTTGTAGGAAATGGGTGTTTTTGTAGGAAACGGTAATTCTAAAATGCGCTGTAAGCGAGAGGGGATGGTGCCCAGAGGCGGAATCGAACCACCGACACGAGGATTTTCAATCCTCTGCTCTACCGACTGAGCTATCTGGGCAAAAATACTTATAAATTCGATTGCTTATGTTTTAATTCCTAGCAAGGAAATGGTGCCGACTATCCGAGTCGAACGGATGACCTACTGATTACAAGTCAGTTGCTCTACCAACTGAGCTAAGTCGGCGCACCGAAAAATGGTGCCCAGAGGCGGAATCGAACCACCGACACGAGGATTTTCAATCCTCTGCTCTACCGACTGAGCTATCTGGGCAAATACTATTCCGCATTAAAAACCCCACAAGGATTCTCAATGCTATCCCTAATAGCTCTACTTACTGAGCTATCTAGGCATACTAAAATTTGCTTTATTTTTTTCCTAAGCGAGGAATGGTGCCGACTATCCGAGTCGAACGGATGACCTACTGATTACAAGTCAGTTGCTCTACCAACTGAGCTAAGTCGGCGCACCTAAAAGTGGTGCCCAGAGGCGGAATCGAACCACCGACACGAGGATTTTCAATCCTCTGCTCTACCGACTGAGCTATCTGGGCAAACCTTATTTCGCACTAAAAATCAAACTAGGATTTTCAACACACTCCCGAACAACTTTATTTACTTAGCTATCTGGGCGTGCGGCGTATTAAAAGGGTTTTGCCCTTTTAAGTCAACCCTTTTTTTAAAACCAATGTTTGTTTGCACAGATTTCATCCAGAGTGGGCAAAATAACGCTTCTTTGCTGGTGTTTTCGCCACACTCTCACCATTTAACATATACTTCTATGTAATAGAGAAATAACGTTTGTCTCTAAAAACGTAGAGAAATTGTCCGGGTTGAGTGTTAGGATTGGGTTGCTAATCGCTTTACCTCTATTCAACAATGAATAGATAAACTGGAATACACAATAATGCAAAACGCTTCTCGAATTAAAATATCTGGGTTAACCCCACTGATCATTGCCACCGCACTCCTTACAGGTGCCATTTGTGCCGTTGCCAGTTATTTATTGCCTACTAACAAGCCTACTCCGCAACTTGATATACAGGCCTCTAAACTCTCGGCACCAGTTGCTAGCTTGATGGTCAAATCCAGTTTTGAAGACGCGAAGAAAATGCTGGCAAGTGTCGAGTATGTTTCTAGCGATATAGAATTCTTCTTATATAGTATGACAGGCGTCAGTGAGCCCACTCTTATTTATCAATCATCTCAAAATACGGTGAGTGCATTATCAAGGCTAGATACTATATACAATGACCATGAAGTAGTAACACACCAACCCCTGCATTTAGATGGACAACTGGTCGGTGAGCTAGTGTTACGCTATCAAAAAGCAAAACCTTCCGCTTTTGTATGGGTAAGCTATTTAGGTTTTGCTGTTGCCCTTATGCTCGCTATGTTTATGGCATGGTTTAGCAACCGCCGTATCGCCCGAGATTTAACAAAGCACAATCAACGACTCCAAGATGAGCTTACACGCATTATTAACAATCAAGACTATCGCTCTCATATCAGTGCTGATCTTGGCTTAGGGCTGGATGATATCGCTAAACTAATTAATCAGTTACTTGATCAAATACTGTCTGTTATTGAGAGTGACCAAGCTGTTCACAAAGAATTGAAACAACTGCAAACCAGTTTAGAAACTGAAGTACAGGCACGTACACTGGCGCTTGAAAAAGCAACCCTTAACGCCGAACGAGCCAGTGAAGCTAAAACAACCTTTTTGGCAACCATGAGCCATGAAATAAGAACGCCTATGAATGGGGTTATCGGCACCATTGATTTACTCAGACAAACGGAATTAGACGGTGCCCAACATCGCCTAAGTACCATTATTAGAGATTCAGCCTTTTCGCTACTAGGTATACTTGATGACATTTTAGACTTTTCAAAAATTGAAGCAGGTAAGCTACAAATTGATAGCAGTCCATTCTCGGTTGCAGAAACGGTCGAAGAAGTTGCCAGAGTGCTGTCTTCGGTCGCAAAAAAAAGAAAGCTAGATTTACAACTCTCTATCGCACCAGATATTCCAACCAATTTAGTGGGCGATACTGTCAGGGTTAGACAAGTTTTATATAACCTATGTAGCAATGCGATTAAGTTCACGACCACGGATGAAGATAGGCAAGGCTATGTAAAAATCTCTGCAGAAGTGGCGCAGAACACATCAGAGCATTACACCTTGCGCTTTACCGTTATTGACAATGGTAAAGGCATGAGCCAAACCCAATTGCGCGAGATTTTTAATCCATTTATTCAAGCTGAAGGTACCATTACGCGCGAGTTTGGTGGTACAGGGCTTGGCTTATCCATATGTAAAAGCTTGATAGAGCTGATGCTAGGCTCAATTCATGTTTCAAGTGATATCGGCATGGGTAGTGAGTTTGTGGTAGAGCTGCCGTTTAGTACCGCAGGTCAGGTTAAATTTGCCAATAAAGCAGTATTAAACCAAAAAGAAGTGATCATGCTAACCGATAACGTCGATAGACAAAAAACGGTTTCTCGCTACTTATCCTTTATGGGCGCCCGCGTCACTGTGCTAAGCACTTCGGCTAACGTTGACGAGTACCAATATAAAAACTCCGTCATTTGGGTGCTTGACGGCCTCGACAGCATGGAAAAAGTCAATGACCAACTTCGCTCGTTGCTTTATTCATTGGAAAACAACAATCAACAAGTTGTTGTCTTGAGTACTATGGATGATGCTGCCATTAATCATAAAAATATTTTTTATCTCAATGCGGCACCACTTTGCAAAACCAGTTTTATGACCGCTGTTTTAGTTGCTGCGGGCTTACACAAACCTAAGCAATTAAAGCCAACGCGCACATTAAATAATTATTTAAGCGTAGAGCAAGCCAAAGAGGAGAACAGACTGGTTCTGCTTGTTGAAGACAATATATTGAATCAACAGGTACTTACAGATCAGCTCCATTTGTTAGGCTACGGTGTAGAAGTCGCTGAAAACGGTGAACAAGGCTTAGAAATTTGGAAAAGCGGCCACTACCCTATCATTTTAACTGACCTACACATGCCTAAAATGTCGGGTTATGACATGGTTAAAGCGATACGTGATATTGCAGAGCAAAGTGAAGATATCAATGCACAGCCTTATATTATCGCCGTCACAGCAAATGCGTTAAAAGGAGAAAGAGAGCGGTGCCTAAGCGCAGGTATGAATGACTACATAACGAAACCTGTAGAGCTCAACGTGCTAGAAGACACGTTGCAAAAATACCTCAAAACACTGCCAAGTGAGCAATCCTCAGATAGTAGCGAACATAAGGACGGTGAGCTGTTCGACGTTGAAGAAAGTAATGAGCAAACTCAACAAATTCAGCCAATAAACCTAGAAACACTGAGTAAATATGTGAATCATGATGAAGCTAAGCAACGCCGTTTCTTTAGAATGTATTTGGAGCAGAGCAGCCAACTTACACGTGATATTTACGGCGCAGTGATCTCTTGTGAGCAATCCACAATTATCGAGTCTTGCCATCAACTTAAGTCTATTTCTACAACAATAGGTGCTGAACAAGTAGCTGAAATTGCGATTGAACTAGAAGCACAGTGTAAAGCACAAACACTGTCTTCTGATGAACTGATTGCATATCGTAATAAACTAGATAAAGCTTACACACAGGCCACGGAATTTATTCAACAATATCTGCAGTCACCACCTAGCGAGTAATCACACTTTAATGATAGAGGCGCACTCGCGCCTCTATTCACATTAACAGCAAACTAGCCTTCATACCACAGCATATACAATAGCTTTATAACGAGTGACACCATAATAAGCGGCAGAATGTACTTACTGTAGCGTTGCATCTTATCTAGCCCTAGGCGATGTTGATAACGCTCAAGTAAGGGCACCAAAATAAGTAAAGCAACAATGAGTGAAACCAAAATAACGATGATATTCATGGCGCAACTGCTCCTTCATAAGTCATGGCTGTTATACCATGAATTAGAGCAACAAAAAAAGCGCAGCTCTCGCTGCGCAGTCGGTTGGAAGAATAAGCTACATTTAACCCACTAGCGCTAATAAGATACCGGCGGCCACGGCGCTTCCTAACACCCCCGCAACATTTGGCCCCATTGCATGCATCAATAAAAAATTATGAGGGTTAGCTTCTAAGCCAACTTTATTCACAACACGCGCAGCCATAGGCACTGCCGATACCCCTGCCGCGCCAACAAGGGGGTTTATAGGGTTACTAGACAGTCGGTTCATAATTTTTGCCATAAACACCCCTGACGCAGTGCCAATCGAAAAAGCTAATGCCCCTAATACTAGAATGCCCAATGTTTCGACTGTTAAAAATTGATCTGCGGCTAATTTTGAGCCAACAGCCAACCCCAAAAAAATTGTGGTGATATTAATCAATTCGTTCTGAGCTGTATTGCTCAGCCTATCTACCACACCACATTCACGCATCAAGTTACCCAAACAAAACATACCCACTAACGGCGTTGCTGCCGGTAAAAACATGATAGTTAAGCTTAAAACAACCAAAGGAAAAAGTATCTTCTCTTTTTTAGAGACTACCCTTAATTGTGGCATTTCAATATTGCGCTCTTGCTCAGATGTGAGTGCTCGCATAATAGGTGGCTGAATAATAGGTACTAAGGCCATGTAGGAGTAGGCTGCAACGGCAATCGCACCTAACAGCTCAGGCGCAAGCTTAGAGGCCAAGAAAATAGCCGTTGGACCATCCGCACCGCCAATAATTGCAATTGCAGAGGCATCTTTTAAAGTAAATTCAAAACCTGGAACATAATTTAAAGCGATTGCACCAAATAATGTCGCAAAAATACCAAACTGGGCTGCAGCACCTAACAACAACATCCGAGGGTTGGCTATCAATGCGCTAAAGTCTGTCAGCGCACCAACTCCCATAAATATCAATAGCGGAAAAACGCCACTATCTATGCCTATGTAATAAACGTAATACAACAAGCCTCCCGGTTCAGCGAGGCCAGCAACAGGAATATTCGTTAAAATCGCGCCAAAACCGATTGGCACAAGTAATAAAGGCTCAAACCCTTTTGCTATCGCTAAATACAACAAGCCGCAACCAACAGCCATCATCACCAGTGCTGGTATAGTAAAATTGGCAAGCCCAGTGGCGTGCCACAAATTTAGTAAACCTTCCATAGCCCCTCCTACGATAACGCTAATATAGCGTCGCCCGTTGCCACCGAGTCACCTTCTTTCACAAGCACTTGAGACACATTACCCGAATGTGTAGCGCGTACTTCCGTCTCCATTTTCATCGCTTCCATGATCAACACCACGTCGCCCTTTTCAACTTGATCACCCGCTTTTACCTTGATTTTGAAAATATTACCGGCAAGTGGTGCATTCATTGTTTCCGAAGAGCTAACCGACGCTGATTGAGGGATTAGTTCACTGTCTTTTACTTTAACTTCTTGCAACTCACCACCTGCCGCTACAACAACGTCGTATACTTTACCATCAACTCGCACGCTATACCGTTCAGGCGATTTGCCTGATGGCTTCGCTGGCGCAGTTTGGACTGGTTCTTGTGATGTTTTAACGAGGCTAGGTTTAGGTTCAAATGCATCGGGGTTGTTTCTGTTTTTCAAAAATTTCAAACCAACCTGAGGGAACAGAGCGTACGTAAGCACATCATCAATTTGTGCCTGTACTAACTCAATGTTTTCTTCTTCTGCAAGTTTAAGCAGCTCGGTTTCAAGACTATCCAGCTCTGGTTCAATTAAATCTGCAGGTCTACAGGTAATGGCTTGTGCGCCGTCAAGTACCTTAAGCTGCAATTGAGTGTTCACGGGGGCTGGCGTGGCTCCATACTCTCCCTTTAGAACACCAGCTGTTTCCTTGGTAATTGTCTTGTAACGCTCTCCTGTAAGTATGTTAAGTACCGCTTGAGTTCCCACAATTTGAGAAGTCGGCGTCACCAAAGGTAAAAAGCCAAGATCTTCACGCACACTGGGGATCTCTTTTAACACAGCGTCTAACTTATCTTCTGCGCCTTGTTCTTTAAGCTGGTTTTCCATATTGGTTAACATGCCCCCAGGCACCTGCGCCAATAAAATTCGTCCATCAACCCCTTTAAGACTACCTTCGAAGGCTGCATACTTTTTGCGTACTTCACGGAAATAACTGGCGATTTCTTCAAGTAACGCTAAATCCAAGCCAGTATCGCGTTCAGTCCCCTCGGTGATTGCCACCATAGTTTCAGTCGCACTGTGCCCATAGGTCATACTCATGGATGAAATTGCGGTATCTAACATATCAATACCAGCATCAATCGCCTTTTGGTATGTCGCCGTACTAAGACCTGTTGTTGCGTGGCACTGCATCGCAATTGGTATTGCCACTGTGCTTTTTAAGCCACTGATCAATTGCTCAGCATCATAAGGCTTTAATAAGCCAGCCATATCTTTGATACAGATTGAATGACAACCCATTTCTTCGAGCTTTTTCGCCTGCTCTAACCACATATCTAAAGTATGAACAGGGCTTACCGTGTAAGAAATTGTCCCTTGTGCATGCGCCCCCACTTTGATGGCTGCTTTAATCGCAGTCTCTAAGTTACGCATGTCATTCATTGCATCGAAAATGCGGAACACATCTACCCCATTTTGGTGGGCACGTTCTACAAATTTTTCTACCACATCATCTGCATAGTGACGATAACCAAGTAAATTTTGACCACGAAGCAACATTTGCTGCTTGGTGTTGGGCATCGCCTCTTTTAAAGCACGAATACGATACCAAGGGTCTTCACCTAAATAACGAATACATGAATCAAACGTTGCACCACCCCATGACTCTACCGACCAATATCCCGCTTTATCTAGTTTTTCCGCAATTGGTAGCATATCTTCTAAGCGCATACGCGTAGCAAGAAGAGATTGGTGTGCGTCTCTGAGCACTAACTCAGTAAGTTTTAGTTGTGACATTTTAGACCCCTATTATTTTTTTGTTCTGTACTGTGCAATAGCTGCAGTAATCGCTGCGATATGAGCGCTGGAGACCCCTGTTGATGATTTACTTACAGCTTTAGTTGACGTATCGCCTGAGGTTTCAGGTCCAGCTAGTTTTGCTAAGTTCTTTACTGCAAAAATCAAAATTGATAGAAATACAAACACACCGACCATACCTGTGACCATCAAGTTGGCTGCCTGTAGTAATAAACTAACGATATCCATGCTGTTCCCCCTACAACACGCTGACTCAGCGCATAGCGATTTATTAGTCATTTTTTATAAATATTTATGCACCATCATAACAAAACGAATTGACATGTAAATAACATTGTAAATTGGTCTTACCAAATACAGTTAATACATTTATTTCATATAGTTAGCGTAAATATTTAGCAAATAACCCTAAATACAGTTTATAAATATGAAAAATATTCAGAATAGCAGCTAAAAATAATACAAAACTCTCTGTTATATAATGATGACGAAGCACCACTTTGTTAATATAAAATTGGTCATACCAAGCTAAGCGTCACCCATTACTTTAAACTCTGATAGGCAACTTAATTGACTAGTGGCTTAACACAGCGAATACGCTACAATGGCGCCGTTTAGCCACATTTGGAGTTATTAATGTTCACTGAGAAATTCACCTTAGATAAAAGCTACTTTGCCGAGTGTTTTGATGAATCAGTGGCGTTCAGTGACAAGGCAAAACCCAAGTATCCATTATTAGTATTTTTAATATTACTGGCGGGAGTTGCTTGGTTTGTTCTGGAAAAACCATATGTTGCCAGTTTTTTAGTGCTGGTCGCTACATTGGAAGTCGTTGCGTTTATTTACCAAAGATCTTGGTGGATAACGAGGCAAATGCTTTCAAGAGCCTCAGGAAGTTTGGTCACTTTACAGATTGACGAGCAAGGTATTAAGGCTGAAAACCCGTACAAACAATACCAGTTTGCATGGCAAGATATTGAGCAAGCATATAAAACGGATAAAGGTGTGGTGTTAAAAACTAAGCAAGGGATGCAATATATTTCTAAAGCGTTAATTAGCACGCAAAGCTTTGACTTTATACTGGCACAAACAAAAATATAGCCACATGGTGGCTATATTTATCTTATGAGGTGTATGGCTTACATATTACCGGTCGAAGGGCTCGACTTCTCAGCCTGAATACGCATATAAATTTCTTCACGATGCACCGATACATCTTTTGGTGCATTCACACCGATGCGTACCTGATTACCTTTTACGCCTAGCACAGTTACGGTTACTTCATCACCAATCATGAGGGTTTCACCTACTCGACGAGTTAGTATTAGCATTCTCTTGCTCCTGTATTCCAATAATTAAAAGATTCCGCGTCAGAACCATTTTAATGAAAAGTGACCATAAAAGTAAGCACAAAACCAAGCTTTACTTCACTTTACGGCAAAAATGTTACATGCAACTGGTTAACCGCACTGTGTAACTGTGCTTCTGGCACCAAAATGGTCGCTTTAATTTCGGCTGTACTCATTAACTTTGGATAAATATCTTGTTCCGCTAATACGGTTAATGCATTTGCCAAAACTTCAGGATGTGACTTGATTCCCAAACCAACCAACGACACTTTTGCCTGATCCAATTCAAATACTACATCATTCATCTTGTGTGCAAATGGCTCTGACTGCAATAACGCCAAAACTGCAAGGTGATCATTGCTATGCACTGTAAAAGCATAGCCTAAAATACCTGCTTGGCGACTCCATTGCGATAACATATCCACGTCAATTTGCAATTTTGCCAAAGCAAACAGAAATTGGCTCAGCACCGATACATCAGAGGTAGTGAATTGATATAACACAATATCTTTGCTTGCTGCTATCCCTGTAACTGGGCTGTCAGACATACATTCTTCCTTATAGCTTATCAAAGTGCCTTGATCGGGCTTAAAACTTGATAATACTCTCACTGGGATTTGATAACGTCCCGCAGCTTCAACAGAGCGTAAATGCAGCACTTTCGCACCCAAACTGGCAAGTTCCAGCATTTCAGAAAAACTGACTTGCGCCAGTCTTCGCGCATCTTGAACAACCCTTGGATCAGCGGTATAAACACCGTCTACATCGGTGTAAATTTGACATTCATCCGCCTGTAATACCCCGGCAATTTCAACCGCAGTTGTATCTGTGCCACCGCGCCCAAGCGTCGTAACATTACCTTCACTATCTCGACCTTGAAACCCTGCGATGATAGCAATACGGTTATGTTCAAGTTCTTGCTTGAGCCGCTGAGTATCAATGTGCTCCACTCTTGCCCGACCAAACATGTTGTCAGTTCTAATCGCGATTTGATCGGCAAGTAAACTCACAGCAGAGTGGCCTCGTTTGATAATCGCCATTGCCAGTAAAGCAATACTAACTTGCTCGCCTGTGCTCAACAACACATCAAGCTCTCGAGCACTTGGAGATTCATCAATGTGCTTTGCAAGATTTAATAAACGATTGGTTTCGCCAGACATGGCAGAGACAACCACCACAACTTGATGGCCTTGTTGCTGGGTCTTAATGATAAGTTCGGCGACAGCCTCGATACGCTCTAATGAGCCTACCGAGGTACCACCGAATTTTTGTACAATTAACGCCACGATTTACTGAGTTTTCTCAGCAACCCATTGGTTAACGCTCGCAAGAGCGGCATCTAAGTTTTGTGGTTCACTGCCGCCAGCCTGCGCCATATCAGGACGACCGCCACCTTTACCACCTACTTGCGCAGCCATATGGTTAACAAGTTCACCCGCTTTTACTTTACCGACGAGATCTTTAGTAACTCCCGCGATGAGGCTTACTTTATCGCCGTCGGCAACGCCTAGCGCAATAACGCCCGAGCCCATCTTGTTCTTAAGATCGTCAACCATAGCGCGTAGCGCTTTTGATTCGGTGCCCGCTACATTAGCAACGAGTAACTTAACGCCATTAACATCTACAGCAGATTCAAGCAACGATGCGCCTGCAGCACTTGCCAGCTTGTCGTTTAGTTGCGTAAGCTGTTTTTCTAACCCTTTATTTTTCTCAAGTAAGTTACTTACTTTCTCAAGAACGTTACTCATATCACCTTTTAACAAAGCGGCGATTTCGTGTAATTGTTGTTCTTGTTCAGCAACATAGTTGAATGCTTCAGCACCGGTCACCGCTTCAATACGACGCACACCTGCAGCGATACCGCCTTCAGAAACAATCTTGAATAGACCAATGTCACCCGCGCGTTTTACGTGAGTACCACCACACAATTCAATTGAATAGTCACCGATTGATACCACGCGAACTTCATCATCGTATTTCTCACCAAACAGTGCCATAGCCCCTTTTTCTTTGGCTGCGTCAATGTCCATAAGCTCAGTGTTAAGGGCAAAGTTAGCACGGATCTGTGCGTTCACCATTGCTTCCACTTCACGAAGTTGCTGTTTAGTTACGCCCTCAAAATGAGAAAAGTCAAAACGTAAGCGATCAGCCATTACCAACGAGCCTTTTTGAGCTACGTGATCACCTAAAACTTGGCGTAATGCTTCGTGTACTAAGTGTGTTGCGGTGTGGTTTTTCTTAATATTTTCACGACGCGCTGCATCAATTTGCGCATCGACTTTCTCGTTAACACTGATGCGACCAGAAACCGTACCATGATGTGCAAAAGCGTTACCAAGCTTGGTTGTATCTGTGACAACAAATTCACCATTGGCTACTTTCAAAGTACCCGTGTCGCCTACCTGACCGCCTGACTCTGCATAAAACGGCGTTCTATCAAGAATAACAATACCTTGCTGACCATCTTCTAATACTGAAACGGCTTTACCTTCGTGGAATAATTCCACCACTGTGCCACTGTAATGCTCTGCATCATAGCCTTTAAAATCAGTGCTTTTTTCAGACTTAAGTTGTTCATTGTAGTCAGCACCAAACTTACCCGCTTGCTGTGCTGTTTTACGTTGGACTTCCATACACTCTTGGAAGCCTTTTTCATCAATGGTCATGAAACGCTCACGCGCTACGTCAGCGGTTAAATCAGCTGGGAAGCCGTAAGTGTCGTACAATTTGAATACCAGCTCACCTGGGATAACATCCCCTTCAATGCCTGCTAAACTCTCTTCTAAGATAGCAAGTCCACGGTCAAGGGTTTTACCAAATTGTTCTTCTTCAATACGTAGTACTTTTTCAATGATTGCTTGTTGCTTAGCAAGCTCTGGGTATGCTTGACCCATTTGCTCAATCAGTGCAGCCACTAATTTATAGAAGAATGCGCCCTTTGCACCAAGTTTGTTACCATGACGCACTGCGCGACGAATAATACGACGCAGCACATAACCACGGCCTTCATTAGAGGGCATCACACCATCAGAAACCAAGAATGCACATGAACGAATGTGATCAGCAACAACGCGTAAAGACTTGTCTTCTAGGTCTTGTGCATTCGTTACTTCTGCAGCAGCTTTGATTAAGCCTTGGAATAAATCAATTTCATAGTTTGAGTGAACACCTTGCATAATTGCAGAGATACGTTCAAGACCCATACCTGTATCAACAGATTGCTTTGGTAGCGGTTCCATCGTGCCATCGGCATGACGGTTGTACTGCATGAATACCAGGTTCCAAATTTCAATAAAGCGATCACCGTCTTCTTCAGGTGTGCCTGGAGGACCGCCCCAAATATGTTCGCCGTGATCGTAGAAAATTTCTGAACACGGACCACATGGACCGGTATCACCCATTGACCAGAAGTTATCAGCAGTATCGATACGTATAATGCGATCTTCAGGCATCCCCACTTCTTTGTGCCAAATGTTAAAGGCTTCATCATCGGTGTGGTAAACCGTTACCAATAATTTTTCTTTTGGTAGCTGCAGAACGTCAGTTAAAAACTGCCAAGCAAACTTGATGGCGTCTTGTTTGAAATAATCACCAAAACTAAAGTTACCCAGCATTTCAAAAAATGTATGGTGACGGGCCGTGTAACCTACGTTTTCTAAATCATTATGCTTACCACCGGCACGCACACAACGTTGTGAACTGGTTGCTCTGTTATAAGGGCGGCTTTCCGCGCCTAAGAAAACATCTTTAAATTGCACCATACCAGCGTTGTTAAATAACAAAGTGGCATCATTGCCCGGGATCAACGAGCTTGAAGGCACAACTTGGTGCTGTTGTTTGGCAAAATAGTCTAAAAACGCTTGCCTGATCTGTGCGGTAGTCATGTGCTGCATGTGATTATTCACCCATTGTTGCTGCTTGCATTGCAAAATCTATTTCTTCGTAGCTAAAGCCACGGTACATCATGTAACGTACGCGCTTTGCTTTTTCTTTGTAATCGAGTTTTTGTGGGGTTGAAGTAAACTTTCGAGTATAGGTGTCTGACGCTAACTCAAACCAGTCTATTTCTTGTGCATCAATTAATTGCATTAACAGGGCTCGATCAACCCCTTTATTCCCCGCTTCGGCCAGTACTCGTTTAAGTCCTAGGCCTTTATTTATTTGTCTTCTGAGAAAGCTCTCACAATACCGATTATCATCGATATAACCAAGTGATTCACACCACTGAAGCAAATTTTCTATCAAGTTATCGTCAGCTTGCTTGGCCTTTAACTTTTGTGACAGTTCTTTTTTTGAGTATTCTTGTCTGCCCAATAACCAAAGTACATAGTTTTTTAGTTTTTGCTTTTCGCTCTCATCCATTAGGCGTCAAAACGTCCCGAGTCACTCGAAGTATTGCTATAACTTTTCTCTGGCTCATTTGGATTAACTTCAAACGGCATAAAAATAGCTTGGAACGATACGAAAAAGCTGATGTAGGCAATTGGCATTATGACCAGCAAGGGCACCATACTCAAAGGAATAGAGGCTGCGATTAAAATACCGATCAATAAGCTATAAACACCAAGCGGTGCCATGTTGACAAAGAAAACCTGTAAAGAGTGCACCAAAGCAGTAACGATGCGCTTTTCACCTCTAAAGAACACCAAAGGCAACGCATATGCGAACGCCATCATATTCAGTGAGTGTGCAACCACAAATAACAAAACATCTGTCATCGAAATACTTGCCAATATGGCACTGATGAGCTGTTCAGGCGATTGCTGTGGCGATGCATTTTCCATAATCGTTAATGCTTCTTCAAACAAGATGCCAGCTCCCCAAGTAAGCAGGATCACCACACCAAGCTGATATAAGCCTAACCGAAACAAGTGTAATCGACGCCCCTTGGCAGAAAAAGCAGCCAAAATACTGGCTAACGAAATTGTCTTACCTTGCTGTTTACTTAGCACTGCCAAGTAAAAGCCCGCCGTTAGAAATGGCGCCGAAAAAGCTGCTAGCAATTGTAATGGAGGCATTGCCAAGGGCAACAAGGCCACGGCAATCATAAACAGGTGCATAACAATAAATGTCATTGGTTGGGTTTTAAATATTTCCCATCCAGCTTTTAGCCACTGCACACCCATGGCAGCTTTAAACACTCTAAACTTGGCAGACATATTAACTCTACATTGATAAAAACACTGTGATTATACCGATTAGAACGCAAAATGCGACCAACAGGTCGCACTTAAACTCTGAGTTTTTAAGGGACTACTCAGGTTTAGATACTTTTTTAATATCTAACATATGCGCGCCATGCTTCACCTTAGTCTCTAGGTAGCTGCGATTACCCACATGGCCAGATTTTATATGTGCTTGTGTACCAATGACCGCCTCAACTTCAATACCTGCATCGCGCAGTGCATTGAGTTTATTTGGATTGTTGGTCATTAATTTAACTTGGCCTAATCCAAGCGCTTTGAGCATCAGCACGGCGTCTGAAAAATCTCTTAGGTCATCTGCAAAGCCAAGATGATTATTTGCTTCATAGGTATTCATACCTTGAGACTGCAAAACGTAGGCATCTATTTTGTTGTACAAGCCGATACCGCGTCCTTCTTGACGCAAATATAGAAGTACACCACCTTGTTTGTGCATGCTTTCGATACATTCATTGAGCTGCTCACCACAATCACATCGAGAAGAGTGAAATACATCACCAGTTAAACACTCAGAGTGCATTCTGATAAGCGGTGTAGTTTGCTCCGTATCTGCTTGATTAAAAATAAGCGCCACATGTTCGTGACCATCTTTTAGACCACTAAAAGACACTATTTCCGCAGGAATATGGCTATGCTGACCTACGTTTAACTGAACTCTCGCTCTTACTTCTGCCACGACTTCTCAGACCTTAAACTAAATAAATGTTACATTATCACATTTCTCACATGATAATATAGATATGGTATTTAAAATTAAAAAAACAAGTGCTGTACTACAACACTCGGAAAGTAAGCTTTAGAACTTTTTAAGTGTAGACTCATTATACTGAGCTAAATCTAGTTGTACTTGATATTGAGTCGCTAAGGTATCTAGCTGTGCCTGCCAAATGCTTAAGTCGTCTAATGTAATGGTGTTGTCATCCAGCTCCCAAAGCTGTTTTGAGCCACTATAGCTAAATTGCATCGCGAGCATCGCTTCGATATCACCTTGTTGCGCAGCCTTTTTTAACTTAGGCATTTTACGAGTCACTTTGTTAAGTGCTTGCTTTAGCTCCCAAACATAGTTGACTTCATACATAAAAGGATGGCTACGGTATTTTTTTAAAACAAGTCCAATAGTTACAACACTGACTACCACTCCCAATAGGTTCCAATGAAAGTGACTGCCATCAGTATCTGGAAACAAAGCAATTAATGCTTGAGAAATCCCCAAACTGCCAATGGTTAAAGAGGCTACACACGCCACGATGACTTTATTAAGATGATTGCGATAGCGCGCTTTATCAATTTTTTGTAACTGCATAATAACCTCGTGCAAATTGGGGCTCTATTGTAGCGCTTTCTTAATCAGAAAAGAATTTTAAAAAATACTCACCCCTTTTTCGAACCTGCAGCGTTGTATAGGAAAAACCACAAAAAGGATCACGCCATGTATGTATTAGCAACTCAAAATTACGCGTTCAATTACAAAAAGCTATTTGCCGCGATATTTGGTGGCACGGCTATGACGGCTGCTGCGTTTATTTTTATGCAACAACTGGTATCGCAGGATGAAATCCGCATCCCTGAACCAAAACCAATCATCGATATTGAACTTGGCCAAGTGAAAAAGGATACGCCAACGGAAGAAAAACCAAAACTGCCAGAGCCACCAAAAATGCAGCCACCGCCAACTAAAGTGGTGAATAATACGCCCCCAACAAGTGAAGTGTCGACTGCCATGCCTTTTACGCCGCTAGTGCCAGTACCAACGATGACGTTATCGCCACCAACCATGATGGCAACTGAAGGAGGGGCAACTCCCATAGTCAGAGCAGAACCCAAGTACCCCGTTAGCGCAGCAAGAGACGGTATTCAGGGTTGGGTAAAACTGGCCTTTTCAATCTCACCAAGCGGCGAGGTAATTGACGTGAATGTGCTTGATGCAGAACCAAAACGCGTCTTTGAGCGAGCAGCTATTACTGCATTAAAACGCTGGAAATATCGTCCAAAAATAGAAAATGGCCAAGCTGTTTTGCAAACCAATCAAAATGTTGTGTTAGAGTTTAACTTGGCTCAGTAGTAATAATTGAGGGGCATTTGCCCCCTAAGAGAGTGCCTATGCTAATAGCTTTGAAGTCTTGGTTTACTGACCAAGCGCCCCCTGATGATGCGCTCCTCGCCTATAAACAAAGTGGCAACAATAGATATTTAGAGCTGCTAATAGAGCAGTACAGTCAAGACCTTTATCACTTTTTGCGCAGTCATTCGAATGACGCATTAGCACATGATATATGTCAAAAAACTTGGTTGACTACCATGGAGAAAAAACATCTATATGAAGCCTCACACTCTCCCAAAGCTTGGCTATTTAAAATTGCCCGTAACGCGCTCTTTGACGAAATAAGAAGACAACGCCAAGGCTGTGCATTAGATGAACATACCTTAGTAGACACCCAAGCTGTATCCACCCAAGCTGTATCCGAGCCGACAACTAATTTAAGTGCCGCAATTGAGCAACTGCCTTTTTTACAAAAAGAAGCATTGTCTTTGCAACTGGAAGATTTCTCACTCAAAGAGATTGCTCAGATCACTCAAAGTAATACCGAAACCATTAAGACGCGCTTGCGCTACGCAAGACAACAGCTCAAACAAGTACTTGGAGAGAACCATGAACGATGAGCAACTAGACAAACTTTTGAAGCAAGAATTCGATGCTCAAAAAAGGCAAAACAAGCTTTCAAACAAGCAGCTCAACCAGTTTAAAAGCATATGTAAAAAGCCGCAAAAAAAATCACCTTGGGCCACTATGCAGTGGCTGTGCGCCAGTATCGGCGCGGTATTTTTAGCGCATTTATTGTATAGCGAGTACCATAAAACGACTCAACCTTTGTATACGTTGAATCTAGACGACTACCAACAGGTTGAAGTTCACACCTTAGAAAATGGCCAATATAGTTTGTCTCGCGTAACAGCTAAGCAACACTTGGATGAAACCCTAAAGCAAGATACCCACGCAGCAAAACAACGCTATAGTGGCCGAGGCCAATTGATTGAAAAGCAAGCGAATAAATGGTTTATTGCTGATTGTCAGCAACAAACATTACTTGAGGTGAGTGCACAGTTGGTAGCGCAATTAACTAAACAAAATGCTTTTGAAGAAAATAAAATCGGTACCATGATAGCATTTACGAAAAACCCGAAAGGGCAACTAGTGAGTTTAGCTGCCCTAGATGTTGGCAAAGTACAACACTGTGGCTAAATCATGATTACACTTGCAACAAAGAAGCATATCAAAGATAGAGCACCACCAACTAAAGCATAGGGTAGCTGAGTTTTAACATGGGTCAGTAAATCACAACCAGATGCCAGTGCAGAAACCGCACTGGTATCTGAAATTGGCGAGCAATGATCGCCAAAAATCCCCCCACTGAGTATCGCGCCCATCACTAACGCTGGCGGCAGACCTAACGCTTGAATAAGCGGTACACCGATGGGGATCAAAATCGCAAAAGTGCCCCATGAAGTGCCCGTGGTAAAAGACATCACGGCACCTGCCAAAAATAGCACAGGCACAATGAAGTAAATCGGTAAGTAATCCCCTACCAAGGATGCCACAAACACGCCTGTTCCGAGATCTTTCAAACTAGCGCCAAGCGTTAAAGATAATAATACAATCGTTACTAAAGGAAGCAGCTCCCCCATGCCTTTAAAACCCACATCAACAAGCTGCTGGTGAGTGAATCGCTTAGCGGATAACAACAAAATATACGCCAGCGCCGTAGCTAGCACAGTTGCGTAGAGCACGGATTTTGAACCGCTGCCATCGGCCAGTACACCGTTGCCCGTCCAAAACATAAAGCCAACCATAGAACCCACTAATATCAGCAAAGGTACTAGCATAAAACGGGCTTTAGTCGCTTTAGGGCCAACATCAAGCTCAACTTGTTGTTTTTGCAATTGCTCTTCAGCCACTTTCATGGGGCCATGCACTTTATCAAAGACGATGGTGTACAACACAATTAAAAGCGCAATTATTGCGTAAAAGTTAAAAGCAACACTTCCCCACAATATGCTGACGGCCGATTGCTCTAACTCATAGTTACTTAATAAGCCAAGCACATACGCCCCCCACCCGTTAAGTAAAATAAGAATGCAAACAGGCGCACTGGTACTATCAATAATGTAGGCTAAACGCGCTCGACTCATTTTAAACTTATCGAACAGCCCACGAGAGACAATGCCAGATGTTAACACGCTCATATTTGACTCAATAAACACCGCAATCCCAGTAAACATTGTGAGCAACCCCACTTGCCTTTTACTTTTGGCAACGCCCTTATTCATCAGCATATTCACAGTCGCAGCAACGCCACCTGACTCCCTGATATAAGCCAGTAGCGCACCAATAACCAAGCTAAAAATGAGGATTCGACTGTTACCTGCAGAGGTTACAACATCTATGATACGTTCAATACTGTTTACGGGTGTCATCAAAAGTTGACTAGAACTATGTTGCATAAGCAACAAAAATTCAGACGAAATCAGCGCCAATAGCAATGCCAAAATGACTTCTTTGCGCCAAAACACCACTAAAATCGCAATCAGTGGCGGTAATATTGAATACCAAGTCATACTTTCCCTTACAGTAGAGACGGTTAGTTATAATTATTAAGGTTTAGTAGCTTAAAGCGTTCCGCACCAAAAACAAGCCCTCTAGCACCTTTATAATCACTTTGGCAACATTTGTACCTATTAAAGCTCTTCAATATGAAAAAAACACAATAATTGAAGCGCTGACTATCACTGCTAATCATTTGAACCTATAATCAATACAACCAAGTAACCATGAAGTATCGAAATGTCGACATTTGTAAAAATAAAAGCGCTCAAGCCCAGCCTTTCTAGCAGCGAAGCGAAGTTGGCTGATTTCACACTAAATTCGGGTTCAAAAATCCGCTTTTTGTCATCAGTTGAGTTGGCAAGACAAGCTGGTGTAAGTCAATCGAGCGTCGTTAAATTTGCTCAAAAACTGGGTTATAAAGGCTTTCCTGCCTTTAAACTTGCTGTTATTGATGATCTAAACCTGCAAACACTGCAACCTGAGTCAATTGATACGCAAATTTCGCACTCAGACTCAATTGATTTAATTGCCAAAAAATTGCTATCAAATCAGCAAAATATCCTGCATGAAACTCATAAGCTTAACGATCCCATGCAGTTTGAAAAAGCCATTGTCACTATCAAATCTGCGAAGAAAATTTTGCTATGTGCTGTAGGTGGTAGCTTTCCTGTGGCACAGGACTTCGCACTTAAGCTGCAAAAACTTGGACTACCAGCTATCGCGCAAACCGATGAACTATCAGCGGCAAGTTATATGGCCACAATGGGTAAAGATGACTTACTCATTGCTATTAGTGATTCAGGGCAAAGTAAAGCGGTGTTAAGAGTGACACGACAAGCCAAAAACAACGGCTGTACGGTACTCTCGCTATCACGTTATGGTAGCAATCCATTAAATGAAATGTCGTGTATACAATTATTCAATGTGATTGGCGATGAGCCGATTAAACATGCGTCTATTTTGACTCGTATTTCACAAAGCTACCTGATTGATGTGCTATTTACTGGCCTAACGCAGTCAAACCTACGTTGGCAAAAGCGCGCAGAACGCGCAAATGAGCACATGTATGACATTCGCCATTCTTAGCGAGCATAGAGTAGATACGGCTGACGACGGCGCTTAAATTTAGCCAAATCAGCCTGCCAACTTTTCTTTATCTGCGCTAATGATTGACCACTTTCGATAGCAAGTCTTAATTTATCGGTTCCTGCTAACTTATCCATAAACTTAGGATGTGTAAAAAAGGCTTCGTCTTTACGTGCAAATGCATGATAAGCATCGATAAACCATGTCAGATCTAACCCTTCAGTGTCAACCTCAGCTAAATTCTTACCATAAGCCACCTTGCCATTGAGCTTAGGGTTACTAGCGGCGCCAGCAATCGGGTGAGGCACAAAACTAAACTCCCCCAATTTAACTTTATCGTGACCATAAACCTGAAACGGCACAGAAGTACCACGACCAACCGATACGGGCGTTGCTTCAAAAAAGCACAGTGAGGGATACAAGGAAATTGCCTGAGCATTGGGTAGATTTGGACTTGGTTTTATCGGCAATTCATAACGGACTTTACCGTTATAGTCAGCCACAGAGACAACTTTTAAATTCAATGCTTTATTGGTATTTAACCAACCTTCTGCGCTGATCATTCTTGCCAGCTCCCCCACTGTCATGCCATGCAAAACAGGTATAGGATGCATGCCCACAAAAGAGCGAAATTCCACTTCAAGTGTTGGCCCATCAACATAAGCAATATTGGGGTTAGGTCTATCTAATACAATAAGTTGCTTTTCGTTTTCAGCCGCTGCCTCCATTACATAGTGCATGGTGCTGATATAAGTGTAGAAACGTACGCCCACATCTTGGATATCAAAAATAATAATATCAATATCTTCAAGCGCTTCAGCCGTTGGTTTTTTGTTTTTGCCGTACAAAGACACTATTGGCAGCCCAGTTTTGCTGTCTTTGCTAGAGTCAACTTTCGCCCCTGCATCATGGTCACCTCTAAAGCCATGCTCAGGTGCAAATACTTTACGTACATTCACTCCCCGAGCCAAAAGGCTGTCAAGTAAATGGCCATCTTGAGTTTGTGCGGTTTGATTAACGACCAAAGCAACACGCTGGTTCTTTAATAAAGGGAGGTACTGTTCGTAGCGCTCTGCGCCGACTTGTAGTGCCGCTGCTTGGAAAGAACATAAAATGAATAATATAATTACAGGAAAATGCATATCTACACTAAATAAGTTTGTTTTTACAATTATGGCTAGCCAGGCAAACTCGCTCAAGTCTGCTATTTACATTAAAACTATACAAGTTCTTGTTAGGAAGAAGTAGTCCCAAAAAACTTACTCACCTTACCGAAATATTTCTTTTTACTCAGTAGTGCTATATGTGTTTAGACTCACATCAATGCAAAATACTTTGGATAGAAACAACAAAAGAACTTAGACCCAGCCTTGGCAAGGCTCATATCCACGTTAGTTGAACAAGGAAAGCCAAACGCCAGATACAAGAAAACCAGCTCTCGCTGGTCTTCGTTTGCTTGGCTTAGGTTGTTCCCAAGCCAATCAGGGAAAGTCAGAATAGTTTGAAATCAATGACTCTGACCCCTTTGATTCCTAAATTATTACCAATTACCTTTAGTCCCTTCGAATGTAAATGCCTCTTCAGCAAATATAGCTATAGAATCAACATACAGGTTCTTTAATTCTTCGGGCCATGGGTCATCCACCCCTAGCTCAACACAAATCCCTTTGACCCCTTCAAAAAACATTAATGACTCTGACTCTTTAAAATACAGCCGAGAATCATTTTTACATGCTTCAGGAATTGTCATGCCAACATAAATTTTTTCTTCAAACGACCCTTCAAAGCCCTTTAACATAGCAATCTTACAAATTTTCCCATTTCGCTTATCTACGAAAAGTTCCAAATACATATCAATCAAATGATAAATTTGCGTGCCATCATCTAAATCCTTCACTTCGAGAAGATTCTGTGATTTTTTTTCCGCGAGTAGCTTACTATACTCACTTAAAGTTCTTCTAAGGTAAATATCACCAACACCCATATTAGGCATAATAGAATTAATCATCACAATTACTTTCCTAAATACTCGAATTTGTTTTGAATTTTACCGGAGTGGAAATCAATGCTCTGACCCTATTGATTTTTTCTGACCCTATTGATTTTTTGCGCGGTTTGATTAACTACCAAAGCAACACGTTGGGTTTTTAATAAAGGGAGGTACTGATCTTAGCGCTCTGCGCCGACTTGTAGTGCTGCGGCTGAAAATACATGAATAAATGTGAAAAAATCAAGAGAAAACGCATAGTGACCTAGTCTAGTATTGAGCCGTAGCACTATGATGAAGAACCTTGTATCAACATGCAACTGTAACTCACCACTACTATCTGATTGCCTAACTCGGCGGCTAAAGCCATCAAATCAATGACTCTGACCCTAATGGTTCTTAATTTAAGCCCTGTTTAGTGTCAGTAATCAACGACTACTAACAACCATCCATCCTTCTTTTTTTGTAAATAGCGATACTATCTCCCAAATAGAATATAACTTCATCTTCCAAAATGACATATTTATCCAATTTCTCTCCAAAGCAACTTAGCGGACAGCCACTTTAAAAAGAACCTTCAACAAGCGCTCAATGACAAAACAACTAACTTTGTCGCTAGATATTATCAAAGTCATGCCTAATATGGGTAAGTGATTGCTGAAATTGCCCGCTTTTTACTCAATTTCTCATCCTTTAAACGCACATATCCCTGCCATTTCGAAAGCATAAAGGTAAATTAGTGAAATCAGGTTTTTGTCAGCTTAATAACGTTGTGCAATTTGAAATGCTGGGTCTTCGCTTATGTCGTTGTCGCTCGCAATACAAATCCAGTGCATGCTCTTTGCCTACCGCACCATGAAAAGCCTTTTCAAACTGAGTAGTGAGTTTTAGCCAGTTGTCTGCCTTGATATTCAATCGCTCAAGAATGGGGGCTTGATTGCTGTCGATGTAGCCTCTTTTGTCAGTTCGAATACATTTGCCTGTCAGTTCAACTAATTCCAGATAGCTTTTAAGTTCAAATGGCAGACCTTTGGGCATGTGTTTTCTGGGACTACCAGCAAAGCGTGCAAGTTGTTTTGGCTGCTTACCCTTTGTGGCTTGTGCACAGCGTATTTTAATACTGATGTGCCCACTTATCGACATTGGATTTACCTAGCCCCATAGCATCAGCAACGTCTCGAACAGAGCGTTGTTCATCGACGACTTGTTGAGCGACTTCGAGTCTAAATTCAGGAGAATAAGTTGGACGAGTTCTTTTTGTCATAATTTGCACCTAATCAGTTATGGTGATTCTATCAGCTCTAATTAGGTGGCCAAATTTATTGTGCCACTACAGTACAAGCTTGTTTCTGTATTTAGACTAAAGGCTCTCTAACCAAATTTCATGAGCTACCCACCATGGCTCTTTCCTTTTACATATAAATTCTACGTTTTCTAAATAAACAGGTTTAGTGCTATCAAAATAAGTAACTCTGTAATACTTTTTACTCTGGTTAATATTAAGTGCCTGCTCAACGAGAACGTCTTTTGCAGTCGCCCTTCCCACTTCACTGATGGCTATATAGCTGAAACCACCGCTGTTCGATTTTTGTTTCAGTAATGAACATTTATGTATAGTTTTGCATTCCAAATTTGAAGAAGCATTTGGTTTTACGTAGTTGTAGATAACACTTAAAAGTAAATCCAAACCAACTACGTCTGGTAAATAAAAGCCATATTTATTGCTTATAATAAGATTAACCTCTTCGTAAGTTTTCCCCTTTACTTTCAAGGCAAAAACTTCCTCCGAGATTTTTTCAAGTTCAGAGTTCTCGACAAATGAAGGGAAAATAAATGACTCAATATCCAGAATTTCAATACCAGAGACGTAGTGGCAACTACTAGCCTTTATATCTCCTGTAAAGCCCCTAGTTTTGTAGTCTTGATCTTCATAATAGTTCATACAAGACACTTCACTCATGGCAATAGAACAAATAGATAAAGTCGCTAATATCAAATATATGGGTAATAAGATTATTTTTATCACAACTTCCTCTATTTAGTCGACACTGAAAATCACTTAATGCATTGATCTTCTTGATGATCTAAACGATCTTACTATCCTCATTTTGCAACGTTTGTTTTCTCACCCCTCAAAACCTTGCAAAATGGAGA
>NZ_JAAUWV010000050.1 GCF_014694405.1 Pseudoalteromonas sp. S16_S37
CGGTTTTCTTTGACTAATTCGAGATGTGAAAATAAAGACATTGCGATAGATAAATAGGAAAAATTAACGCTATTAGATCATAGATTTTCCTTGTTTACAAAGTGTGATCCCGCCCTGCTCGTTTTTGCAGGCTACTGCGACCCAAGCGTTACATGGACAGATAATACGTCAGTGGAAATTAGCTGCACAACAACTGATGACTATATAAGATACAGCAACAATTTTGGTGTAGCAGTTCAATATAAGATTAAGCAAAATGTACACTGAGCTAAATTATCTTATCACCCACTGCTATTAACGCTGTTACCTGTATTTTGAGCCGATTATGACAAATGCCGAAAAAATAGTTCAAACACAACTAGATGCATACAATAATAAAGATTTAGAAGGTTGGCTAAACACCTACGCTGAAAATGCAACGCAATATTCAACAGATGGTGAGCTTTTAGCGTTTGGCCACGAGCAAATGGCGCGTAATATGCGTGTACGCTTTGCAGAGCCTGATTTATACGCAAATTTAATAAATCGTATAGTGTGTGACAATGTCGTTATTGATCACGAATTGATCACCAGAAACTTCCCTGAGGGCAAGGGCACCATCGAAATGTTATGTATTTACCACATTGAAAATAATCTTATCCAAAAAGGGCAATTTAAGGTATTTAACAAACAAATTTTTACTGTATAAAAATCATCTTTTGTATTTTGAAAGCTAGGTTGGCTTGCGAGTAAATACTAAGCAAGCTGATTCACTTGCTTGAACCAGCTTTAGAATATGCGTTAATAACGCAAACATACTTATGAAAAGGAATTGTATGCAACAAGAATTAATACATATTGCACTGGTAGTGAACGATTACGATGAAGCAATTGCATTTTATACCAAAAAGCTAGGTTTTGAGTTACTTGAAGATACCTATTTACCAGATGAAAACAAGCGCTGGGTTGTGATAGCCCCACCAGGCTCAAAAGGCGCAACCATTTTACTTGCCAGAGCCTCTAATGATGAGCAACGCCGATTTGTGGGTAACCAAAGTGGCGGTAGAGTGTTTTTGTTTTTACATACGCAAAACTTCGATAAAGACTATACAAATATGCTCAGTCAAGGTATCGAATTTGTGCGCAAACCCAGTAAACAAGATTACGGTACAGTTGCTGTTTTTAAAGACTTATACGGTAACTTATGGGATTTATTAGAATTGAAGCCTGAGCATAGTATGGCGTCACGCCTAACAGCGATGCACTAATAACCATGATATTTATCCGTGTTTAGTCGCTTAATTTAGTATTACACTGTTAACTCCAATCACAAATAGAGCAAACGTCATGATCGAACAAGGACAATCACTTCCTCAAGCAACACTCAGCGAGTTAACCTCTGAAGGTATGGTAAATCACCAAGTTAATGAGCTTTTCGCCAATAAAAAAGTCGTTCTTTTTGCCGTACCTGGCGCATTTACACCAACATGCTCAGAGTCACATTTACCAGGCTTTGTCGCATTAGCTGACAAAATCAAAGCAAAAGGCGTTGATATGATAGCCTGCGTATCAGTAAATGATGCTTTTGTTATGAAAGCTTGGGGCGAGTCACAAAACGCCTCAGAACTAAAAATGCTAGCTGATGGCGATGCAAGTTTTACGCGTGCAATAGGTCTTGATATGGATACGCAAGCATTTGGCGGTATACGTTCACAGCGCTATGCAATGATAATTGAAAACGGTGTTGTAACCACACTTAACGTTGAAGCACCAAAGCAGTTTGAGCTGAGTAAAGCTGAGACTATTTTAGAGCTTCTTTAACTCTCTCTTTAGGAGTTGGTGTTAATACCCAGCTCCTACATCAAATTAATACCTTCTGACATGACTACAGCGACTACACGTAATAATATCCAGCACATCGTTAACGAAATAAAACTACAAGAACGCCTGATAAGACAGCGGTATACATTTTTAAAATATCAAAACCAAATAAGTATACTGATCTTGTTGCTTAGCTTTATCGGTATGGTAGGTATTGGCACCTTGTACGTACTTGAACAAGTGCCAGCATTCACGTGTATTGTTATCGCAGCCATTTTCGCTTCAATATCTCATGAACTTGAACATGACCTTATCCACAAACAATATTTTAAGACGAATACTTTTGCCCACAATACAATGTTGCTCATTGTATGGCTAATGCGCCCCAATACCATCAACCCCTGGTATCGTAGGCGTATCCATTTACATCATCATAAAACATCTGGCTCTTCACAAGATATCGAAGAGCGCTTGGTTGGCAACGGCATTAAAAACCCACTTATCAGAGCCATTGTTATTGCCGATGGGCTACTTGGGTTGTTGCTCATGCAAAAGCGCTATAGGAAAGAGGTTAATGGCTTCAGGTTTTTCGCGTTATTTAATGCGGGGTTTCCGATTACCACCTGCTACTTTGCGATACTCTACAGTGCATTGCTATATCATAGTGTTAATTTAATCGAAGGTAATACCTTGGCTTGGCCCCTGTGGCTTGTCGCCACTATGGATTGGGTCGACATGTTAATGGTCGTGCTGATATTGCCTAACGTTTTACGTTCTATTTGCCTTAACTTTGTCACCTCTTCAATGCACTATTATGGCGGTGTCAGCAATTTACTAGAGCAAACCCACGTGCTTAATCATTGGCTAATGACGCCTTTTCAGCTATTTTGCTTTAATTTCGGGGCAACACACTCAATTCATCACTTCGTGCCAAACCAACCCTTTTATATTCGCCAGCTAATCGCTGCTAAAGTTTTACCAGTAATGAAACGCCATGGCGTCAATTTTAATGACTTTAAAAGTTTGAAAAACGCAAACTTGTATACCTAATGCCCGTTTAAAAGACATTGAGTGCTAAAAGTAAAAAGCCACCTTGAGTTGGTGGCTTTGCTATCTTTAGCAGTATGCTTATTTTGGTTGCTTGATACCAAAGAGTATACAATACATCACAGGTACAAAAATAAGCGTTAGAATGGTGGCAAAACCCAAACCAAACATGATGGTTACCGCCATCGACTTGAAAAAGACGTCAAATAACAAGGGGATCATACCCAGTATGGTTGTGATCGCTGCCATCGACACTGGACGAACACGACTCACTCCTGAATCAAACACCGCTTGGTAAGGCGCTTTACCTTGAGCAAGTTCAAGGTTTATTTGGTCAATTAGTACGATACCGTTTTTGATTAACATACCTGATAAGCTCAAAAGACCAAGCAACGCCATAAAGCTAAATGGTGCGTTTAATGCCACTAAACCTGCAGTTACACCAATAATAGCCAGCGGTACCGTTGACCAAATTACCAAAGGCTGTTTTATTGAGTTGAACAACAAAACCGTGATCATAAACATCGCTAAATAGCCAACAGGAAGTGAGCCAAATATCGCTTTTTGCGCCTTAGAAGAAGACTCAAATTCGCCACCCCATTCCATTTCATAGCCATGAGGTAATTCAATGGCTTCAATTTCACCACGTACACGTGCGAATAGCTTTGCTGGTGTCTCATCACCAATCACATCATGATCTGCCATCACGGTAATAGTGCGTTTACGGTCACGGCGCATGATCAACGGGTCTTCCCACATGACTTTGAAATCATCAACAACTTGGGTAATGGGTACATACACCCCCAACACAGGGCTAAATATTTGTAGATCGCTCAAGTTTTCAACGTTTTTGCGTTCCTCTTCAGGCGAGCGCGCCACAATTGGTAGTAGCTGTGTACCATCTCTGTATAGGCCAATTTTATTGCCAGATACGCTGGTAAGCAGCAATTGGTCGACATCGCTTTTGCTGATCCCCAAACGGCGGGCCTTTTGCTCGTTAAACTCAGGGCGAAGAACCTTGGTACGCTGACGCCAATTATCTTTGATGTTAAAAGCCCCTGCGTCTTTTGCAAGCACCTCTTTAGCTTCAGCTGCCAGTTGACGCAACACCACAGGATCAGGGCCAGAAAAGCGTGCCTCTATTTTGGCATCCGTTGAGGGGCCAATTTCCATCCGCTTGATTTTCAGCTCGCCCGACAACACGTTGTCTTTTTCAAACTGTCTGAGCTTCGCTATCATCTCTTTTACAGCTTCACGGTCGGTTACCCGAACAATCAACTGACCATACGCGGCATATTGCTTTTCAGGAGCATAAGTTAGCATAAACCTAGGCGCTCCTTGGCCTATTGTAGTGGTGACTTCTTCAACTAATGGCTGAGACTTTAAGAAGCTTTCTATCGTCGCCAAATTGTCCGCTGTACTGCGTATATCAGCCCCCTGATAATGCCAATAATCTACATAAAACATTGGCGTGTTGGATGCGGGGAAAAATGACTGTTTAACTGACTTAAAGCCAACAATCGAAGACACCAATAACACCAACATGACACCGACCGTCACTGCACGATGTGTTAGTGAAAATGACAGTATCGCTTTATAAACGTTAAATATAACGCCTTTATACGGGTCGTCCGAATCCGTTGACGAAGACTGCTTAGGCGCTCTAAATAACATGTCAGCAAAAAATGGCGTCAGTGTTATTGCCGTCACCCAACTTAATAATAACGAGATAAGTAACACCCAGAATAAAGAGCCTGCAAATTCACCGCTGGCATCACTACTTAGGCCTATCGGCGCAAATGCCGTGATACCAATCACTGTCGCGCCGAGCAACGGCCACTTAGTTTGCTCAACAATGTTAACCGCCGCTTGAAGTTTACTTTGACCTCGCTTTAAGTTTATTAAGATGCCTTCAGTGACCACAATGGCATTGTCCACCAGCATCCCCAAAGCTATGATCAATGCACCCAGTGAGATGCGTTGTAAGTCAATGGCAAATATTTTCATGAAAATAAATGTGCCTAATACCGTTAACAACAAAACAGCACCAATTAACAGCCCGCTTTTTACTCCCATAAATACAAGCAAGACAACAATAACAATCGCCACTGCCTCTAATAGGCTCACGATAAAGCCATCAACCGACTTTTCGACTTCATTTGGTTGGTGGTAGACGGTGTTGATCTCCATACCATGAGGCCGTTGATATTCTAGCGAATCAAGGTGTCTATTAATGGCCTTACCAATATCGACGACGTTTACACCAGAGCTAAATGATACACCGATTAATAACGCTCGTTGTTGATTATAACGCGTAATGTGGTTTGGAATTTCGGCATATTCACGACTGACTTTTGCAACATCGCCAAGATAAATAAGCTCTTTGGCACCGGCTTTAGAGATCAATAGGTGCTCTAGTTCTTTCACATCTTGAAATTCACCAGTAGGGTGCAAACGTATCGATTCGTCGCCAACGCGGATTTTACCAGCATTCGAAACACTGTTTTGTGATTGCAAAAGGCTAAATATATACGATGGCGCTATGCCTAGTTGCGACAGTTTTTGTGTTGAGATCTCAACGATAACTTGCGCCTGTTGTTCACCGGCAACGGTTACTTTGCTTACACCGTCAACAAGCACTAATTCGCGCTTTAAGTAATCAACATAGTCTTTTAATTCATCATATGAATAACCTTCACCGGTTACGGCATACATAACGCCATATACATCCGCAAAGTCATCGATGACCTTCGGCGTGTAAACGCCCGGTGGCAGACTCGGTTTAAGGTCGCTTATCTTACGGCGTAGTTCATCCCAAATCTGGCGTAAGTCTTGTTTTCGGTACTTGCTTTTCATTTCTACCGTAATCTGCGATTTACCTGCAGAAGAGATTGAAGTGACATAATCTACATACGGAAGCTGCTGTATGGCATTTTCAATAACAAATGTAACTTCTTCTTCTACTTGCTGTGGAGATGCGCCGGGGTAGAGCGTCACTACCATCGCTTTTTTGAGTGTAAACTCAGGGTCTTCAAACTGTCCTAAGCCAAAATAAGACACCGTTCCTGCTAAAAGAAGCAGTAGGGCAAACATCCAGCTGATGACTCTATTTTCAATTGACCATTTAGCTAGACTCATAATTAAAGCCCTCGCTCCTTAGTCCAAGGTCTAACCTTCAAACCTTCTTCTAAGTGATGTACTCCAGCGCCAACGATGATTTCACCGCCGTTTAGCCCAGCAGTTATCTCTATGCTTTGATCATGCATTTTGCCAACGGATATCGCTCGCTTACTCAGGGTTTGGGTTTGTTCATCAAACACCCATACAAATGCATTGTCATCTAACGGTTGGGTGCGCTCAGAAAACACCGCCGAAATTGGCACATATAATTTTTTCTTTGCCGTGTGCATCACTTTACTGCGGTCGATGTAAACATGACCAGTCATACCCGCAAGCAGGTTAAAGTCTTTTGGGATAGGCAAGGTAAACACGACTTTGTAGCTTAAAGTAGCAGGGTCGGCCTGCGTGTCCCACTCCTTTATAGATAGCTCATATGATTTATCTGGGTAGCCATCAAACACCACGCGAGGATGATAGTCTAAGTCCTTATCTACACGCGCTACGAGTTTTTCTGGTACTTGAATAACAACATCCATCATGTCTCTTGTTTCTAAGCGCAAAATATTTTGCTTAGCGACTACGTTTTCGTAGTTTTTGACAAACACCTTAGCGATAGTGCCGCTAAACGGTGCTCTAAGTTCGCTGTTTTGTAGATTGGTTTTCGCTATTTTTAACGCGGACTCTGCGACTTGCTTATTCGCAAGCGCCTGATCATATTCAGCCTTGCTGGCGATGGATTTATTAAATAGTGACTCTACGCGGGCCAGTTGAGATGAAGCCAGTTCATATTGCGCCTTGCGCTGCTCTAGCTGCAATTCAAAGTCTTCTGGGTCTAACTTCGCAAGTAACTGTCCTTGGGTGACTTCTTGCCCAGCCAGTACCGGAAACTCCATCAACTCACCGTTAACCCTAAACGCCAAGTACGATCCTTGGTTAGCAACAACTTCAGCCGGAAAGCTTCTGATGTCACTTTGTTCACTGTTTGCAACTGTTACTAGCTTAACCGGTCTAATTACGTCAGTTTGACTCTGTGGTTGCGTATTGTCTTGGCAACCCAACAGCAGTGTTAGCACCGTTACTATCGCAGCGATTTTATACATGTAATAACTCCATCTACGTTATTGATGAAAAACTTGTGCTGCAGAGTATAAAAAATCCATATAAAATAAAAATTATATAATATTAGAATCATCATAAATTTTAATTATGAAAATTTCAGACCTTGAAATACTTCATGCGGTTGCAAAAACCAATAGCCTAAGTGAAGCGGCGCAACAGTTGTATAAAACGCAACCCGCCATTACTCAAGCACTTAAAAGACTTGAAGAGCAACTCGGCTTTACTATAGTAAACCGCAACAATTATCGCGTAACACTGACTGAAAAAGGTCGACGATTTTGTGATGAATCAGCTAAGTTATTGGTATTTCGTGATGACTTACAGATTTTAGCTAAAGAGTTTTCCCTCGGTAATGAAGCTAGGTTCAATATTTGTTATGAGCCACTGTGTTACCAGGCAAAATACAACGCGGTGATCAGTGATGTTTTTAAACAATTTCCTCATACCGAAATCGCCATCACCAGTGGTAAACGTTTTGTCGCGTTGGAACAAGTGAACAACGCCGATGCCGATTTAGGGATTGGTCCTTGGTTTGATCTCTTCCATGCAACGGGTGACTTAGAATCCATTGCCATCGGAGAGATCCGACTAGGGCTTGTAGCCAAAAAAGACTTATTGCCAACGCAACTCCATTATGAACAACTTGCCAATTACCCTTGCCTTGCCATGTTTGAAAGTGGCTTTAATTTTGACAGCGAACGTCTTGCCTACGCCAGAGGCGCTGGCATGATGAAACTAGACGATATTGCGTCGATTAAGTCATTTTTGCTTACTGGGACTGGGTTTGCCATGATAAGCCTTAGCCATTGCCAAGCAGAACTTGATGCTGGGCTGTTGGAGCAAATAACCATCATGGATAGACAAAGCACTTTTACCGCCAAAATTCATGCTTTTCGAAAACAAGCCCGACATCACGGTCCTGTTGCGCGCGCAATTTGGCAAAAATTTCAGCAAATAGGTGCGCAATATGCAAAACAAAAATACTAGTATTGACGAAGAGTTTAAAGCTCGTATCTACACCTTGATTGGTTCAATCCCAAAAGGTAATGTGGCCGCATACGGGCAACTTGCAAAATTGGCTGGGTTCCAAAATCAATCAAGAGCAGTAGGCAGGTTGTTAAAAAACTTACCCGCTGGGAGCACTTTACCCTGGCACCGCGTGATCAATAGCCAAGGTAAAATTTCCTTTCCCGTAGGCAGTGAAAAATATCAACAGCAACGAATATTACTTGAGGAGGAAGGCATAACGTTTAGAAACGATAAAATCAGTTTAAAAACTTACCAATGGCTGTGTAGCGATTGATCGTAAATTAATTACAGCACGTACGTAACTACATATTTTCATTGACCTGTGGGTGACTATGATCCGTGCTATTTTTCCACTTCCGGTATTTTTACTGCCAGGAGGGTATACCAAGCTTAGAATATTTGAACCGCGATATTTGAGCATGGTCGGTGACGCACTAAAGCGTGACCAAGGCTTTGTGCTGTGCAGGCATATAGATGATGCCTATTTAAATGTCCCTAAAGAGGGGGTTTACGTGCGTATTGTGGACTTTTCTCAAGACTGCACTGGGCAACTTTTGATTGATGTTTTTGCCAAGCACAGAGTCAGCATAGACAAGCCCTATATGGACAAACAAAATTTGCGCCATGCACACATTGATATCATTGAGACGCCCATTTGGCACTATCAAAGCACGCAGTCTTCGCACTTTACTAGCCAAATGGGGGAGATGTTATCAAAGGTATTTTCTCAACACCCCGAGATAGATGAGCTTTATCGTGAAAAACATTTTGAAGACCCAGTGTGGGTTGCGAGTCGCTGGCTAGAGCTTTTACCCATGAAAGATGCAGAAAAACATAAACTTAAATCATCAGTAAACTTTGAACAAGTGGTAAGTTTCCTCCATACTATTTTAAATAAACCACAGTGATCCATTTGATACTGACCCGCGTAAAACAATGTTATCGATAGTCTTAGAAGATAACGAGTTATGGTCGACCAAGTATCTACATGCGATTCACCCTCAATCGCGAGAAACAGTAAAAACATGGAACAAGCGCCAAGCCAAGCTTTATCTGATGCACTATGCAAGGTTGCTCAGTCAAGAGACAAACGTGCCTTTGCCACCTTGTTTGAGTATTTCGCACCAAAAATAAAACGCTTTGGTATTAAACAGTTTGGCAACGAAGCTCTAGCCATGGAGCTGGTTCAGGACACGCTCACGTCGGTATGGCGAAAAGCGCATCTGTATCACCCAGATAAAGGCGCGGCAACCACTTGGGTATATACCGTTATGCGTAACGCGTCGTTTGATGCGTTACGAAAAATGAAAAGTAATAAAGAAGAACATCTTAGCGAAGAGATTTGGCCGTTGCTGCAAGACGAGCAGGTAATTGACGATGGTTTTGCTGACCACCTGCAAGACAACAAGATAAAGGAGCATATCAGCAAGTTGCCACCTGCACAGCAAGATGTAGTTAAAGGTGTTTACTTTCAACAAATGTCGCAAGAGCAACTAGCCGAGCAATTAGATATTCCTGTGGGTACGGTTAAATCGAGATTAAGACTTGCCTTACAAAAACTCAGAGCAGAAATGGGAGACAGTAATGATTAAGCATCATCCATCAGAGCAGCTACTTTCCCAGTACAGCCTAGGCGAGTTACCTGCAACACTCAGTATCGCTATCTCAGCGCACTTAGAATTTTGCACATGTTGTAAAAGCAAAGTAGAAGCTTTAGAAGCCACGCAAGCAGACACCGAGTTTGAAGATACCACGTCACCGTTTGATAACGACGACTTTGCTGACATGTTATCAATGATAACCGAAAAAAATGACGTGGATGCAGTGGCACCATACGAGAGTGAAGTATTTAGCTATCAAGACAAGGAGCTAAGTCTACCTCGTGCCATAGCCGCAATAGACAGAAGTAATTTTGTTCAGTTGGGTAAATTGTCACGGTCTCGATTGAAACTCGATGACGGTGAGATGAGAGCCAGCCTGTTACAAATAGAACCAAATGGAGAGATCCCACACCACACTCATACAGGATTTGAGCTAACTTTATTGTTAGATGGTGAGTTTGCTGATGAAAATGGTCACTATGTGCCAGGGGATTTTATCTGGTTAGACGCAAGGCACCACCACCAACCTACAACAACGCAGGGGTGTTTATGCTTTACCGTTGTTAACAGTGCATTGCACTTTAATAAAGGCTTGAGCAAATTACTAAACCCTATTGGTAATTTAATTTACTAGGTGACATTAAGAATGGAAAAATCTTCATCAATAAGGATTGGAATAAGCGCCTGCCTTGCGGGCGATAAAGTTCGTTTTGATACGGGCCATAAGCGTTCTAACTTTTGTATGGACGAACTTGCGCACCACGTTGAGTATGTGAGGTTTTGCCCAGAGGTAGCTGTTGGATTGCCAATCCCAAGGCCAACAATAAGACAAGTAAAAGTCGGCGACACAATCAAAGTGTGTCGCCCTGACGGCTCTGGAGATGTTGGCCCAAAACTTACAGAATACGGTAAAAAAGTTGCAACAGAGCAGGCAAGCTCATTATCAGGATTTGTTTTTTGTGCCAAAAGCCCAAGCTGCGGCATGGAGCGTGTGAAAATTTATAACGAAGCAGGCACAGGTAACACCTCGGAGGGGATTGGTTTTTTTGCGCAGCAAATTATGCAACACAATCCGCTGTTACCTTGTGAAGAGAACGGACGTTTGAATGACCCTTACCTGCGCGAAAACTTTGTGATGCGGGTTTATGTATTCAAAAGTTGGCAGGATCTAACATTACAAAATGTTGGCATGCATGAACTAACGCAGTTTCATGCTAAACATAAATACTTGGTGATGGCACATAACTATCAGTCTTATAGGGAGCTAGGACGTTATCTTGCACAGGCATCAGATGAACCGATAGAGCAGGTTAAACAAACATATATTGCCGGTTTGATGAAAGCGCTAGCCAATCCTGCATCAAGAAAAAATCAAACTAACACCTTAACGCATCTTCAGGGTTACTTTAAAAACGATTTATCAAAAATCGAAAAGCAGGAGCTGTGTAACGCCATTGATCAATATCGCAAAGGCATGGTGCCATTGTATGTCCCCCTGACTTTGTTAAAACATCACTTAACGGTGCATCCCAACGAATATTTAGCGCAGCAGGTGTACTTTGACCCGTATCCAAATGAACTTAAGTTGAGGTTTGGTATCTGATGGCTCCAATATTTTGGTTTAGGCGAGACCTTCGTTATTTCGCCAATGATGCCTTAATTGAGGCAATTGAAAATGGTGCCAAAGAGGCACTTTTTTTTGTATGTCAAAAACAGTGGCAAGCACACAACACAGCTGCTATTCAAATAGATTTGTTAAAACGTCGAGTAGCATGGCTAGGACAAGCTTTACATGGTTATGGTATCAACTTAAACATAATAGAAGTGGCTGATTTTAGTGACATCCCTCAAGCGCTAAAACGTTTTTGTGAGCAACATAACAGCCAACGTGTATATGCTAATCGTGAGTACGAAATCAACGAGTGTCAGCGAGATAAACAATGCATTGCAGCGGGCATTGAACTTACTTTGTTTGATGGCGACTTAGTTGCGCCACCACATAGTGTCACAACAAAAAGTGGTGACATGTTTAAGGTGTTTACTCCGTTTAAAAAGGCATGGCTAAAAAAGTTTGAACAGACGTACTTTTTTATTCCCAGTTGGCCGCTCGAAATGGTTAACAAAAATGGCAGCTGGCAAGTGCCAGATTGTTTACAAGGCGACGGTAGTTCTCAAAAGTGGCCTATAGATGACGAGGCGATTAAAACAATTGCGAATCACTTCATTGAGAATAAGTGTTCAGATTACCAATCTGTTCGAGACATACCCAGTGTTAAAGGCACGTCTGGTCTGAGCCCCTATTTGGCGCTAGGAATGGTATCCGTTAAGCAACTGCTTGCGCAGCTACAAGTGTTTTACCCTGACATTTTACAGACCCCCACAAAACCTGAATTTTGTTGGGTAAATGAACTGATCTGGCGTGAATTTTATCGTCATTTGATTATTGCATTTCCTGATTTGTGCAAGCACAACAACTTCAACGAAAAATACAACGCAGTACAATGGCGACATGACAATACCCAGTTTCTGGCATGGTGCGAAGGGAAAACCGGCTATCCCATTGTTGATGCAGCGATGCGCCAGTTGATTCAAACGGGTTGGATGCATAACCGCCTACGTATGATAGTGGCGAGTTTTTTAACTAAGCACTTGCTTATAGATTGGCGCCTTGGTGAAGAGTACTTTATGCAGCATTTAATCGATGGTGATTTTGCGAGTAATAACGGCGGTTGGCAGTGGGCGGCAAGTACGGGTTGCGACGCTCAGCCGTACTTTCGGATATTTAACCCAATCACACAAAGCGAAAAGTTTGATCCTCAAGGAGATTTCATTCGTAAATATGTACCAGAACTGGGAGATGTACCTGCAAAATATATTCATTTCCCGCACGACTATCTGGTTACAAAGCAAAACACTCAATACGCTCAACCTTTGGTTGACCACAAAGCGGCAAGGGTGAGAGCTTTAGAAGCATTCAAGGTGTGATAATGCATAATGTGATTGCACGGTTTATAGATATGTACAATGTGCTCAGCGCTGACAATTTGTCGCCGCTGGAGCAGGTATATCACGACGATATCCAATTTATCGATCCGCTACACAAAGTCAATGGCTTGAGTCAGCTTAGAGCGTACTTTGCGAACATGTATGCCAATGTACGGAGTATCCATTTCGATATCACAGAAACATTTAACGTTGAAGACAACGGCTTTGTATATTGGCAGATGCGATTTCAACACAAACGCATTAACGGTGGCAAAGAGGTCGTTGTTAACGGTCACAGCCATCTGCGTTTTAAAGACGATAAAATTATTTATCATCAAGACTACTTCGATGCAGCCGCAATGCTCTACAGAAATCTCCCGTTGCTTAAACAGCTTATTGGCTTCATAGACAAAAGAGCAACCAAATAATGAAGCGGGTATTAATAACAGGTGCAACATCAGGCATAGGACGCGGACTTGCAGAGCAATATGCGAAAGATCATATCGTCTATGCCTGTGGCAGAAACGAGCAAGCCCTAGGCGAGCTGGCGAAAATTGACAACGTGACGCCACTACAGATTGATGTGACAAACTTAGCTGAGATCCAATCACAATGTGCTCACATTGCAGCATTGGACATTTTGATCCTTAATGCAGGTAACTGTGAATACATTGATGATGCCAAACACTTTGACAGTGCACTTTTCAAACGTGTCGTTGAAGTAAACTTGCTCTCGCTAGGTTATTGTTTAGAGGTGCTACTGCCAAAAGTGAAAAATGGCGGTCAGTTAGTAATAGTAAGTTCAAGCGCTGCTTTTTTAGCATTACCAAGAGCACAAGCCTATGGCGCATCGAAGGCGGGGGCGACCTATTTAGCGCAGTCTCTTGCTGTGGACTTAGACGACATAGATGTCAGCGTTGTTCATCCTGGCTTTGTTAAAACCCCTCTCACAGATAAAAACGATTTTCCAATGCCAATGGCGGTGTCAGTCGAGCAGGCCACTAAAGCCATTATGCAAGGCATAGCGAAGCGACGAAAAGAAATTCATTTCCCAAAACGCTTTACCTTCATACTCAAGTTGTTGCAACTATTGCCATTTAGCTTATGGCTGTTGCTATCCAAAGGAATTAAACGTTGAAAAAAGTAGCGATTATTGGCTCCGGTATATCAGGCATGACCGCCGCATACCTGTTGAGCGACAAATTTGATGTGCAAGTATTTGAAAAAAACGATTACATTGGTGGTCACACCGCCACCGTTGATGTTCAAGTTGATGGTCAAAATTATGCCGTTGACACCGGCTTTATTGTTTTTAACGACAGAACCTATCCCAAGTTTGAAAAACTGCTTGCGCAATTAGGCATCAACCGCCAACCAACGCAAATGAGTTTTAGCGTTAAAAATACCCAAACAGGCTTTGAATACAACGGCCATACATTTTCCACTCTGTTTGCTCAAAGGCGAAATATTGTGCGGCCTAAGTTTTGGCGACTTTTGTACGATATTGTGCGCTTCAATAAAATCTGCAAGTCAATGCATGCTAAACAGGACTACAGCAGCTGCAAAACGCTTGGAGAGTTACTTTCACTCAATCACTTTAATGATTTTTTCAAACTGCATTACATCCTGCCTATGGGTGCCGCAATTTGGTCAACGAGCATTAAAGAAATGGAAGCGTTTGAAGTAGAGTTTTTTGTTAAGTTTTTCTACAACCATGGCTTGCTGGATATTACTAACCGCCCACAATGGTATGTTATTCCTGGGGGTTCTAGAGAGTACATCAGCCCACTTATCGAAAAATATAAAGACCGTATCCACTTAAATGCCAACATCAGCAAAGTAGTGCGTAACGACTCTGGCGTACAAATTGTGATGGCAGATGGACACAGCGAGCAATTCGATAAAGTGGTGTTTGCATGCCATTCAGACCAAGCACTGGCACTTATCGACAACCCAAGTGAAGATGAAGTAGCGATACTTGGTGCCATTCCTTACACAGCAAATTCGGTTATCTTGCATACTGACGCCAGCTTGTTACCAAAACGCAAAGCTGCATGGGCGAGTTGGAACTACTTACTAGATAAACACACCGACAAGGCAGCCGTTGTAACCTATCAAATGAACATTTTACAGCAGCTACAAAGCTCGCAGCCATTTTGCGTGACACTTAATCACGATAAAGGCATAGCGCCAAGCAAAATTCTGCGTCGCTTTACTTACCACCATCCTGTGTTCAACACGACCAGTATCGCGGCGCAAAAACGAAAGCCCCTTATTGATGGTAAAAACCACAGCTATTTCTGTGGTGCTTACTGGTTTAATGGCTTTCATGAAGACGGCGTTCGCAGTGCCGTTGACGTTGCCAAACAAATGGGAATCGAATTTTGAGTAGCCCACTCAACAGCGCATTATATTTAGGGGATGTGAAACACACGCGTTACACACCAACGACGCATAAGTTTCATTATCCTCTTTATATGATGTGGTTAGATTTAGAAGAAATCGCACAGCTTGATGGTATTCACCCGTTACTTGGCACTTCGGGCTCTAAGTTACTAAAGTTTAATGAAAAGGATTATTTAGCTAAATATAACGGCAGCTTAAAAGAACGCGCCATTGCGGCTAGCCAAACGCTAGGCAAAGAGTGTGTTGCCAACAAAGTGTTTTTACTGTGTCAGATGCGTTGCTTTGGTATTTATTTCAGTCCAGTTAACTTTTATTTTTATGCCGATGAGCAAGGTGAATATACGCACATGTTGGCCGAGGTGAGCAATACACCTTGGAATGAGCGCCATTGTTATTTAGTGAAATTAAACGAAAAAGTGAACTTTAAGAAAACTTTTCACGTATCTCCTTTTATGGATTTAAACATGCACTACCATTGGCACGTGAACGTAAGCAATCGTAGTGTTTTGATACATATAGAAAATAAACGTGATGATACACTATTATTTGACGCTAAGTTAAGGCTTAAACGGCAACCACTAATGCGTTCAAACGTGTCTTCACTGTTAAAGCGGTTTCCTGCCATGACGGTGTCTATATTTAGAGGCATTTATTGGCAAGCATTAAAGTTATTTCTCAAAAAAGTGCCTTTTTTAGGACACTCGGGGCGTTAATATGGAAAACACAACATCAATTCAAAATCAGCTTTCTCTGTCTTGGCCTGAAAAGTTGTACAGCAAGCTGGTTTTTTCTGCATTCAATAGCATCGAAGCTGGGCATCTCACTGTGCTTATGGGTGGTGAGCGCTATGAATTTGGAACACGTGATAGTGAGCTATCTTGTACAATTACTATTGTTGATAGCGCGATGTTTAAATTATTCGCCTTAGGTGGCAGCGTCGGTGCGGGTGAAGCCTATATTGAAGGGTATTGGCGCTGTTCAAACCTAACCACCTTAATTGAAATTTTTGCTATAAATCAGTCGCAGTTAGATGCATTTGAGCGCAAATTCTCTTTCATTACTGGATTTGTTAACAAGCTAAAACACTTGAAAAACAAGAACTCAAAATCGGGGTCGAAGAAAAATATTGCTGCCCATTACGATCTAGGAAACGAACTTTATAGCGCTTTTTTAAGCAAAGAAATGCTTTATTCAAGTGCTATCTACCCGAGTAGACAAAGTACGCTAGAAGAAGCACAACAAAATAAATTACACACTATTTGTGAAAGCTTAGACCTAAGCGAGCGTGATAGAGTGGTTGAAATTGGCACAGGGTGGGGCGCTTTTGCGATTTATGCGGCGCAAAACTATGGCTGCCACGTTACAACAACAACGATATCAGAAGAGCAACATGACTATGTCAAAGATAAGATTAAAGTACTTGGTCTTGAAGATAAAATCACGTTATTGAAAAAAGACTATCGTGACCTAGAGGGGCGCTTTGATAAGCTGGTATCGATTGAAATGATTGAAGCGGTAGGGCATAACTATCTGCCAAGCTTTTTTAAAAAATGCGATTCACTGCTAAAAGAAGATGGCGCAATGTTAATTCAAGCAATTACCATTGCCTGTCAACGCTACCAACACTATTTGAAGCAGTCAGACTTTATTCAACAATATATTTTTCCTGGTGGATGTTTGCCGTCTATCACCGAGCTAAACACGCAAATTTGCTCTAACACATCCATGGTTGTTCACAGTATCAACGACATAGGTTTGCACTACGCAAGAACGCTCAATGATTGGTATAGCCGTCTTAAAAAAGCCTGGCCAACACTCGAACATAACAGGTTTGACCAGCGCTTTTATCGCCTTTGGGAGTTTTATCTATGTTACTGTGAGGGCGCTTTTAAGCAGCGAGCCACCAGCACCATACATTTGGTAGCGAGGAAACCTAGGTATGCATCATCTAAGTGCATCAACACGCTTAATTACTAATTTTGTGTTGTTTCAGGCGTGCTGGCTACTTGCCTTTTTATACCAAGGCAAGGCTGCTTTGCCTATGTTGGTTTTATGCCTGTTACTGCTACTAACACATAAAAATTATGTTAAGCAGCTCGCTCTCTTATCGCTCACTTTACCCTTGGGTATTGGTATTGAGTATTTTTCAATTTATTCAGGTCTCATAGCTCACCCTGAGAGGTCTATACCAATTTGGTTAGTGATATTGTGGATAGCGTTTATATTGACTTTCGACAGTTCATTGAGAGCGATTATAACGTTGCCCCATTACTTAGGAGTAGCTGTCATCGCGTTAGTGGCGCCAGCAAGCTACCTCGCAGCTGCAAACTTTGGGGTGTTCGACATATTGGTACCCATTGTTCAGTTTTACGTGACATTTTCCGCGTCGTGGCTGGCGTGTACCTTATTTTTTATAATAATTTATGATTGGTTATTCACAAAAAGCAAATTTATCGCTTAACAGCTATTGCGAAAACGATTAACGCTTGCTAGTTTGTAGATGCTTGGTTAGTGCAGACACATACCGCTGTTGAAAGCGTGCTACCCCTGACGTTTATCAATTTTTTAGCTAAATTTTTCAGGAAATAGTTGCACATCTAACCAAAATGCATAAACATAGGTTTTGCTTAGGCAAAATAAAAAATGAATAGGAATCTAATAATGAATAAAGCTCAACTAGTTGAAAAGATGGCAGCAGACGCTGAAATTTCAAAAGCGGCAGCAGCTCGCGCGCTTGAAGCATTCACGGGTGCTGTAACCAAGTCTCTAAAAGAAGGCGATTCAGTTGCACTGGTTGGTTTTGGTACATTCTCAGTAAAAGAGCGTGCAGCTCGTACTGGCCGTAACCCACAAACCGGTGCTGAAATCCAAATTGCTGCAGCGAACATTCCAAGCTTCAAAGCAGGTAAAGGTTTAAAAGACCAAGTTAACCTATAATTCGGTTAAACAGTTATACAACAAAGGGACCATCATGGTCCCTTTGTTTTGTCGCAATTTTGCTGTTAGCCTTTTAGTGCTTTATCCCCTCGGCCTATGCCAACCGCACCAGAACGAACTAATTCAATAATATCGCTTTCGTGTCTGAGCATATCTAAAAACGACTCTAAACGCTCTGCATTACTTAATAACTGTAGTGTATAACTTTGCTTACCCATATCAATTATCGAGCCTTGAAACACATCTGCGATGCGTGTCACAGCTGCTCTGGTTGCTTCGTCTTTGGCAAATACTTTGACGAGCAGCAGTTCTAGTTCAATATGAGGAACCTCTGTTAAGTCAATAATTTTCAGTACATCTACAAGCTTATTAACTTGTTTGGTAATTTGCTCAACAACTCTGTCATCACCATGTGTGGTAATTGTGATACGTGACAAAGTTTGGTCTGCCGTTGTGCCAACGGTTAAACTGTCAATGTTATATGCGCGTTGAGAAAACAGTCCAACTATACGTGACAAAGAACCCGGTTCGTTTTCCAATAAGATACTTAATATTCTACGCATTATGCTTTTACTCCCTTTTTAAGCCACATATCATCAACCGCGCCAAGTTTGATTTGCATTGGGTATACGTGTTCTTTTTCATCTACACGAATATCTAAAAAGACCAAACGGTCGGTTATTGAAAACGCTTTTTCTAGTGCTGCGTCTAGCTCACTTGGATGGTCAACTCGAATACCGATATGCCCATAACTTTCAGCCAGTGCAACAAAGTCAGGTAACGATTCCATGTATGAGCTTGAATGCCTGCCACCATACATCATATCTTGCCATTGTCTTACCATACCTAAAGAACGATTGTTCAATGAAACGATTTTTACCGCTAGGCCGTATTGCAAACAGGTCGATAGCTCTTGAATATTCATCTGAATTGAACCATCACCCGTCACACACACCACATGCTCTTGGGGAAATGCGAGCTTAACGCCCATAGCAGCAGGTAAGCCAAATCCCATCGTGCCCAAACCACCTGAGTTTATCCATTGTCTTGGGTTTTTAAATGGGTAGTACTGTGCAGCAAACATTTGGTGCTGACCAACATCAGAGCAAACATAGGCGTCACCATTAGTGATCTCGTACACCTTCTCAACAACAGTTTGCGGCTTTATCACATCCACACCCTTATCGTAGGCCAAACATTGCTGAGCTCGCCATTGTGTAATTTGCTGCCACCAATCCTCTTGAGCGCTTCTGTCAATTCGACTACTGCTTTTATCAATGGCGGCTTGAAGTTGTTCAAGTACCGTAGCTAAGCAGCCTACAACAGGGATATGCGCTTTAATTGTCTTAGAAATAGAAGTTGGATCGACATCAACATGTACGATTGTGGCTTCAGGGCAAAACTTTTTAACGTTATTTGTTACTCGATCATCAAAACGAGCACCTAACGCCAAAATTACGTCAGCATTTGCCATTGCTTTATTCGCTTCCAAACTGCCATGCATACCTAACATGCCAATGAAATTTGGATGCGTGCCGCTTATACCACCCAATCCCATCAAGGTATTTGTGATTGGCGCATTTAGTGTTTCTACGAGCTCGGTAAGCTGTGCAGACGTATTCGACAGAACAATACCGCCACCTGAATAAATCACCAGTCGCTTGGCGCCTAAAATAGCTTCAACCGCTTTTTTAATTTGTTTTGGATGACCTTTAACGCTTGGGTTGTAAGTTCTCATCTCAATACTCTGTGGCATGTCGTATTTGAACTTAAGCTGCGGATTTAAAATGTCTTTTGGTAGCTCAACTACCACTGGTCCTGGTCGACCTGTACTCGCTAGATAGAAAGCTTTCGCCAGTATTGTTGGGATCTGTTGTGCATCTCGACAATTAAAGCTGTGTTTAACGATTGGTCTAGAGCAGCCAACAATATCTGTTTCTTGAAACGCATCATCACCGATTAAGTTTGATGGTACTTGGCCAGATAGCACAACCATTGGAATAGAGTCCATATACGCTGTTGCGATGCCCGTAACGCAGTTTGTAGCGCCTGGGCCTGATGTGGCTAGTACAACACCTACTTTACCGGTTGCTCTGGCGTAGCCATCTGCCATATGCGTCGCTGCCTGTTCATGGCGCACCAAAATATGCTCAACCTCAGTTTGCCCAAAGAGCGCATCATATAAATCTAAAACCGACCCACCCGGATAACCGAATATGTATTCAACCTTAAGTGCGGCAAGTGCTTTTACAACTAGCTCTGAGCCATTGTATTGCTCTATTTTCATCCTCATTCCTCAGTATTATCAGTACCTGTTGGTAATTTTAACCAAAAAAAAACCCCGCAGTTGCGGGGTTAAAGCGTAAATTTGCTCAACACGGCCCCGCTGGACTTAAAGATAAGACCAGGACTAGCACATGTAGGTTAGATAAAATACGTTTCATTTTTTGGTGTTAATTTTATTTGTTAATTTACGAACTTCATTAAATGTTGTTTTACAACCCATGTCAAGGGTATAGCTGCAAATTCGCATAAAAAACGCTGTTATTTTAAAAAAACAACTTATTCTGACAAAGCACTACGGAAGTGAAGAGTGAAAAGGATTAAAATATGCAGGTTAAAACGAAGTGTTAGTTAAAAACAATTAAATATAAAAAAGGCTGGCGATTTGCCAGCCTCAAGAGCGAATTATAAACGCTCAATAACAGCCTGTGTAAAATCAGTTGTTCCGTGATTTCCACCTAAATCACGAGTAGTACGGTCACCACTCTTAATTACGTCTGCTACAGCACTTCTGATGCGCTCTGCTGTTTCACCCATTTCCAAATACTCAAGCATTTGAATAGAAGCTAAGATAACAGACGTTGGGTTAGCTAGGTTTTTACCCGCGATATCAGGCGCACTGCCGTGAACAGCTTCAAAGATCGCAGCATTTTCACCAATATTAGCACCAGGTGCCATACCTAAGCCACCAACAAGACCGGCACATAAATCAGACAGAATATCACCAAACAGGTTAGTTGTTACGATGACATCAAACTCTTCAGGTGTCATAACCAGTTTCATACATGCCGCATCTACAATCATTTCTGCAGATTCGATATCTGGATAACGCTCACCAACTTCACGCGCCACTTTTAAGAATAAACCAGACGTTGACTTAAGAATATTGGCCTTATGAACTGCAGTTACTTTTTTACGACCTTCACGACGTGCTAGCTCATATGCAAAAGTAACGATTTTTTCTGCACCTTCACGGGTGATTTTTGACATTGCTTCCGCTTCGTTACCGTCTTCAGAAACTACTTGGCCAAGACCTGAGTACATACCCTGAGTGTTTTCACGCACAGTGATAATATCAATATCTTCATAACGCGCTTTAGTACCTGCAAATGACTTAACAGGGCGCACATTTGCGTATAGGTCAAATTGCTTACGCAAAGTAACGTTAATTGATGTAAAACCTTCACCTACAGGCGTTGTTAATGGGCCCTTTAAAGTGATCTTGTTTTTTTCGATCACTTCAAGCGTCTCTTTAGGAAGTAGTTCACCAGTTTTTTCTAGTGCTGCAAGGCCTGCATCTACAAATTCATAGTCAAAATCACAACCTGCTGCATTTAAAATTTCAATTGCAGAGTCGATAATGCTTGGACCTATGCCGTCGCCTTTAATCACGGTAATGGTTTGCTTTGCCATTCTGGTTTTTCCTTTATCAAAAATAATTGTTACACCACACCCAAATGGGCACTATTGAGAAGTTTAGTAAACAAAGAGGGAAGGTGTGCGTTCGCTTGAAAATTTAAGCGCGTTTTATAACAATTTATGCGCGCTTATGCCAGTATGGAATGAAGAATCAGGCATAAACAGCATTTATGCTTGTTATAGGCATCATTTATTGGATAAATAACAGGCTAACAATCGACTTGCCAATATTATCAGCCTTTAACTTAATCGACGGAACAAATCGGGCTGTGCTCAATAAATGCATCACAAAAGACTTCTATAGAAGACCATTGCATCTTTTTAAGCTCATCGTCCAACAACTGCTTTTGCCATGCACTGAGGTCTTGTGACTCTCCTAGGGTATAAATTGAGAGCAGCTTAATTGCGACAATTTGCCGACCTTGTTCATTTAAGGTTTGCTTTAGTAAAATTTCACTGTCTAACAGTGCCTGATGCGAAGGCGAGTACTTAAAATAACTTTCAATAAACGTTGTAAATAAAGCCTCGTCAAGCCTGCCAAAACCAAACAGATGTGCTATCGATACGCCCTTATCAGCAATTTCTTCCGTAGCGGGTTTGACCCGTCGCATAATACTCGTACTGTGGTCTTTCAAAATAAAGTATATGGCTGCTGTAAACGGGCTTAACAGTTGTTCAAATTGCTCGCCTTGGGTAAGGCTAAATAGTGTCGTGATGAGTTTATTAATATGGATGTACTTGTTCCATACATCATTGGCAAATGGATGATGCAGCTGCGAAATTAATGTTTCTAATAATACTCGCTGACATAACAAACCCGCATTATCTAACCCTACCATAGTAAGGCAATGACGCAGCGTCGTCGCCTTTTGCCCTTGACGATTGTATTGCCTTGCAGCTAACTGCAACGCTTGCGTGATCTGGTTATACGGCTTAATGGTTTTTTCAATTGCCTTAAATTCCAAAAACTGCTGTTTACCCAGCGCTGTGATAGCGTGCCAAATCTCGGTTTGTTGTGGTTGTATAGTTTGACACTGTGGCATCTGCTCATTGAACCAGATTGAATAGAGGAGTGTTTTATCAGACGTAGCAATTGGCTTATATTGAGGAGAAAATCGCCTGCTAGTTTTGATCATGCCTACGGCCTTGAAATTATCAAGCAATGCCAGCAAGTGGCCATTATGAGTTGCAGATAAAACCAGCGCGCCTTGTCCCTTGTAATTAACTAACGCACCACCGGGATACAGATTAATTTGCTTTGACAGCGCCAACAAAGAAAGCTGCGCGAACTCATTGTGCGTACCAAGATACAGTGATTTTATTGCTTGAATCATGGTAAACGTTTTTGCATGTGGTCTAGGCGTGATGGCTTTTGCAATACGCTTGGCTAGCGTCACCAATATACTGGTATTATCATACAGTGGTATCGCTTTGCTGCCCGTTATCGCATTAGAATATTTGTCTAAACGAGACAGTATACGTTGAAGCTGTCCTTGCGGCACATTTGCACTGTCAAGCATAGTGACAGTAAATTGATGTCTAAGCTTTATCAATTTACTCTCTTGTTTGCTCAACATTGCAGAGCGAGCCAACTTATTCGCTTCATTTGAGCAGCATAAATAGTCACTCAGCGCTGCTACAACAAGCTCTTCTGTAAATGCTTCGGTATAACCATTGGCGCAGCAAAATGCACACACCAATATACACTGGTTAACTGTCAGGTTTGTGGTGTAACCATAGTCAGACGCGTAAAACTGCAAGTGTGCATGCATAGCATTTGGTTGCGTGTAATAACACTGTACAAAGCGTTCAGCCAGCTGAGTAAGGGTAGGGTAAATAGCGGGCCATTTTTGTTTGTTGTAATAAAGCCTTAGTGCTTGATGCGTGTGTTCAAACAAGCGCTTTAAGTGAGCAGGGCTTGGCTTAAACTCCGACATGTTTATAAAGCCTTTTCATATGCCACACTCGCCGCTGGCCCCCATAAAATCAATTGTCCGTTATCAAATAGCAATCCAGTACATTCGTCTTGGGTTGTGATCCCATCAGGTTTCACTAATTGAGTACGATAATAAACAATTTGTAAGGTCTTATCTTGCTGTTTTTTTACGTAAGTTAAATCAGGGCTACCCAGTGTTTCTAGCACTTCATCAATGCTGAGAGATTGATCAGGCTTGAGCTTACTTATAAAACGCTTGTTAAATGCCTCTCGGTCTTGCCAAATCATTGCTTGAGGGTCATCTTTATAAAAATTAATGACTAACATCACAATTGCCGCATAAACAGCTAAACCCAACACTATGTACTGCAATACTTTCTTTATCATAGAAACCCTACCTGCTTATCGTCGATGAGTATAGCAGAGCAAGGGTTAGAGCATATAAAGATGCGACTAATTAACGCCATTACCAGTGCGCCTCAATTGCTTTAAATTAAAGCCCAGATAAATGTCATTTCGTAGCGTGACTAGTTGCTTACTAATAATGTAATCATCCATTCCTTTGATTAGCTTGGTTTTGATACTTGCTTTGCAATTAGGGTCATCTATTGCTTTGGCGATATCATGATAATCATTGACTAACTTTATTGCTGATTTTTGACCAATACCCACAACGCCAGGTATGTCATTGGTTTTATCTCCTGCAAGCGCCCAAAAATCTGTGAGCTGTTTTTTGTTTACAGCAAATCGCTCCAAGATACATTTATCTGTGAGCCATTGACGTTTAAAGTAATCATAAATCTCAATTTTATCACTGAGCAACGGGTAAAATCCTTTATCTGTAGAGACAACAACCGAAGCAATGCCGGCACTGCTAGCTTTAGATGCAAGTGTTGCAATCACATCATCGGCTTCATCCTGCTCAGGAATGTAAACTGTTACACCTTGTTCAACAAATGCCTCTGAGATTGCCTCTAAATTTTTTGAAAGCAAACTAGGCATGGGTTTTCGGCTATGCTTGTATTTTTCATAAAAGTGATAGCGCCAGCTTTTTTCGCCATCAAACACGGCTACTGCATGACTGGCTTGAGTTATTTCCAACAGCTTTTTGGTTGCATGACTTACTCTACTTTTACATGAAAGTATCGTTTGCGATTCACTACGGTGGGTGTGTTGTTCATCAACGGCGTAGATGCGCCTAATTAAATTAAGCGCATCTATTAGGACTAATTTATGTTTCATGCTCTTATTTGATAGCAGGGGATATATTTACTACCAGGAAGCTTCATACGACCTTGATCTACAAAAGCGCGCAATAGCTTATCCATGTCCTTCATGAGTGAAGTATCGCCGCTTAGTATATAAGGCCCATGCTGTTTAATTGCTCGGATCCCTTCATCTTTAACGTTACCTGCCACAATCCCTGAAAATGCACGACGCAAATTAGCGGCGAGCTGCTGAGTGGGCTGGTTAAGATGCAAATCAAGCGCCGCCATATTTTCATGTGTTGGTGCAAAAGGCATTTGAAATTCGTTATCTATTTTAAGTGTCCAGTTGAAGTAATAAGCATCGCCTTGCAATTTTCGATACTCTCTTACTTCTTTCATACCCAACTTTAGCTTTTTCGCCACAAGTGCTGGGTTATCAATGATCACTTCAAACTTTTCTAGCGCCTCTTCGCCCAAGGTACTTTTTACAAATAGGCAGATCTCTTCAAAGTACTTAGCTGACTCCTTAGGACCCGTGAGTATGACAGGTAAACACTGTTTTGCATTGTCTGGGTGAAGCAAAATACCCAACAAATACAACAATTCTTCAGCGGTACCGGCGCCACCTGGAAAAATAATAATACCGTGTGCGGTGCGCACAAAGGCTTCTAGGCGCTTTTCAATATCAGGTAATATAACCAGCTCATTTACGATAGGATTCGGTGGCTCAGCTGCGATGATACTAGGCTCGGTTAAACCTAGGTAACGATTGTTACTGATCCTTTGTTTAGCATGACCTATCGTAGCCCCTTTCATAGGGCCTTTCATTGCACCAGGCCCACAGCCCGTGCAAATATTTAATCCGCGCAACCCAAGCTGATAACCCACCTCTTTTGTATATCGATATTCGGTTTCATTGATTGAGTGACCGCCCCAACAAGTAATAATGTTTGGGTCGCTGTTCACTTCAAGTGCATCGGCATTACGCAGCATATCAAACACCATGTGCGTTATTTCTCGAGGCGTATTTATCTGTGTTTCGTGACGCTGACAGATAAACAAAATATCTCGAATAACCGAGAAGATATGCTCATGAATACCCAGAATTATCTCACCATCAACAAAGGCAGTCTCAGGTGGATTACTGAGTTCAATTTTGATGCCCCGCTCACGGGCAATTAGCTTAATATCAAAGTCTTGGTATTTATTGTAGATTTCAGAGCTGGAGTCTGTGTGACTGCCCACGTTTAACACAGCAAGGGCACAATTTCGAAATAGCCTATATCTTTCACTGTTAGAAGATTGCTGTAATAGGTCTACCTCTAATTGAGATAACAGGTTTAGTACACCAGTTGGATTTAACTGTACTTGCATAGGCATTCTCCTTTTTATTCACGAAGGCAAAGACGGTCACGACCGCTATTTTTTGCCTCGTAAAGTGCGCTATCCGCTCTATCAAATGCAGATAGCGGGGTGTCACCATCTTTAAACTGCGTTGCACCTAGAGATATGGTGATTTGTACTTGCGTCTCTTTAAACTTAAAAGGGATCGACTTTATTACATTACGTAATTTCTCAAGTGGCGGCTTTGCATGTTGTAAGTGCATACCAGGCATCAACAACACAAACTCTTCACCGCCGTAGCGGGCTATAAAATCAGTTTTACGTATTGCTTTTTTCAGCGCTCTTGCAATCACTTGCAACGTTTTATCACCGGCACTGTGTCCGTATTTATCGTTAATAGACTTAAAATGGTCTACGTCTATCACCACTAATGTTACATCACCTTTGTTTATACCAAATAGATGAAACTCTTGATTAAATCTATCGTCGAAAGCGGCTCTGTTAGGTAGTTTTGTTAATCCATCAAGTAAACTTTTAAAACGCTGCTCAGACAAGCGCTTTTTATAGGTGTTAACTTTACTCTCTAGCACATTGATGCGGTCGTTGATCTTTTCAAAGCTCTCAAACAATGCTTTTTTATCTTCGCTTTCAATACGTTCACGTTCTATCAAATCTTGACTTAAAAGTTTTAATTCACCATCCACTAAGCTTTTTAATTCGCTGATAGACGTCGCTTTTTGTGTACGAGCATTTAAGCTCTCAATTTTCGACTCGATTTGCTTATTAAGGTTAGTAATTTGCTTATTAACATTTTGCGAATGCTTGGTGGTGGCAACGATAGAGCTATTTAGTTCTTCTAACGTTTGGTTAAGTGAAACTAAAAAACCCTGTGCCGATTGGCGCTCTCGGCTGATACTTTTCACTATCACTTTGATGATATTCAGCGCCGAATTAAGCAAAGAATCAATGCTGTCATTGGGACTAATGGCATTTTTTATAGCTTTAACTTCTTGCGAGACATCTTCATCGAAGGTTAACTCGTTTGCTAGATTTAATAACTCGTTGGCAATTTCCGGCGCCTGACTTGCCTCACCTTGATTGCTGACACTATCTGCTTGAGTTAATTTAAGTTGTAGCGCTTGCTGATATATCCCTGATAGTTTTTCTAAAATAGGGATGTAATCATTGGTTGTATTTATATTTGATAGCTCATGGTCCAATAAATGGCGCAGCTTTCTGCGGCCATCTTCTGGTAAACCTCTGATTTTTTGAAGTTGTTTACCAGCTTGACTAATACTTTGCTGTAACGCACGATTATTGGCATTGATGGTTGCTTCTTGGTGCTTAAGGGTTTCATTCATCCCTTCAATCAAAGGCTCAAGTTCTTCAAACCCCATCCCTTTTTGCAACACACTTCTAAACTTCGCCAGCTGATTATCAAGCGCCACATCCTGACCCTTACAGCTTAACGACAATTTAGCAGCAAAATTAGATAACACATCCACTTGATGCTTACGCGCGGTCTCTAAGGCTATTCTAGCTTTAATAGTTTGTTCTAGTTTTTTTTCTAGTAGCGCAGAATTTTTAGTTACCAATATTAACTACTTCCATCATCTCAGTGTTTTAACTTAAGTTTACATCAATTATCTACGTTGTGTTTACGAATTTTATGTTCTTTGCCGTTTACCGAATATATTGTGCATTCGCCGAGTTTTTTAGACAAGGCATGGTGTTTTGGTATGCTCGGCGCATTACTTCCAACTCGGTCTAACAATGCTTTACAAACATTTTCTTTTACCACTTAGCTTATTATCGCTCAACGCATTAGCAGAAGTAGAATATAAACTGGTCATCGATCAAGCACAGCACCACCTTGGCAATGTTTCTGTGACATTTCCAAAATCAGCGCAAGCTCATCTAGACATTAAACTACCAGATTGGCGCACCGGACGCTACGAAGTATTGAATCTTGCCAACGGTATTCGATATTTCAATGCGACGGATCAAAAAGGCAACCCACTGAGCTGGCACAAAATAGACAAAAGCACTTGGCGTGTGAATATCGACAACCCAACTGAGATCAAAGTAAGTTATCAAGTTTATGCCAACGAACTGGGCATGCGCGCTAGACATATAGATGATAGTCATGCGTTTATCGATGCTTCAGGCTTTTTTATGTTTTCTGAGTCATTTCGCCATGAGCCTGTTTTAGTCGATTTAGATGTTCCAAAACAGTGGCGTTCAGTATCGGGGATGGATTTTGCTCATGATAAACATAGCTTCAGCGCGCCAAACTATGACGTATTGGTCGACTCCCCCATCGAAACCGGTATAAATGAATTACATAAATTCTCCGTAGATGGACGTGAGTATGAGTTAGTTATTTGGGGGCAGGGGAACTATGATGTAGAGAAGATGCTGATTGATCTAAAAAAATTAGTCAAAACAGGCACGCTTATTTGGCATGATTATCCCTATCAGCGCTATGTGTTTATGGTTCACGCCACCAGTGGTGCCCGCGGCGCAACCGAACATCTCAACTCGACCATTATTCAACGTCACCGTGATAGCTTTGCTAAACGTAAGGACTATGTTGGATTTATTTCTACCGCAGCCCATGAGTTCATTCATACGTGGAACGTTAAAGCCTATCGGCCAGCAGGATTAGTTCCTTACGATTATATAAACCCAAACTACAGTGATTTACTGTGGCTCTCGGAGGGTTCAACAAGCTATTTGGAAGACTACCTGTTACTAAGCGCAGGGATCACCACTGCGAGCGAGTTTTTTGAAAACTTGACTCGAACGCTCAATACGCACTTTGCTACACCGGGAAGGCAAGTTCAGTCAGCTGCTCATTCAAGCTTTGATAAATGGATTAATCAAGGGGGCGATCATGGCAAAAACTACAGTACCAACATTTACAGAGAAGGCTCGTTAATATCTATGGCCTTAGACATAGACTTGCTTGCAAATAGTGATGGTGAGGTTAGCTATCGAGATGTACACAAGCAGCTATACAAACATTTTAAGCTGCCAAATAAATTTACCAGTGACGATGTAAAAGTTATTCTGCAGCAAATATCAGGACAAGATTATGGCGCTTGGTGGGAAGCGCATGTAAACGCGCCTTTGAATTTAGATATACAACTGCTACTAGATAAAGTTGGCTTAGAGTACGTTCACCCAGAAGGCGCAAAACCAATTGCTAATTTACAAGTAGAAGCAAAAAGCACAGGGCAACTACTGACGTTAACCCATGTGGCACGCGACAGTTCGGCTTGGCAAGCAGGTTTAACATCGGGAGACAAAATAGTCGCCTTTAATGGAAACCATGTGCGGGAGACATTAGCAGACTCATTGTCATACTTTAAAGGCAACGATAAAGTCAGAGTCGATTTTATTCGCAGAGATAAGCTAATGAGTACTCAGGTGATACTTGATAGTGATTTTGATAAGCCCAAGGTAGTACGCGCTATCTCTTCACCCAGTGCTTCGCAACAAAAGCTGTTTAAAGCTTGGACAGGCATAGCACATCCAGCTTCAAAATAACCTACCTTCATGCGGTTCAGCTTTGCAAGATAGCTGAACCGCAGTGCGTTTTCGCTAAAGTATGCGCTGCATCAAAAACACAACCCTTTTATAGTTGTTTTAAGCAAATTCACTCACTAGATTAATAATACTGTTTCTAATGGAGGTGAGTTATGTCGCAACAACACGGCTTTTCAATCGGCATTGAACGAATGAACGATCAATTTGTCGTCCATCTAAAGGCATTTGGTACGCTAACCCACGAAGATTATAAAACCATAACCCCCATGCTAGAGGGCGCATTTCAACAAGTGGAGCATCCTCATATTAAAGTAATTGCGGATATGACCCACTTAGAAGGTTGGGAACTAAAGGCCGCTTGGGATGACTTTAAACTCGGTTTAAAATATGGTTCTAGTTTCGAGAAAGTAGCACTGATTGGCCCACGGCCTTGGCAAGATACACTCGCCAAAATTGCAGGGTGGTTTATGGGAGCTAAAGTAGAAAAGTTTAGTGATTTTTCACAAGCTAAAGCATGGTTGCTTGAATAACATAAAAACAGCAACAAGCAGACATAAAATAAACGACTGTGCTTATCGAAGAAAGTATGGGAGTGAGATACGCTCCCACTTAGCATTTTCCAATACTCTGACTCTATCGAATTAACCATCTTTGCAAAGCAATCACCCATAAAGAGTTCTAACTAACATCGCGCAAATGGATAGATTTTTACCTCCAATGAGTCACTAAAACAGGCGCTATAGCATCAGACAAAATAAGCCACTGGCTCGTCGAAAATTTTCAACTTGGTGAGCAAGCGAAATTTTATTAAAGCTTAATATGAAAGTAGTGAACCTAGATGTTCATGTTAAAACAGCAACCTATGGGTAACGTAATCAAACACTTTATTTTTAACAGCAAGCCTTATTGGCGAATTAGATCTTGTTGGACTACACATAAGAGGCTGATTGTAGCAATAGACACTGAAAAAGTAGGAGGGAATATGTCTAATTCAGGTCAAGTAGAACAACATCTATCAAAACGTAAACTCGAATCCACAACAAAGGTAGAACCAGCGTTAGGACCACTCAGTCAACTACCGGGTGTGTGGAAAAACACAGGTCAATTTCAAGGCCATGGTTGGAATATGATTGCACTGCCGTTTCCAATGGGCAACCACGACTATCGTTTACTCAATAACCAGTACAATGAAACACTCACTTTTCAACTCGTCGACAAAAATGTACCTAACCGTGGTATGAATGGTGATCAAGAAGTATTTACCGTTGACTACGTACAAGCAATTGAGCAAATTGCCGCAGCAGATTTTCCTGACTCAGGCTTAGCAGGGGGACCAGGACTGGCCATTCATCATGAACCAGGTCTTTGGTTACACATGAAAGACCATACGACAGGGGATATTAATATAGCGCGCCTATCGAGCATTCCCCATGGGGATGCAGTTATGGCTCTGGGGAAAAGCGATAAAAGTACTAGCGGATTTGATATACCTAACATAAGCGGACTGCCTATCGGTGTTAATCAGGATCTCACGAATCCTTACCTAGAACCCTATGCACATTTTAATGCCCATCCGTTTAAAGGTGTGTTTAACCCAACTAAACCGAATGACCTGCTAACATCTGCTATCGCACCATTTTTTAGTAATGACCAAATAGCAAATGTTACCCAGCTAAAAGTTGACTCAGCAATGGGCAGTGGTGGTGTGAACAATATTCCTTTTGTGACAAGACAAGCGAATGCGGCTGAAGTAAGCTCTATTTTCTGGATTTATGAGTTAAAAGAAAAACACCCTAATGGTGAGCCAAGGATGTTATTGCAATACACTCAAACCGTTATGTTGGAATTCTTCGACAGCCCAAATGGTCCAGGATTAATTAAGTGGCCACACATCAGTATTAACACGCTTGAAAAGCAGCCAAACAATTGATTTTATATAGGCAGCCTAGATGGGCTGCCTAGCTTAAGTTAAACGACAGTTAACGCTCTACTTGGCCCATCGGGGAAAGTAATCTGCCTTTTTCATCTTTTGGTGGTTCGAGGGTGTTATAACGCTCGAGTGCTTGCTCAGATAACTGCAAACCGACTTCATCATCATAAGATTCCGTAGTGCCGGCAGAAGCAACTCCTTGACGACTTATACTACAATACCCTTTGCGCTCAAAGTAAGCATTACCAAAGAACCAAAAACTACCGAACTTAGTGTTCTCTACCCACTCGTGCCAATGACCAGCGCCAATTTCTGGGCGAGAGTCTTTTACCTGAGTAACAAGCTCCCACTGCATACCATCGTGACCTCGCTCACTCCAAAAGTCACCATACATAAACACCTGGTCTCCTTCTTTTTCAGCAATACCATTCCAGTTTGGATAAGTATTCGACACCCATCTATACACTTCATGAGAGCCGTTGGTACCTACAAAATAGAAGCAAAGCCCTTGTGTTGCCCAGCGCGAATGGATTGAAGAACGATCATCATGGAAGGTGATCATCCATTGATTACCCTCTTGAGTAAGGGTTGGTTTGTAAAGCTGCGCTTGTGCCGCAGTGCTCGCTAACGTCAGCGCTGCAACACTAAAAGCAAGTAAATGTTTCATAACTGTTCTCTCCTTATTTAATTAAAAATGTCTCCTTGAGGAGTCCTTTTAGGCGCCATAAGCGCCGTTACAATTATGGTTAATTTGTACGAATTAATTGTATCGCGGAGTATGTATGGATAGAGGTAAACACTTTTACTGGCCACCTTTGTTTACTAAAAATATGATTATGTACTTAGCTTATTCGCTATGTTTTAAATGCAATCAAGATACATGCAGCCCTGACACTTTGAAAGCGCGTACGTTTTTCATAGCTTCCCCAAAATCAAGCCAATTGGTGTATACAAAGGTGAATTTTAGATTACCAAGTGGACGGACTGGAGATCTAATAAAGATACGTTCATTATTTGCGATAGGTCTTAGTACTGAAAATAAAAGGTTTTACTTGTCATATTTACGAATGACATTAAGCATCATCGGCTATTGACGCTGGTGTTTTTTGTTGGTCAAGCGCCTGCTTTGTATTGAGGAAGCAAGTAGGGGTTTGCCACTTAATACGTGACAAACCACAGAAAACTGTAAGCGCTACAGTTTGAGTGAGTTAAGATACTCGTTTTGGCTCACTATTTCACTGATAAAAATAGAGTTATTTTTCTTTGCAAGTTCTAAGGCTTGCTGTGAGACCCTGTAACAGATTCTGTGTAACTGCCATTTAGTTGATATGTCTTTCGAGGCGTTCCTCGAATTCGATAATAAATCGACTCATCGCCTGACGCCAGTTTTGAATGGGCATTGTCCA
>NZ_JAAUWV010000051.1 GCF_014694405.1 Pseudoalteromonas sp. S16_S37
TGAAATGAGACCGCACTTAAGTTTAGGAATGAAAACACCTAATCAAGTGCACAATGAAAAGGCCAATGACAATAATCACTGGCCTTTAAAAACCGTCAACTTATTTTAGGACGGGACATATCTTTTAGCAGTTGTCCTGATAAACAGCTAACGCTTGCTCTAAGTCTGCAATTAAATCTTCAACATCTTCCAGTCCGATGTGTAAGCGGATAACGGGGCCCTGTTCCCACCCTGTTGTACTACGTAAACCAGCCATGGTTTTGTTGGCAGTTACCAAACTTTCGTAACCTCCCCACGAAAAACCCATTTTAAAGTGCTCTAACGCATCTAGAAACGCATTGATAGCCTTTTGAGTTCCTTTGTTCATCACAAACGAAAACAACCCGTTACTACCGTTAAAATCGCGTTTGAAGAATTCGTGTCCAGGGCAAGTTGGCAAAGCCGGATGTCTAACGTGATCAACAAGGGGGTGTTTTGTGAGCCAATCAGCCACTTGCAACGCCGCCTTTTCATGCTGCGCTAAACGTACAGACATTGTACGCAACCCGCGTAGCGCTAAATAGGCGTCATCTGCAGAGGTACATTGCCCCAACAGGTATGAATGTTCACGAAGTGTCGGCCAGTGCGCTTCGTTAGCAACAGCAACTCCCATCATCACATCGGAGTGACCCACAATGTATTTTGTTGCTGCTTGAATACTAATATCTACACCATGGTCAAGCGGCTTATAATGCCAACCATTGCCGTAGGTATTATCTAGCATAGTGATCACCCCATGGCGCTTAGCGGCTGCCACTAAACTTGGCACATCTTGTACTTCCATGGTGATAGAGCCTGGCGACTCTAAAAATAAGATTTTGGTATTGTCTTGAATAAGTGCTTCAATACCAGCACCTATCATAGGGTCGTAGTAGGTTGTGGTAATATCTAAACCCGCTAAAATTTTGTCACAGAAATCTCGTGTTGGCTCATAAGCAGTATCAACCATCAATAGGTGATCTCCGGCTTTTAAAAATGACAGTAAAGATTGGCTAATTGCCGCCGCACCGCATGGGTAGAGTGCGCAACCGGCGCCATTTTCTAGCTCCATTATCGCATCTTGAAGCGCATAATGAGTATTGGTACCACGGCGCCCGTAAAATAAAGTGCGATTACCACGCTCTTTAATCGCCTCATGTAAGTCGGCAACACTATCAAACACCACCGTTGAGGCTCGTTGCACAACCGGATTAACTACGCCTTGCGTATATTGAGATTTGCGTCCTGCACTTACCAACTTTGTATTTTTCTTCATGTTTATACCTTTATTTTGCACGCCAATACTCTACGAGATAGCGTGAAATAGAATCTGGTCGAGTAAGTTTATAGCCTGTGCTTGAGTCGCTCCACTGGCCAAACGTATCGAGTTGTTCACGCGAAAACCATTGCGCATCCTCTAAATCATCTTGATCAATGTTAATTTCAGTTGAGCTCGCTTTGCCTATAAAACCTAGCATTAATGATGATGGGAATGGCCAAGGCTGAGAGGCAATGTATTCCACCTCAACCACATCGATATCCGCTTCTTCTTTTACTTCTCGAATAACTGCTTGCTCTAATGTTTCGCCTGGGTCAACAAAACCTGCAAGGGTTGAATAAACCCCTTCTGGCCAACTTGCTTGTCGCCCCATCAAGCAGCGTTCAATACCATCATCAAATGTGTGGGTGATAAGCATAATCACCGCGGGGTCTGTGCGAGGAAAAGTCATATGTTGGCACTGGTCGTTTTGGCAACGCCTTGCATGCCCCGCTTCAATGCTCTCATTGGTATAGCCACAACGCCCACAAAACCGATGGGTTTTGTGCCAGTAGCATAGTCCTCTGGCCAGCACGCCAACAGATGCCATTTTGGGGTCAAGTTGCAAACCTATATGTCGCATATCAACAAACTCAAGGGGAGAGTCTTGCAATAACGATAAAGTTGCTGCGCTACTCGAAACATCTAATGCAAAATAGTTGTACTGTTGGTCAACACCCAAAAAAACCGCATTTCTTTTATCAAATTCTTGAACTTGATCTAACTCTAGTAAATGCAACTCACTGGTTGCAACATTTACCAAGTTTCTATCTTTATCGATAAGTAGCCAGCGACTATTGGCATTGATTTGACGTGTAATCCACTGTCGATCTTTGCGTTCATTAGAAGCACGATTTAAGTGCATATGAGTGTAATGTAACAAAGCCTGATCCCTGTTGAAAATGTTTGCATAAAGCTAACATATAGCTGCACAAAGCTAAACTATTTACGCTGTACCTAATGTCAAAATGCACGCAAAAAAAAAGCCCTTGCGGGCTTAAAGCTATAGTGTAACTCCACACTACAGAGAGGCAACAGACGCCAGATAATCCTGAAGCTTTTGGTTTTCAGCTTCGATATGTTGATAAAACTCAATATCTTTTAACTTACTCGCAGCAAGTAGATCGATAACAATCACGGCGTTTTTATGAAGCTGTAAGGCCGATGCTGGGCAAGATGCCGTTAATGGACCTTCAACCATCGCTTGAATGGCATCCGCTTTGTTTTCACCTGTTGCAAGTAAAACCACCTTCTTGGCATCTAAAATGGTACCTATGCCCATGGTGATTGATAAATGCGGCTGATATTCACCTTCTTCAAAAAAACGCGCATTATCTTCGATGGTTTCTTTTGTCAGTGTTTTTACGCGTGTACGAGATGTTAAACCTGAAGATGGCTCATTAAAGCCGATATGACCATTGCGACCAATACCTAACAACTGAATATCTACACCGCCGGCAGCTGCCATGCGTGCTTCATAATCTTGGCAAGCAGTAATTGGGTTTTTCGCATCACCCGGTGGAACATGGGTGTTATCGATGTCGATATCAATATGGTTGAAAAGCTGCTCATTCATAAAGTAACGATAACTTTGTGGATGAGTGCCTTCTAAACCAAGGTACTCGTCTAAATTAAATGTTGTAGCGTCTTTAAAACTCAACTCGCCTTCACGGTTGCGACGAATAAGCTCTTGATATAAAGCCACAGGCGTAGAGCCTGTCGCCAAACCTAATACTGATTCAGCTTTACGTTGTAGCTGAGTTGAAAATATGTCTGCGCCATAGGCTGCGACTTCTGCGGCATCATTTAAAATAACAATTTGCATAGTATAGGCTCAACGTTGAGTACAAAGAAAAATGGGATCTGAGCCTTACTTCGCGTGCAATCAAAGCAAGGTCAGATCTAACCTAATTGGGATACACAGTATTATTAGGCATTACCATTATGACAACGCTGTCATTATTATCAGAATAATATGCTTTGTAAAGTAAAAGTGAAGAAAAAATTCACTATTTTCACTCCAAAAACGACGAAGCCCACAGAATACGTGGGCTTCACAATCTTGAAATTATTTAAATTGCTCTCAAACGCTGACAAAAATCTTCCGTTTATACATCCAATGTAACACTAATAACTGCACAGATAGCAACGCTAAAACGCCCAATAATGGCTGCCAATTTGGCGCAGCCGCAACAACTATCCCACCAAATACACTTAGGCTTATGTAGCTCCAATTTACCAACGATGAGGCAAGATAAATAATAATTGAATTTGCACCAATAATGATGAATGGGTAAGCCAATCTTTGCATGTTAAGCAAATCGACCAATGCATAAAAGATGGCAAACAGTAAGGCACTCCACCCCACTGTAACAAGCACAAATGAACTGGTCCAAAGTTCTTTATTTACAGGGAATGATAAATTCCATAGCCACCCTATCAGTAAACAGCCAAGGCCCGCGCCAGATAGCGCAGCCATACTACGCCATTGACCAAACTGTTCAGCTCTTGCGATAAAGCGCCCAACAAAAACTCCGGCGATTGCGTTTACGATAGCAGGCAAGCTTGATAGCACGCCTTCTGGGTCAACAGCTCTAGCTTGATAACTTATTCCTGGTAAAAGGTGCTTATCAAACCAAGCATTCCAACTACCTGCACCAGCTGCTGAGAGATCCCCCGCAACTCCCCCAGGCACAGGGATAAAACACAGTAATATCCAATAAAAAAGTAAAATGCCAATGGCAACATAAGCTTGAGTACGTGCGCTAGTGTGCCAAACAAGTAACACACAAAAAAACCATGCTACCGCAATCCGACCCAATACACTTGCATAGCGTATTTCACCTAATGCGGCAGGTATACCGGTTCCCCATCCGTGGTTATATAAAATCCCAAGTAAACAAAGCAGCAAGAGTCTTTTTAACGCTTTTTGATAGTATGGTTTTCGCTCGGCAAGTGGTAAATGATCAATACGCTTTGGTGCCAGCCCCATTGCAACACCAGAAAGAAAAATAAACAGCGGAAAAATCAGGTCGTAAAAGGTAAAACCGTGCCAAGGACTGTGTACGGTGTGCGCTTCAAACAACTTCCAACCCTGCCAACCCGTTAACACAAACAAAGCAGCAAATATTGATTGTCCCCCTAAAATCCAAAACATATCCATGCCTCGCAACGCATCAAGGGATGCCAAGCGTTTTTTAGTGGTATTTGTTGCCATAGGGAACCTCATAAAAACAAAAGCCCCGTTAAACTGCAACGGGGTTTTTCTTCAGGGAAAAAACTAAATCTTTTGGCCTGCAATGTAAGTTGCATTTGCAAACAGCGAGTCATCGAGTAAAACAAAGTCTGCATCAGCGCCTTGTGTTAGGTGGCCTTTAGTAGGAAGGTTTAAATACTGTGCGGGGTATAAAGACGCCATGCGTAGGCTCTCGCTAAGCGCAATATCCAAATCATTCACCGTATTACGTACCGCACTTGCCATATCCAGCACACTGCCTGCAAGTTCACCCGTGGTTGAGTTTAGTCGGTTTCCGGTACGTATCACTTTACGACCATCAAAAAAGTCGAACTCCATATCATCTGTGCCGACCGGTGGCATAGCATCGGTTACCAACATGACTTTGCCGCGCTGCTTTGTCCTAATGGCTAGCTTTGCGGATGTGCTATGCACATGATGGCCATCAACTATCAAGCCGCACCAGCTGTTATCATCCCACAGTGCAGCACCAACAACACCTGGCTCACGAGAAGTAAATGCCGACATGGCATTAAACAAATGGGTAAACCCATCCGCACCCACGCGCAGTGCCTTCATGGCTGTATCAAAATCTGCGTTTGAATGACCAATAGATACTTTAACGCCCAATTTAATCAAGCGCTCAATGTCACTGAGCGGCACGGTTTCAGGTGCTAGTGTCACCATCTTGATACCTAAATCTCGGCGCTCATAAATAGCAAACTCTTCATCCGAAATCGCTCGAATATATTGCTCACTATGGGTGCCCTTTTTAGGGTGTGACAAATGTGGTCCTTCAAAGTGTATACCCACAATACCTGCTTGATTATTTGCAACGGCCTGAGCCACCGCATCCGCCGCGGCCGACATTACTTCGACTTTGTCAGTAATAAGGGTTGGCATAATAGCGGTTGAACCAAATTGACCATGTGCAGACAATATTTTGCCTAAGCAATCAGTAGTTTGCTCTGCATTAAAAAAAGCACCACCGCCGCCGTTAACTTGAACATCAATAAACCCAGGAACGACTAAGCCATTTAACGGCTCAACAGGCTCATTGGCATTATCAATCTCAAAACTTATTTTGCCCTGCTCTACAGCAAACACTACATTTTCTTTAAAATCATAGCCATCAAACAGCTTTGATGCCTTATACAATTGCCTAGTCATTAATTCGCCTTTATTAAATCCTGTTCCACATTCTTAATTGCAAAATAAATTGCCCCCATTTCTGGTGGTTGTTTAGGAAGCTCTACTGATTTCGCAATTTCTGGGTCAAGCCATTTATTGAGAGGCTCAGACAACCCTCCGATCATTGATAAGCGAGGCGGATTGTTCTCAAGCAATCTTTTAGCCAGTCGGCTAATATAATCTGCGCCTTGCGTAACGATTGAAAGCGCTACTTCATCTTGCTGTTCCGCAGCATCAAATACCAAACGCGCGAGCTTTGCGTAAACACTCGATGGCTGACCAGCCATTTGCTCTGCTATGCCCATCGCGGTTAACGTATTAAAATGCGATTTAAATATGCCGCTAAGTCGTGTGGTTGGCCCTAATTCATCTAGGTCAAGAAGTACCGCTTTGACAGCTTCCAAGCCCATCCAAGCGCCACTACCAATGTCACCTTGCGCAAAACCATGACCACCATAATTAACCGATTCACCATTTACGATAGAAAAACCACAAGAGCCAGTGCCTGTAATGATCACTGCGCCATCTTGTCCTTCGTGTGCACCAATACATGCAGTATGTAAATCAGTGGTTAAGAACATTTGTTGAAATGGGTGATCCCACTGCATTATTTTGTCATAAAGCGCTGGTAAATTAACACCCGCTAGCCCCATTCCTGCATTGAGTTCGTGAACTTGTTCAACACGTAATCCAGCATCTTGTAATGCGAGTTGGGTCGAAACCATAATTGACTCTAACGTGCGTTCAAGACCGTGGAGTGGATTTGCAGGTCCTCCAAGACCTGTGCCTAACACACCGTGTTGCTTTGAGTAGATAGTAGCGCGGCATTTGGTTCCTCCGCCGTCTATACCTATATATAACTGGTCTTGTTGCACCTGTTTAGCCATCATGTAGCGACCTCTATCGAATTGGGGTTGGCTCAATTTTATAGTTATTGCTGAGCATTGAGTCGTGTTGAATTAATGTTACACACAAAATGACAGCGTTGTCATTAAATTTTTGATAAAATTGCTTAACAATGAAAAATTCTAATATTGCATAGAATCCAAAGGTTGTCAGTGTAAATTTGCCAATAATGTTGCAGTTACAGGAATGAAAGTCATAACATGGTGATAGTAAAGCATTGATTAATAAATAAAAAGAGCGGCTAAGCCGCTCTTTTTATTTGACGCCTAACTCAGTTAGTCGCTCTTGTAAGTAGCTATCAGCCGTATAACGCTCAGACAACACAACGTCAGGACGCGGATGCAAGAACAGCGGTAGCGAAATTCTTGATTTAGCTGATGCTTTGCCTGTTGGGTTAATTACACGGTGAATTGTTGATGGGAAGTAGCCACCTGATGCTTCTTGCAACATGTCACCAATATTAATGATTAATGAACCAAAGTCACACGGTACATCTAACCAACCACCCTCTTTTGTTTGCACCTGTAAACCTGGCTCATTTGCAGCAGGCAATACTGTAAGTAGGTTGATATCACCATGGGCAGCGGCACGAATCGCACCAGGCTCTTCATCACCAGTCATTGGCGGATAATGCAGTATGCGCAGTAATGTTTGCTCAGAATCAGCAATCATATCTTTTAGGTCGATAGAAAATTTTGCACGTACATCTTCTGGTGCTTGCGCTTGTACCCAGCTCAATAGTTTGGCTGCAAACTCATTTGCTAGGCGATAGTATTCACGAATTTCAGCCTCTAATTGGGCTGGTACGCGACCTTTAGGGTATACGTGAAAGTACTCTTTGATATCTTTTACTGTGAAACCTTTTGCTACCTCAGACACTTCCGGTGGAAAGTAACCATCCTGTGTGTCTTTGTCATACAAAAACTCATGCTTTTGTTCAGAGTTAAAGAACGCTTGCCAATTTTTATAAATCGACTCTACTAGTTCTTGAGGGATTGGATGATTTTTTAATACACCGAAGCCCGTGTTACGTAGAGATTCGACAAATTGTGCGGCTGCGTCAGGCGCTTGATAATCGACCGTAGGTAATTGTTGCATATTGATTCCACTTGATTATTGCATGAATTCACTGGTAAATAAGCAATTGGTATTCTAACCCCGCCTATCTTAGTGCATATACTGTGTAGATAGCTGGCGAGCATAGTTAAATACGCCCTTCCAGATAAGGACTTTTGTCCTCCTCCACCTTGAGTTGTGCACTATTTTGAGCCAGATCAAATTTGTCAAAACACACCAAGCAAATAAAACTGGCTAAGCTAAATATAGCATCGCTTAGGCAAAGCATATGGGGTATGTTGCGCCACTTGCTTTGCCCTTACCAATGAATTACTTGCAGCTTGGTTTTTTGCCTGCCTGCCACGCCATTTGTTTTAATTCGTTGGCGTTGGCCATGCCATTTTGTAAATTAGCAATGCGGCTTTGCGGTGCCGGGTGAGTAGACATAAATTCAGCTGGGCGCTCTCCGCCAGATGCCGCTTCCATATTTTGCCAAAGATCAACCGACCCTTGTGGATCAAACCCCGCTTTCGCCATCAAATCTAAGCCTATAATGTCTGCTTCACTTTCATGTGAGCGACTAAATGGTAAGGCAACACCAAACTGAGCACCTATACCTAAGCCTTGCATAATGGCATTTCTGTATTGTACATCGCCCATTTGCAACGCAACATTACTGGCCTGAAGACCAAATTGCAGCAAACTATTTTGCGATACACGTTCGTTTGCGTGTTGCGCAATAACATGTCCCACTTCATGGCCCATTACCGCCGCAAGTTGGTGCTGGTTTTTAGCAACCTTTAACAACCCCGTGTGAACTCCTATCTTGCCCCCTGGCAATGCAAATGCGTTGGCGCTATCCTCTTTAAATACGACAACCTCCCACTGTTGATTTGCATACTCCGCAGGGAGCTGAGCAATTAGGTGATCGGCAATACACTGTACATAGGCATTTGTGGATTTATCAGATTCAATAGCCTGCTGCTCTTTCATTTGCGAAAAGCTCGCAACCCCCATCTCATTCATTTTTTGATCTGAATATAAAGTAATTTGTGTTCGTCCTGTGGGAGACGTTTTACACCCCGACACAGCCAGAGTCATAACCAAGGCACTGGCCAACGTTGTAAGTACTTTCTTCATGTTGTTAATTCCCAATAACATTAAGCTTGCTGCTAGTTTAAAACATCCTAGCACCGACTCAAGTGTACGGCTTTGCAATTATTCACTTTTGCCGCAAATAATTGCTACTCAACTATTAACTTAAGCTTAATTGTGCCGTTACCGCTATAATGGACAAAATTCATCATTTGTGGACGCTTGTGCAACATTCTCATTCCCTTGGTCGATTATTTTTGCCTTTACTGGCAAGTATTGTGGCATTAACGCCGTTGGCGATAGATTTATATTTGCCTGCTATGCTCGCTATTGCAGAGCAATTAAATACCTCACTTGAGCAAGTCCAAGTCTCTTTAAGTTGCTATTTGGCGGGCTATGCTGTTGGTATGCTTGTGTTCGGCCCACTTGCCGATAGATTTTCACGCACGCTCTTAGCGCGTATCGGATTGCTTGGCTTTGCCATAAGTTCAGCATTACTTGCTATGACAACCAATATCGAGTTGTTTAACATTTTGCGTGTTATACAAGCATTTACTGGTGCTGCCGCCAGTGTTGTTGTACCTGGGATCATTCGCCATTACTACCAGCAAGAGACCGCCAAAGGCATGTCGTATGTGTCAATGATCATGATGTTAGCGCCTTTACTCGCCCCAAGTATTGGCGCTGCACTGATGTTAGTGTGGCATTGGAGTGCTATTTTCTGGTCGCTAGCCCTATACGCAATCATCGTCTTGGCGTGCTGTTTTTACGCCGATATTGATGTACCAAGTTTTAACAAAAGCAAAATATCGCTCTCATTTTTCTTAAAAAACTATCGCGTTGTACTATCTAATAAACAAAGTCGCTTCGACATACTCACCTCTATGTCAGCATCATTTGCATTCTTTTGTTTTTTAACCTCGGTTCCATTTATTTACCTTGATTACTTTTCGGTATCTGAGCAATTGTTCGGCATTCTTTTTGCCTTAAATGTCATGGCCCTGATGTTTGGTAACTTTTTAAACACCCGCCTGGTACCAAGGCTTGGTTCAAGGCGTATGCTGTTTTTGGGCCTTGCTATAGGTTTGCTGGTCAGTAGCACCTTGGTGATTGAAAGTTTGATATCTGTAAATGTTTGGCTCTTTGCCAGTACCGTAGCGCCCTTAATGATGAGTTTGGGGATCATTGCCAGTAACGCCGATGCCCTAATTTTAATTGCGTTTGAGCAGCACTCTGGCACGGCTACCGCAGTGATAGGCACTCTGCGCTTTGGCAGTGGCGCGCTCGTTGGCCCTATCTTAGCGTTTATTGAACCGAGCAGCGCCGTTCCTTTTTCAGCTCTAATGTTAGGTGCTGTATTGCTGTCTATTTGCTACCAGATAATCCAAAAATCACGCATAAAAAAAGCCGATTAACATCGGCTTTTCCTTACGTCTAAAAATGCTACTTACTCAGCTTCTTTAGATACCATAACCATTGCAGGGCGTAATAAACGGCCGTTCAATGTGTAACCTTTTTGCATTACCGCAAGTACGGTGTTTGGCGACACATCGTTGCTAGGCTGAATAGACATCGCCTGGTGTAAATCTGGGTTAAATGTCTCACCTTGTGGATTAACCGTTTCAACACCAAATTTAGCAAGTGCATCGGCAAAGCTCTTAAGCGTCATATCGATCCCTTCAAGCACAGGCTTTAAGGTTTCGTTTTCTTTGTCAGAAAACTCAATCGCACGCTCAAGATTATCAAGCACAGGTAACAACTCATTTGCGAACTTTTCTAACGCAAACTTATGCGCTTTTTCAACATCTTGTGCAGCTCTACGACGCATATTCTCAACATCAGCAGCCGCTCTTATCACGCCATCTTGTTGATCTCTTATGGTCTGCTTAGCAGCTTCCAGTTCAGCATACAGGCCTGCAATTTCTTCTTCAGGGCTTAGCTCTGTTTGTGCTTGCGTTTGTGCTTGCGCTTCTTCTTGCACTGATTCTTGTGTTTGTGCCGCTTGCTCTACTTGCGCAGCAGCTTCTTGTTCATGTTCAGGGGCATTGGTTTGCTCAGACATGTAAGATTTCTCCGATTCTTTACAACTGTGGCTAATTATGGGGATTGAAATTTGAGATTCAAGTCCCGATTGGCGTGATTTGAGAAAATTGTGTAATGATCGCTTCAATTGGTGCATTTGCTGGGCAAATTACACAAAACCGACTTTGATATTCCCCGTTTTGGAAATATGGCACACTCAATACCAGAGATTGTTTCACATTGAGCGTGCTTAATTCTTCGCCCAATAAAACAGAGACGCCATTTTTAAACGCCAGTTTGTCTTCAACTTGGTGCAAAAACGACACTCCAATATTAAGCTCAGAATCAATATCTAAGCCCTGATATAAAAAGCGTTCACCAACCACAATACTATTGTCTGTACCCAATTGATAATGAAGCTCTCGCGTCCACTGTGCTAGTTGATCTCTACAGTTCTCTGGAGCGCTGTGTGCCATCGCTTTCATACGATGCAAACCTTCAATTAATGTTTGCTGGCTAAATACCGTATTCATCCAAGCGGCAAATAAATAACGATGCTGATCACTGTCATCTCTGGGTTTATTGATACAAATATTATGAGACTGGCCAGCCCTGTCTATCAATAAAACCAGCCATGACGTGCTGTCGAATGCCAGAACTTCAACTCTGAAAACTAATTGGGAGCTGGCTTGTGGTAAACCCACACAACAACAAATATTAAATTTTTGACTAAGACTATGTGCAAATTCTATCAATTGGCTTTGTTCTGGTTGCCAATAATTAGCAATGTCAGACAAAGAAAAATACTCATCTAACCAGTATTTTAAACCAGAATCGGTGGGTACCCTACCTGCAGAAGTGTGCGGCGAATACAGTAGCCCAAATTTCTCCAATCGAGCCATCGCATTACGCACCGTAGCCGAACAAACAGCCATACCTTTTTGCTTGGCTATTTTGCTAGAAGCCACTGGATGCCCTTCACCATTGCAGTACAAACTCATTACCGCAGAGAAGATTTGTTGGTCGCGTGCTGTTAATTTCATATTATTTATGTAGTGACATCATTTGCCAGTTTCAAGTGCTGACTTTTTAAGTTAGTCTTGCGCTATTATTATCAAGGAATTCAACATGACGACTCCCTTCAAAACCATAGGCCTAATTGGAAAGCCTAACCATGAAGGCGCGGCGTTGACCTTACAACGCTTATACACCTTTTTGCAAGCACTAGGTTATAACGTTTTAGTTGAGCAACGCGTTGGAGCGCAAATTTCTAACATTGATAACAATGTGCTTACTGAGTTGGTTGATCTTGGCAGCCAATGTGATTTAGCCATTGTGGTCGGCGGCGATGGCAATATGCTAGGCGCAGCGCGTGTATTAGCGCGCTTTGATGTAGCGGTAATCGGTGTTAACCGAGGTAACCTTGGATTTTTAACCGACCTTAACCCCGAAGGCTTTGAAGCCAGCTTAGAAGAAGTGCTCAGAGGCGAATTTATTTCTGAGTCGCGCTTTTTACTCAAAGTAGAAGTATATCGACACGCACAATTAAAGAGTGCCAATTTAGCGGTAAATGAAGCGGTACTACACGCTGATAAAGTAGCGCACATGATAGAATTTGAAGCATTTATTAATGATGAATTTTTATTCTCACAGCGCTCCGATGGTTTAATTGTATCAACGCCAACAGGTTCAACAGCCTACTCATTATCGGGAGGCGGCCCAATACTTACCCCTCAGCTTAATGCGATGGCGCTGGTGCCAATGTTTCCACATACGCTTTCAAGCAGACCTCTTGTTGTTGATGCGAATAATGAGATCCGCCTCAAGCTGAGTTTGGAAAATACTGATAGCTTGCAAGTCAGCTGTGACAGCCATGTGGTTTTGGCGGTCCTCCCTGGTGATGAAGTGGTTATTAAAAAAGCGGATAAAGCACTGCGCTTGATCCATCCAAAATCGTATTCGTATTACAATGTGCTTAGGCAGAAATTAAATTGGGGCAGTAGGCTTTACTAATGCCTTAAAGATACCGCAAAATAGAGCCTGTTATTTTTCTAATTTAGGAAATTTTAGTTGATATGATCAGTTACATTGTTTTTTTCACTCTTCTACTCCTTATTACCCTGTTAGGAGTGTATGTGGTGATAGAAAATAATCGCAAAAAGGCGCGAGAGGCCCAAAAAAAGATATTCAACGCACGTCTTAAAGAGGTCACTGATAACTTTAAAGCAAAGACAGCCGAATATGTGGATGCGAAAATACTGCGACCTAAATATGCCCCAAAAATAAACGCCATTGTGGGTAACTTTTTTGTAGTGCAGGCACATACAGAAGCGAATCTAAATCAACTAGAAAAGATAAGTGAGCAATTCACCCGTGTAGTAGGTACAGAGTTAGGTAAGTCTAGGATCACAGGTAATAAAGACCAACTTGCCGAGCAACTACAGTACTTTGTTGCAGAACTCCCCTCTTCAGGTATCGCCTACAACAAAGATTTTTATCATGAAATTTTACCTGCTCTGATCGCCCTAATTAAAACTTCGGATGTGCCGCTAGACACATTAAATAATGATGAAGATGCTGAGCATGAAAATGGCACCGAAGAGCAAAATAACGATACTGGTGACGGTGAAAACCGCCGAGTCGAGCAGCAAATGACCGCCGCTAGGCAACGTTTAACCACGAGTTAAATTGATCACTCATTAATAGTTAAAATTCAAGTTGCATTTATTGAGCATGCTGTATAAATTAACAGTATAACCACTGTTTGGATGCACAGTATGCTTATCAACTTAGAAATAAAAAATTTTGCGATTGTAAATGCCTTAAATATCGAATGGCGAGCGGGTATGACCGCCATCACTGGTGAAACCGGTGCAGGTAAATCTATTGCCATTGATGCCCTATCCTTATGCCTAGGTGAACGTGCTGATCCTGCCGCAATTCGCCCCGGAACCGACAAAGCACAGATCAGTGCGCACTTTGATATTTCTGACCTGCCAGTTGCTCAACAGTTTTTAAAAGAGCATATGCTCAATAATGAAGAGCAAGATTGTATTTTACGCCGCGTGATCAGTAAAAATGGCCGCAGTAAAAGCTATATCAACGGTGTTGCTGTGACTGCTGGGCAGTTAAAAGACTTAGGACAATATTTAATTTCTATTCATGGTCAGCATGCGCACCAGCTTTTACTAAAACCTGAACACCAATTACATTTACTTGACGCTTATGCAGGTCACTACTCGTTGCTTAACGCGGTGACAACGCAATACAACCACTTTAACAAACTACAGCGCGAATATTCAGAACTGCAAAAGCAACAACAAGCACAAGCTGCCAAGCAGCAATTACTTGAATACCAAGTGGCAGAACTAGATGAGTTTGCACTTGAAGATGGTGAATTTGCAGAGATAGAAGCTGAGCATAGCCGACTAAGCCACAGCCAAACCATCATTGACACCTGTCAAAGAGAGTTGTCATATTTATATGAAGACGACCAAACCGTGCTCAGTCAGCTGCAACATAGCGCACAGCAATTTAGCGAGCTATCTGGCTACGATAATAACCTAAACCCAATCGCGCTTATGCTCGAAGAAGCGGCGGTACAAATTGAAGAAGCGTGCAGAGAGCTGCGTAGTTACAGCGAGAACATTGACCAAGATCCAATGCGCCTGCAAGAGCTTGAAGAGCGCTTGTCAAAAACCATGGATTTATCTCGCAAACATACGGTTAAACCGGAAGAGCTTTACACATTTCATCAGCAATTGAAGTCAGAACTGAACGATATTAGCTCAGATTCACAGCGCCTTGATGCCCTTGAGCAAGAAATTGCTGACGCGATTCAGGCTTACAATATTGCAGCTAAAGGCTTAAGCGAAAGCAGGCACACGGCCGCAAAACAACTAAATGAATTGATCAGCAAGAGTATGGCGTCGCTATCAATGGAAAATGGTCGCTTTGCCATTGAGTTAACACAAAAATCACAGCAAAAACCTGCTGCCAAAGGCTTTGATGATATTGAATTTTTAGTTTCAACAAACCCTGGGCAGCCTCTGCAACCGCTTGGTAAAGTTGCATCGGGTGGTGAATTATCTCGTATAAGTTTAGCGATTCAAGTGATCATTGCTCAGCGCGTTACTACTCCGACCCTTATTTTTGACGAAGTGGATGTGGGTATTTCTGGTCCTACCGCTTCACAAGTGGGCAAGCTGCTAAGACAACTAGGTAAATCAACCCAAGTGATCTGTGTAACTCACCTACCTCAGGTGGCCTGTAGCGGCCATCAACAATTCTTTGTTGCCAAGTCAGTAGAAAACGGCGAAACCTTTACTGCAATGAAGCCTCTTGAACATGATATGCGTGTTGAAGAAATTGCTCGCTTAATTGGTGGAGATAAAATCAGTGCTACCACCAAAGCCAGTGCCCAAGAGTTGCTGATGGTACAAAGCGCTTAAAACCACAGAACTATTTTAGCGGTGAGTCACTTATCCAGAGTTGATAAGTGACTATACTAAACATGGTTTTACAGCGAATTATTTAAGCTACTTTTTATTTTATGAAATCCAGCACATACGCTGCGCCCGATGAGTTACCGTTATCATCGCGATGAGGCACTGCAATTATTGCAGTGTTGTTGGCAAGCGCTACATTCCAACCGAATCTATCTTCAGCCACACCATCATTCGCAACCACTGTTGATGTGTACCGCCATTGCCCTTGTTGCTTTTTGAACACATATAAGGCACCTGCATTATCCCCTTTAGCGTCGTGGTGCATGGCACTGATTATCGCCGTATCTTTGCCCAGCGCCACGCCACGGGCAAATCTGTTATCGGCTTTACCATCTGGTGCAAGCAACTTTTGCGTCTGAGTCCATTGCCCTTCGGTACGCTCAAATATATAAGCTGAGCCCGCGTCTTTGCCAACGCCTTCTATATCGTCTCGTCTGGCTGAAATAAGTGCCGTATCACCATACAGTGCAACTCTTACGCCAAAAATGTCAGTGTTTGCACCATCGTTAGCCATCAGTTTTGCTTGTTGATTCCATTGTTTGCCATCAAATACATAGGCGTAAACCGCACCAGCTTTTTGCGCTCGCTCATCGTTTAGGTCAGCGCCAACTAAAATGGTATCGCCATCAATCGCAACACTGATCCCAAATAAATCTCCCTCGGCACCATCTTTTGCCGTTAATTTGCTATGAAATTGCCATGAGCCTTGTTGGCGCATATAAACGTAAGCCGAACCCGAGTCCGTATGCGGCGCGTCACTATGAGGCGCACCGATCACCAGAAACCGCTCAGTCAGCGCAATACTTTGCCCAAAAGCGTCGCCAGCTTTGCCATCTAGCGCGGTAACAATCTGCTTTTGCGACCAAGCACTTCCTTCTCCCTCAAAGACAAACACAGCCCCTGAGTCTTTACCTTTCTCATCTCTTCTACTCGCCCCGAGCACAGCAAAGTGGTTTTTCAATGCTACCTTGCCTCCGAGGGTGTCACCCGCATAAGCTGGGTTGGCGACTAACTTTGCTTGTTGCTGCCAGCCTGTTGGACCGAGACTGTATACATAAGCAGCCCCAGAGTCTTTTTGATCATTCGTATCTGCGTTGAGCGCGCCAACTAATGCCGTTGCGCCATCTATAGCAACACTGTAACCAAATTGATCTTCGGCTTTACCATCATCGGCTAACAGTTTTTGCTGCGCTGCATAACTTTGTGAAATGGCTAACAAGGCAAAACAGGGTAGTAACTTAAAAATAGAAAGAGACGTCATAAATACTTCCGTGTGTTAAATATCGGTATAGGGCACTTTATGCGACAAGTCATTGCGTATCAAGAGATTAGCGGAAACATCAACAATTTTTTTAGCATACAAATAAAAAAGCCCGCTGTTGCGGGCTAGATGGTCTTACTACTTAGTTTGAAAACTAACTTAAAATCAATCGCTAAACGCCTAAGTAATCTAGGATGCCTTCGGCAGCGTTGCGGCCTTCAAATATCGCGGTAACGACTAAGTCAGAGCCGCGTACTGCATCGCCACCAGCGAATATTTTCGGGTTGCTGGTTTGATGAGTAAACTCTCCTTTTTCGGGTGCTTCAATGCCGCCCCAGTGATTAATTTCAACATCATATTGCGCTAACCAATCAAGGCTGTGAGGCTTGAAGCCAAACGCCATAAGTACCGCATCAGCGTCTAGCACATGTTCAGATCCAGGTACTTCTTCGGCTCTACGACGGCCATTCTCATCGGCCTCACCGAGTTGCGTTTGCACCATTTCAACGCCTTTCACATGACCATTATCGTCAACCACAATGCCCTTCGGTTGCAGGTTAAATTTAAACTCAACCCCTTCCTCTTTAGCATTTTTTACCTCACGGCGAGAGCCCGGCATGTTTTCTTCGTCACGACGATAAGCACACACTACCGATGTGGCGTTTTGTCTTATCGATGTACGCACACAGTCCATTGCGGTATCACCGCCACCAAGCACCACAACTTTTTTACCAGCCATATCAATAAATGGTTGGTTAGTCTCGTCATACCCCATAACTCGATTGGTGTTACCAATTAAAAATGGCAGCGCGTCGTATACGCCCGGCGCATCTTCGTTCGCTAATCCACCGCGCATACTTTGATAAGTGCCTACCCCTACAAACACCGCATCGTATTGTGATAACAGTTCATCCATACTGACGTCTTTGCCAACTTCGGTGTTCAACTTAAATTCAACACCCATTTCACTAAAGATCTCACGACGTTTTTCCATCACCGACTTTTCGAGCTTAAATGATGGAATACCAAATGTGAGCAAGCCGCCAATTTCTGGATTGCGGTCAAACACCACAGGTTTAACGCCGTTGCGCACCAGAATATCGGCACATCCCAGTCCAGCGGGGCCTGCGCCAATTATTGCCACTTTTTTATCGCTCCAAACTACATAAGACATATCGGGCTTCCAGCCCTGTGCAAAAGCGGTGTCAGTAATGTATTTTTCGATATTGCCGATGGTAACCGCACCAAACTCTTCATTGAGCGTACACGCGCCCTCGCATAAGCGGTCTTGCGGACAAACACGGCCGCACACTTCGGGCAAACTATTGGTACGGTGTGATAATTCCGCAGCTTCAAAGATGCGGCCATTTCTTATTAACTTCAGCCATTGTGGAATATAGTTATGAACTGGGCACTTCCACTCGCAATAAGGGTTGCCACAGTCTAAGCATCGGTCCGACTGTGAGCTAACTTGACTATGTGAAAACGGCTCATAAATCTCTACAAATGATTGCTTACGAGTCGAAATTGGCTTTTTGCGCGGATCAACTCGTTGTACGTCTATAAATTGATAAACATTTTCGCTCATACTTCCCCCTATTGAGCCTGCACACGAAGTTCAGCACTACTGCGTGCTCTGTGCCCTAATAGGCCTTTAAGATCGCTTGATTTGGGTTTAACTAGCTTGAACATTGGCAAGTACAAATCAAAATTTGCAAGTACCTGCTCGGCTCGTGAGGAACACGTCAGATCTGAGTGTTCAGCAATTAAACCGCGCAAATGCTCTTGGTGAGATGCAAGCTCACTCAACTCGACCACTTCAACAAGCTCAGGGTTGATGCGTTTTTCAAAATCATTGCCTTCATCTAGTACATAAGCAAAACCGCCTGTCATACCCGCGCCAAAGTTCACACCCACCGAGCCAAGTACACAAACCACACCGCCTGTCATATACTCACAGCCATTGTCACCTAACCCTTCAACAACCGCTTGAACGCCAGAGTTACGAACCGCAAAACGCTCGCCCGCTCGACCGGCCGCAAACAACTTACCGCCCGTCGCACCATATAAGCAGGTGTTACCCATGATGGTCGCTTTATGGCTCGCAAAGTTTGAGCCCATTGGCGGCCTTATCACCAACTTTCCACCAGCCATGCCTTTACCTACATAGTCGTTAGCATCACCTACTAGGGTCATTTCTAAACCCCCGGCGTTCCATACCCCAAAAGACTGACCCGCCGTACCATGCAGTTCGATTGCAACAGGGTCTGCAGCCATACCTTGGTTACCATATTTGCTGGCGATATAACCCGATAACATCGCACCCACAGAGCGGTCAGTATTAGCAATCCGATTAACCAAGGAGATACCAGATTTTTCGTCGATGGCTTGCTTAGCTTTATCAAGCAGCAGCTCGTTAAGCTTACCCTCATAATGCGAGGTGTTTTTTGCACTGCAATACAGCGTTTCGCCCGATGGATTATTTGGCTTAGCCAACAAGTTAGATAGATTCAACTTGCTTTGTTTAGCGGTGCGACCTTCAATCACTTCCAGTAAATCTGTACGGCCAATTAAATCTACAAGTCTTGTTACCCCTAATTGCGCCATCAGTTCACGCGCTTCTCGGGCAATAAACTTGAAGTAGTTCATCGCCATTTCTGGTAAACCGTGATAATGCTTTTGTCGCAACGTTTCATCTTGCGTAGCCACACCTGTGGCGCAGTTATTTAGATGACAAATTCTTAAATATTTACAGCCCAGTGCAACCATAGGCCCCGTACCAAAACCAAAGCTTTCTGCGCCTAAAATAGCGGCTTTGACTATATCTAAACCGGTTTTTAAACCTCCATCGGTTTGTAAACGAATGCGATGGCGCAAGCCGTTTTCAACCAACGCCTGCTGAGTTTCAACCAAACCTAGCTCCCACGGGCTGCCCGCGTATTTAACTGACGTTAACGGACTTGCCCCCGTACCACCGTCATACCCTGCAATGGTAATCAGGTCCGCGTAGGCTTTTGCGACTCCCGTAGCGATTGTTCCAACCCCAGGTTCAGACACCAGCTTCACCGAGATCATGGCATTGGGATTAACTTGCTTAAGGTCAAAAATTAACTGGGCTAAATCTTCAATTGAGTAAATATCGTGATGCGGTGGTGGTGAGATCAACGTCACCCCTGGCACCGAATAACGTAACTTAGCGATATACGGCGTTACTTTTTCGCCCGGCAGCTGTCCGCCTTCACCAGGCTTTGCACCTTGCGCTACTTTAATTTGGATAACATCAGCACTTTGCAAATAGTGCGCAGTTACGCCAAATCGCCCAGAGGCAACTTGTTTAATACGAGAGTTCTTTTCAGTGCCAAAACGTAACTTATCTTCCCCCCCCTCACCAGAGTTAGAAAAGCCTCCTAAACGGTTCATGGCAATCGCTAACGCTTCGTGAGCTTCCGGCGACAAAGCACCGATACTCATGGCCGCTGAGTCAAAGCGCTTGTACAGCTCGGTTTCGGGCTCTACATCGTCTATGCTCACTGGCATTTGCGCTTTTAAAGCTAACAAATCACGCAGGTTAGTAACTGGGCGGTTATTTACTAGATCGGCATACTTGCGATAATCGTCGTAACTACCTGAGCGCACCGCCACCTGCAGCGACTGCACAACGTCTGGGTTATACGCATGGTACTCACCACCATGTACATATTTGAGTAAACCACCATGGCTTAACAGTTTGCGTTTGCTATACGCCAGTTTATGCAATTTAACTTGGTCGCTTTCAAAGTCTTCAAAGCATGCACCTTGAATACGGTTTGCAACGCCTTTAAAGCACTTTTCAACTACAGCATCCGATAGGCCAACCGCTTCAAATAGCATTGAACAACGGTAAGACGCAACCGTGCTAATGCCCATTTTTGACATGATTTTATATAAGCCCTTATTAATCGCATTACGATAGGCCAATGTCACTTCACGATAAGTCTTTTTGATGATGCCTTGGTCACACATAGCAACCAATGACTCGTATGCCAAATAAGGGTAAATTGCAGTGGCACCAAAGCCCAAAAGAACTGCAAACTGGTGCGGATCTCTGGCGCTAGCAGTCTCAACGATAATATTAGAGTCGCAGCGAAGGTTAGAGTCAACCAGCCTTCTTTGTACCGCACCTACCGCCATTGCGGCTGGCACTGGTAAAGTTTCTTCGCTGATATCACGGTCACTTAATACCACCATGACACAACCGGCTTGTGCCTTTTGCTGTGCTTCGTCACAAATGCGGTTTATGGCATTTTCTAACCCTTCTTCTGGCGCGTAGTTAAGTGATACTTTACAGATTGAATAGTGCTGATCATCCGCATTGCGCAGCTGCTGCATATCCGAGTACGACAACACTGGCGAGTCAAACTGCAAGCGTTTAGCGTGCCCTGTCGTTTCATTAAAAACATTCTGCTCACGGCCAATACAGGTCGCCAACGACATCACATGATTTTCTCGAAGCGGATCAATTGGCGGGTTGGTTACTTGCGCAAACTTTTGTCTGAAGTAATCAAATAATGAACGATAACCTTCTGAGAGCACAGCAAACGGCGTATCATCACCCATTGAGCCGGTAGCCTCTTGACCATTTTGACCCATCACACGCAGCACTTGATCAAGTTCTTCATTAGAGTAGCCAAACAACTTTTGATAGGTGAGTAGCATTTGGTCGTCGACATCTCTACCACCAGCTTGCTGCTCATCTAGCTGTTCAAATGGCGTTAAGCGCTTAACGTTTTGCTCCAACCATGCTTTGTATGGATGGCGCGCTTTAAGGTCTTGATCAATTTCATCCGATTGCCAAATTTTGCCGTGCAAGGTATCAACTACCAGCAGCTCACCTGGTCCAACACGACCTTTATCAATCACCTCATCTGCGGCGTAATCCCAAATCCCCACCTCAGAAGCAAGCGTAATAAAGCCATCTTGAGTTAATACATAACGGGCTGGTCTTAGGCCATTTCTATCAAGGTTACATGCGGCAAAACGACCATCAGACATTACAATGCCTGCAGGACCATCCCAAGGCTCCATATGCATCGAGTTAAAATCGTAGAATGCACGTAAATCATCATCCATCGCACGATTTTTTTGCCATGCTGGTGGTACTAGCATACGCATAGCACGGAATAGATCCATACCACCGGCAAGAAACAACTCAAGCATGTTATCTAAGCTAGATGAATCAGAGCCGTCTTCATTAACAAACGGTGCCGCACTTTGTAAGTCAGGCAATAACGGCGATGAAAACTTATAGGCACGCGCTCTTGCCCACTGACGGTTACCGGTAATGGTGTTGATTTCCCCATTGTGCGCCAAATATCTAAATGGCTGAGCCAAAGGCCAACGAGGTTGAGTATTAGTCGAAAAGCGCTGGTGGAACACACAAATTGCGCTTTTCATGCGCATATCAGCAAGGTCTAGATAAAAATTCGGCAAGTCTGCCGGCATCATCAGGCCTTTATATACGGTCACTAAGCCTGACAAACTAGAAATATAAAACTGCTTATCATCGGCCAAACGCTTTTCAATTCTACGCCTTGCGATATAGAGTCGGCGTTCAAGATCTTTTGGTCGCCAACCTTCCGGTGCGCTAACAAATACTTGCTCAAAAATGGGTAATTGCGCCTTTGCTATTGGACCGAGCATTGACGGGTCGGTAGGCACCTCTCTGAATCCAACCAGCGTAAGTGTTTCTTTTTCTAATTCTTCACCTATCACTTTTCTTGCAGCATTGGCCAGCTCACTATCTGTATTAAGAAATAGCATGCCCACCGCATAGTTTTTACCTAAGCGCCATTGCTGCTCATCAGCAATAGCACGAAAAAAACTGTCTGGTTTTTGTAATAGAAGTCCGCAGCCATCACCGGTTTTTCCATCAGATGCTATACCACCTCGGTGCTGCATCCGATCTAACCCTGTTATCGCTGTACGAATGAGTTTGTGGCTAACTTGGCCTTTAATATGTGCTATTAAACCAAACCCACAATTATCTTTTTCTAGTGCTGAGTCATATAACATGGACTCCTCCCCTTGCTACAACTGCCGTTGGTTACACTTCTAACGAGATTTTTTGGCAGATATTCAAAATTAGCGAGGTTTTATATGCGAGTCAACACAATTATGAATACATATTCATCAACTTGAATATTTCTCATTAATTTGAAAATTTAACAAAAAACAACTTTTCAGGGATAAAAGCCGTATAAAAAGACTAAAAAAAGAAAATGACACCAGTGTCATTGGCAATTTAAAGTTAACAAAGATACTTTAAAAGCACAGTTTACGTAAACGTAACCCACCCAAAAGTTGAATAATTATTCACAAGCTATAGCTAAGATAAGTGTTAACTCTCCATATTTTGCTGCATACTATTCAGCTTTCGCATAAAACGAAAAATAGCAATCTATAGCCTGCTTTGGAGTTAAAATCAGATGGTTTACGTTAACGTCAACTAGGTTCATGTAACCGTTTAGATGCGCAAAGAGATAAAAATAAAAAAGCCCAACACTTGGTTGGGCTAAAAGCTATTTCTCTAAGAAGAACTATTTACTCAGCTGAGTCAGACTCTTCTGTTTTATATTTTGCTGCTGTTTCTTGGATCAGTGGCTGTAATTCACCACGCTGGAACATTTCGATAATGATATCGCATCCACCAATTAACTCGCCTTCAACCCACAATTGAGGAAAAGTTGGCCAATTTGCATAATGAGGTAGCTCGGCACGAATATCAGGATTAAGTAAAATATCAACGTAAGCAAATTGCTCACCACATGCCATTAATGCTTGTGCTGCTTGTGATGAAAAACCACAGTTAGGCAACTTAGGAGAGCCTTTCATATAAAGAAGAATCGGGTTTTCAGAAATTTGCTGTTTAATTTTATCAATGGTTTCCATCTTTAACCTCAAAGTGACGATAGCATTTGGTCTGTGATAACAATGCGTGCTTGAAATATCACCATTAAGACCATATTTACAATTAGTATTAAGGCAACGCCATTGCTGTTTGCCAAAACTTGAGTAAAATACTCGGGAATTATAGTATCACTATAATGCCAATTCGTATAGAACAGCACTGCTTAAGTGCGCAATGTTTGATACTCTTATTTGGCATTCACACAACAAAATGGAGATTAAAATGGCATTTGAACTACCGTCACTACCTTATGCAATCGATGCACTTGAGCCACATATTTCTAGAGAAACATTAGAGTTCCACCACGGCAAGCACCACAACACATATGTTGTTAAACTAAATGGTTTAGTTGAAGGCACTGAGTTTGCTAACAAAACTTTAGAAGAAGTAGTATGTAGTTCAGAAGGTGGTGTATTCAATAACGCTGCTCAAATCTGGAACCACACTTTCTACTGGCACAGCCTTTCACCAAATGGTGGCGGTGAGCCAACTGGCAAAGTTGCTGAGCTTATCAACGCTAAGTGGGGCTCATTTGCTGCATTCCAAGAAGCGTTCAACGACAAAGCGGTAAACAACTTTGGTTCTAGCTGGACTTGGTTAGTACAACTTGCTGATGGTTCTTTAGATATCGTAAATACATCAAATGCGGCTACACCGCTTACAGATGCAGGCGTTACTCCAATTCTTACGGTTGACCTTTGGGAACACGCATACTATATCGACTATCGCAACGTTCGTCCTGATTACCTAAAAGGTTTCTGGGCATTAGTTAACTGGGAATTTGCAAACAGCAACCTTGTTTAACAAATCGTCCCAATTCTGGCAATAAAATTATTGCAAAAAAAGGCACTTTGAGTGCCTTTTTTATTTCCGCTCTTTTTTTATCCAAATGCATTAAATGTTTGGAATTTTTAGGCAAATTTTAGATATCAGGACTAAGCTTAAAGTAACCTTTTTCCTTTGTAGACAAATCAGCTTTTTTGAGTAAGCAGGTTACTGGAGGTCGTTATGACGATATTTGAACACTATCAAGCCAGATATGAAGCAGCACAAGAAGAAGAGTACAGTATCGCCGAATTTCTTGAGATCTGTAAAGAAGATAAATCGGCCTACGCAAGTGCTCCTGAACGCCTATTAATGGCCATAGGCAAGCCGGAAATGATAGATACGGCAAGTGATGCGCGTTTAAGTCGACTTTTTTCCAACCGCGTTATTGCCCGATATCCAGCCTTTAACGAGTTTTATGGTATGGAAGATGCGATAGAGCAAATCGTTTCTTATCTAAAGCATGCCGCGCAAGGGCTAGAAGAATGCAAACAGGTACTGTATTTACTCGGTCCTGTAGGTGGCGGTAAGTCCTCAATTGCCGAAAAACTAAAATACTTGATGCAGCAAGTTCCTATTTACTCCATCAAAGGCTCTCCCGTTAACGACCACCCTCTTTCTCTTTTTAATCCCATCGAAGATGCTGAATTACTTGAGAAAGAATATGGTATCAAGCCACGCTATTTGAAAACAGTTATGTCTCCTTGGGCAACCAAACGACTCCATGAATTTAATGGTGATATTAGCAAATTTAAAGTAGTAAAACGCTACCCTTCAATTTTGGATCAAGTTGCTATCGCTAAAACTGAACCCGGGGATGAAAATAACCAAGATATCTCAGCGTTAGTGGGTAAAGTGGATATTAGGAAGCTTGAGCATTTTGCACAAAACGACCCCGATGCCTACTCATATTCAGGCGCACTATGTTTAGCTAACCAAGGCTTGATGGAGTTTGTTGAGATGTTTAAAGCGCCTATCAAGGTGCTACACCCATTGCTTACAGCCACTCAAGAGGGTAACTACAATGGCACGGAAGGTATATCAGCTCTGCCCTTCAGTGGCATGATTTTGGCGCACTCAAATGAATCTGAATGGCAAACCTTTAAAAACAACAAAAACAATGAAGCATTCTTAGACCGTGTTTACATTGTTAAAGTACCTTATTGTTTACGGGTTTCTGAAGAAGTTAAAATTTACAATAAACTTATTGAAAACAGTGAACTAGCAGTTGCTCCTTGTGCCCCTGGCACACTTGAGACGCTCGCTAAATTTGTTGCCTTATCACGCCTCAAAGAGCCTGAAAACTCAAGTATTTATTCAAAAATGCGCGTGTACGATGGCGAGAGCTTAAAAGATACAGATCCAAAAGCGAAATCATATCAAGAGTATCGAGACTATGCGGGTGTCGATGAAGGTATGACTGGGCTATCAACCCGCTTTGCATTTAAAATCTTGTCCCGAGTATTTAACTTCGATCATGCTGAAGTAGCAGCCAACCCAGTTCATTTGTTCTATGTGCTCGAACAACAAATTGAACGCGAACAATTTAGCGCCGAAGTACAAGAACGCTATCTCAGTCATTTAAAAGGTTACTTAATTCCTCAATATGTCGAGTTTATAGGTAAAGAATTGCAAACCGCTTACCTAGAATCGTATTCGGAATATGGCCAAAACATTTTCGACCGCTATGTTACGTATGCCGACTTCTGGATCCAAGATCAAGAGTACAGAGACCCAGACACAGGTCAGCTATTTGATAGAGCAGCTCTCAACGCAGAGCTTGAAAAAATCGAAAAACCAGCCGGTATTTCAAACCCTAAAGATTTTAGAAATGAAATCGTGAACTTTGTACTAAGAGCAAGAGCGCATCACAACGGTCAAAATCCAGTTTGGACCAGCTACGAGAAGTTGCGCACTGTCATTGAGAAGAAAATGTTCTCTAATACAGAAGAGTTGCTCCCTGTTATTTCTTTCAATGCTAAAACCTCTGCTGAGGACCAGAAAAAACACGAAGACTTTGTTAACCGCATGGTTGAGAAAGGCTATACGCAGAAGCAAGTTAGATTACTCTCTGAATGGTATCTAAGAGTTCGGAAGTCACAGTAATACGATTAGAAACTGAGAGGGTGATTTATGGCGCATTTTATAGACCGTCGCCTGAACGGTAAAAATAAGAGTACGCTGAACCGACAACGCTTTATTAGGCGCTATAAGAAGCAGATCAAAGAAGCTGTTTCTGATGCAATAAATAAGCGCAGCGTGACCGATACGAGTAGCGGAGAGAGTATTTCAATCCCTCAGCGAGATATTAGCGAGCCAATATTTCATCAAGGCAAAGGGGGGGATCGTGAAATGATCCACCCTGGTAACGACCAATTTAGTACGGGGGATAAAATTCAACGTCCTCCTTCAGGTCAAGGAGGTGGCTCTGGACCTGGGGATGCTAGTGATCAAGGTGAAGGAGAAGATAACTTTGTTTTCTCGATATCAAAGGACGAGTATTTAGACTTATTGTTTGAAGATTTAGAACTGCCTAACTTGCAACAGAGCCAGCTAGATAAACTGGTGCAAATGAAAACGCATCGCGCTGGTTTTTGTAACGATGGTATGCCAAGCAATCTAGATATAGTTCGCTCTTTAAGAGGCTCTTTGGCTCGTAGAGTCGCTATGTCTGCAAGTAAACGCAGACGACTTGCAGAAGCAGAAGAAGAGCTGGCTGCTTTACTAAAAGAGCCAGTTCCTCCTCAGCAAAAAATTACCGAGTTAGAGGCTGAGATCGCAGAGCTGAAGCAAAAAATTGCAGCTGTTCCATTTATCGATAATTATGACCTACGGTTTAGAAATTACGAGAAACGTCCTCATCCAACCAGCAAAGCTGTGATGTTTTGTTTGATGGATGTGTCAGGTTCAATGGATCAAGCCACTAAAGATATGGCGAAACGGTTTTACATTTTGCTCTATCAATTTCTAACCAGAACCTACAAAGATATTGAGGTGGTTTATATTAGACACCACACCCAAGCAAAAGAGGTGGATGAACAAGAGTTTTTCTATTCGCAAGAAACGGGGGGAACCATTGTATCTAGCGCGCTTAAACTGATGGATGAAATCGTTAAGGAGCGCTACTCTCAGGGGGATTGGAATATCTATGCAGCCCAAGCATCAGACGGTGATAACTGGGCTGATGACTCACCTCACTGCACTGAAATCATGACCAAAAAGCTACTTAAAGCCGTTAGGTATTATGCCTACATCGAAATCACTACTCGTGCGCACCAAAGTCTGTGGCGTGAATATCAAGCAATCGCTAACACTCACGACAATTTTGCCATGCAGCACATCCGCACAGTTGAGGATATTTACCCGATCTTTAGAGAGCTGTTCAAAAAAAATCGTCAACAACAAGGCGCGGCTTAGCCACATTGGAGGGAGCTTATGAGTTATAACCCAATGAATGATGGGCCAGATTGGACCTTTGAACTGCTGAATGAATATCAAGCAGAGATTGCTCGCGTAGCAGAGCATTACCGACTAGACACCTATCCTAACCAAATAGAGGTGATCACCGCAGAGCAAATGATGGATGCATACTCAAGTGTGGGTATGCCTATCGGGTATAGCCACTGGTCATTTGGTAAAAAGTTTATCTCTACAGAGCAAAATTATAAACGTGGTCAAATGGGATTAGCTTATGAGATTGTTATCAACTCAAATCCCTGTATTGCCTATTTAATGGAAGAAAATACCTTACCTATGCAAGCACTGGTTATGGCCCATGCTTGCTACGGTCACAACTCCTTTTTTAAAGGCAACTATTTATTTAAAACTTGGACAGATGCATCTTCAATAATTGACTATCTGGTATTTGCCAAAAACTATATTGCTCAATGTGAAGAAAAGCACGGTATTGATGAGGTTGAAAATCTTTTGGACTCTTGTCATGCTTTGATGAACTATGGCGTTGACCGCTATAAACGTCCACAACAAATTTCGATGTATGAAGAGCAAAAGAGGCAAAAAGAAAGAGAAGACTATCTGCAATCGCAGGTAAACGAATTATGGCGAACAATTCCTAGTAATCAGCAAGAAGCACGAATGAAAAAAGTTCGCTTCCCAAGCGAACCGCAGGAAAACATTCTGTACTTCATTGAAAAAAATGCGCCTTTATTGGAGTCTTGGCAGCGTGAGGTTATTCGTATTGTTAGAAAGATCTCACAGTATTTCTATCCTCAAAGACAAACGCAAGTGATGAATGAGGGATGGGCAACATTTTGGCACTATACAATTTTGAACCACCTTTACGATGAAGGTAAGCTATCAGATGCCTTCATGTTAGAGTTCTTGCAAAGCCATACCAATGTTGTTTATCAGCCTCCCTACAACAGTAAATTTTACTCAGGTATTAACCCCTATGCGCTTGGCTTCAATATGATGGTAGATATCAGGCGGATCTGCGAGAATCCCACTGAAGAAGATAAGGCATGGTTTCCCGAATTTGCAGGCAGTGATTGGCTCGATACGTTACATTTTGCGATGGAGAACTTTAAAGATGAAAGCTTTATAAGCCAGTTTTTATCTCCAAAACTTATTCGTGACTTCAAATTATTTACAATTGTTGATAACCATAAGAACCCTCATTTGGAAGTAGGCGCAATCCACAATGATGAAGGATACCAAAAGGTAAGATCGTCACTATCGGCTCAATATAATTTGAGCAACAATGAACCTAATATCCAAATCTATGATGTTGATGTGAGAGGCGACCGCTCATTGACTTTAAAGTATGTTCCGCATAACAACATTCCGTTAGCCAACTCCAAAAATGAAGTTTTAAAGCATTTGTACAGGCTTTGGGGGTTTGATGTTAGGTTAGAACAAGTGGATGAGAATGGTGAAAACCAAATTATCGCTAAATGTCCTGTTGAAGATAGTGAGGATTAAGATTAAAAACAAACTAAGTAATACAAAATCAGCTGTGTTGCTTAGTTTGCTTATCCGTTCTTAGCTGAGTCTTTTTTCAGTTCAGGGGTATACTGGGTCACCTGATTTCGGCCAGTTGCTTTTGAGTGATACAGCGCCATATCTGCCGCTTCAATCCACTGCTCATGTTTGCTAAATTTGTCACTGTATGTGGCAAAACCAACGCTCACCGTAATTTTAATTTGTTGTTCATCATAAAAAATAGAGGACTTTTCTATTAAACTGCGCAGTCTCTCAGCAAAGACTTTTGCGCCTTCAGCATCTGTATCGACTAATGTTACCGCAAACTCCTCACCACCATATCGCCCTGCGGTATCAGTTTCACGCAAGGTTTTTTTAAGTAAGTCAGAAATATGCCTAATAGCTTCATCCCCACCACTGTGACCATATTCATCATTTACGTTTTTAAAATGGTCAATATCAAACATCAACAAAGAGCTACAGCCATTGTTTCGTTTAAGGCGCAAGAATTCATTACGTAGTCCAGCTTCCCAATAGCCCCGGTTAGCTAGTTGAGTCAAACTATCGGTGCGGCTAATTCTCTCCAGTTCATGGTTAGCTTTTTCCAACTCTACTTTATTCATTGCTTCATCGGTCACGTCATAAATGATGATACAAATATTACCAACATCGCCTGTTACCGTAGACAAAGGGATTATGGTAGAGTTTTGATACATATAATCAGCTTTACCTGTAATAGGTCGGTAGTTTTTAAAGCGAAAAATATAGGGTTGTTGCTCCCAAATAGTAAACGAGCGATTTTTTAGTACAAATACTGACTCCGCTTTAGAGCGAAACCACTGTTCATCAATGCTTGGGAAGATATCAAATATATCTTTGTCTTTAACCGCACTTGGCAGTAATCCAGAGTGGTTTTCCATAAAACCATTCCAAACACACACGCGATACTGTCTATCTAACACCACCAAGCCCACATCAACGGTGTTGAACATATCCATCAACCAGTGTATTTCATTCATTTCAAAATCAGCAGCAGGCATAGTGTTAATCTTCTAAAAGGTAAGCAACTTTGTATTTTAAAGTTTTCAATGAATCTTCGGTAAATAAAAGCATTAAATCACAATTAATATTGTGGTTTTCAATCCCATAACTTATTTCGATGGCCAACGTGCGCTGCCATCTGCCTTTATTGGCTTTTACTAAGTCGGAAACATCACAGTGCTGACCTAACACGACTGGGTGTCCTTGACTGAAAGACATATCTAACTGTTTAGACAGGCCTGTTAAAATTGCCCCAATTAATATGTTACTAATGTCCATCAGTAACTCGAGTTCAATTTTATCATTGAGTTCACCGTGATAATTCATCAACGAAGCAACTTCTTTAAAGCTTGAATCATTTAGCAGTAACAGTGCCTCGCCCGACACTCCCCCACCAATAAAACCTTGGCACACGCCAGAGGTACTAGCGCTTGCATCAATCGCTTGCAAGGCCATATGCAACTCACTCACTTCCAATACGTTAACATTTGGAATTGGTAGCTCAACAAAAACATTGAGCAATCTTGCCAAAAGGTCTCCCGCTTGGCCCATTGCAACGTTAGTTAACTCTTGGTAGATATCACGGAGTTCAGGCTCTAACTGCTCACCTAATTTATGTACAAGGCTTTCTCTAATTGCTCTATCGCGAATACCATGATGCTCAATGATTTCAACTAATTTATTCGCGTCACAAGGCTTACGAATAAAGTCTATTGCACCTAACTCAATAACACGTTGATGGGCATTAGGCTGAATGTCACCAGAGACAACCACAGTGAGCACATTTAAGCCTTGATCACGGATTGCTTCTAGTACGCCATAACCGTCCATTTGTGGCATGTTAAGGTCAAGAAAAAGGATTTCAGGCGAGAACTTTTTGATTTTTTCCAAGCAGTCAATGCCATGCTCAGCAAATTCAACTTTTATATCCCAGTCATTGGGCAACGAGCGCGCTAGTTGTCGGCGCGCTAGTTTCGAGTCATCACATATTAAAACCAATGTTGACATAAAAGCTCTCTTACATTGACTAACCACTACACCGAAAAGTGTTATAAAATGGTTGCATTTGTTATTATTAATATACGATAATGAAATATCGCTTATTTTTACGGCTCATGTTAATCAAATAACTATTGATTTACAACGTTATTCCTACCGTAAACTTGGTTCACAGCTAACAGTATAATACACTCTGATAGATTACGATAACTGACTAAGGTCTTAGCTTATGAACAAAGTAATAATTTTTGCCGCTGCACTCATCTCCAACTCAGTATTCGCCATGGACTTGCCTGAAAATCAAATTGATATAGGCAAAGTAAGTGCCAACGGAAAACCTGTCACATTGTTAGGTAATGGCATTAAGCTTGGACAAGAAGCGCCAAACTTTAAAGTAGTTGATGGTTCATTTGTACCTGTTACCCTCGACAGTTTTAACGGTAAAGCAGTTTTGATAAGTGTTGTGCCAAGCTTAGATACTGGTATATGTAGCTTACAAACCAAACACTTTAATGAAAAAGTCGCTGATGAGTTTAAAGAAGTCGTGATGCTAACCATTAGCGCTGATTTACCATTTGCACAAAAGCGCTTTTGCCAAGCAGAAAACATCGACAAGATACAAACCCTTTCTGATTCCGTATGGCATGATTTTGGTAAAAATTATGGTTTATATATCAAAGATATGGGCTTACTTAGCCGAGCTGTTTTGATATTAGATAAAGAGCATAAAGTGGTTTACAAGCAATTAGTTGAAAACCTAGCAACTGAGCCTAATTACGACAGCGTAATTGAAAAACTGAAATCGCTTTAGTTATTGAATATACTAAAAGTATATATCCACTTTTCGGTTGAAGTATTATAGGATTCTGAAACAAATTCAGAATGATGCGTTGCAGTCAAAATGAAGAACTGTGCAGAATGACGGTCTTCATTTTGAATCACGAGCAGAGGCCAACATGATAAGCGCGCTCAGCGACCCTGTAACTAAATCTGTGTAACTGCCTATTATTAATCCCTATAAAGGGTTTAGGATAGGCAATGATGAATAAAAAAGAACTGGAAGCGTTTGCTAAGCAAGCTGCTAAATCAATTAAGTCAGAAGCAGATTTAACTGACTTTCGTAAAATGTTAACCAAGGTGACGGTTGAAGCAGCACTCAATGCTGAATTAGACGAACACCTTGGTTATGCTCGTCATGAGCAGTCTGAGCAACAAAATTCCCGCAACGGTTATTCAGCTAAAACCATTCGAACCGAAGATGGTGAAGTTGAATTAGTCGACACTGAAAATCACTTAATGCATTGATCTTCTTGATGATCTAAACGATCTTACTATCCTCATTTTGCAACGTTTGTTTTCTCACCCCTCAAAACCTTGCAAAATGGAGAT
>NZ_JAAUWV010000052.1 GCF_014694405.1 Pseudoalteromonas sp. S16_S37
GTGCTTTAATTTGCTCTAATGATGTTGTGGTATTCATTGATCACACCTTAGTTGTTTAGGTTGCAATCAAGTATGCCGGATGGTTTTTACTTATTTGCGCTATCTTGCCGTAAGGTCACCACCTGTTTAATAATTATGGTATTGAGTTAGATATCTTTGATTTAAACCATGAAGGCAATATGCTGATAGAGCCTATTTACGGTATACCCGTACGTTTGATTGCACTTGATACAAGTGTAGACGGTGCAAAGATGTGTCAAATGGGCATACGTTTTAGCACGGAGATGCTGCATGAAACGGTGAAAAGTAAGTTAGCTTATTTGCTCAAAACATTGGGTAAAAATGACTCTGATCTTATCCAAGATAATTAGTAAACAAGCGTGAAGCAGCGAAGTGGCCGTTTCACGCTTTATCAACTTCCTTACGCTTTAAATGTAAGTAGTAATCCTGAAATCTTATTCGCACTTTCAACCAGTTTTGCAGCATCCTCAGCAACTCGGTAACTAAGCTGTAAGTTATCGTTACCATGCTCTTTGATGTTGCCGATGTTCTCGTTGATTTCAACACTCACCACCTGTTGTTGCTCTGCCGCTGCTGATATTTCTTGAGCCGATTGAGCAATCTCGCTTATCTGAGTGAAAATGGTTTCAAGCGCCTGTTGGCCTACTTGGCTTGCTTGCGCGCAAGAATCGGCCCTATCTTTGGTGCTTTGCATCACTTTAGACCAGCTAAATAGTGTATCTTGAATTTCTTTTATCGACGCATAAATGTGGCTCGTGGCATTTTGTGTTCTTGATGACAGCGCACGCACTTCATCGGCAACAACGGCAAAACCACGACCATGTTCACCCGCTCTTGCAGCTTCAATAGCGGCATTCAAAGCCAGTAGGTTTGTTTGCTCTGCGATGCCTTCAATTTCAGTCATAACTTTACCAATCTTTTCTGCTTCACTAGCGAGAGAGTTTGCAGTTTGCGCTGCTTGATCAACTTGACTGGCTAAACTAGTGACCATGTCTACATTATCAGACATCGATGACTTAATATCCTGACAATGTTGCTGTGTGATGTCGACTTTTTGTGCTGTTTCAGCTGTGTTGTGAGATATCTCGCCAATGGTACTGCTCATTTGAGACATCGCTGTAGCAATTGAACTTAGGCGTTGGCTTTGTGCTTGAATACCTTGTTCTGTTCGGCTGGATTTTGCATCAAGGCCTGTTGCGATGTCTTTAAATGTCACGGTTGAGTCTCTCATGCGACCAAGAACCGTGCGCAATTTAGCCTGCAACATGCCTTGATTGTACTTAGCAACGCTAAAAGCGCTATGTCCATCGTAAACGTAGCGAGATACCGAATCAAACTGTGCCTGCTGCGCTTGCAATGCACTTGGTGTTGCAATTAGCTCTTCGTAATTGATAATAATTAAACTGATAAAAACGCCCAGCAATAGTATTGCCGCGGTGAAACCCACAAGCCAGCCCACTGCGGCGATACATAATGCAACTACCACAGCGCTCATGCTGCGGCGTAAGGTTCGCTGTTCACTCCAATGCCAAATACGTTTACCTTGGTTTATTGCATCGTATAGCTTTTGGGCTCGTTGTTTAAGCTCATTGCTTGGGCGAACACGAACAGATTGATACCCGGTAAGTTGCCCATGCTCAAAAATAGGCGTAACAAAGGCATCTACCCAATAAAAGCGGCCATCTTTACAACGGTTTTTAACAACACCACGCCACGAGTGACCATCTTTTAATTTATCCCACAGTTCTTTGAATGCCGCTTTAGGCATATCTGGATGACGAACAATATTATGGTTTTTACCAACCAGTTCTTCGCGGGAAAAGCCTGAAACGCGACAAAATGCATCGTTCGCATAGGTAGTTATACCGCGCAGATCCGTTGTAGAAACCAGCTGTTGACTGTCATCAAACATTACTTCTTCGTTTATTGTATTTTGCCCACGACGCATAGTTTTCTCCATGGGGTCACGAATGCATTACCAGTAAGCATCGTATTCGTGACCTGTTGTTAAAATCATCGTATTCCATGATTCTCTGTAGGTTATTTTTGCCTGCACTCGACAGAGTTTTATTTAATTGTGTTAGATTATAGCGAGTTATCAAACATCAAGACAGAGTGTATTTTAATGGCAAAAGCAAAGTTAGTTTTTGGTATTGAGCAATTTGGCGGCCCCGAAAACATTATCCCTAAAAATATTGAAGATACAAAGCTTGCACAACACCACGTGCGTGTAAAAGTGCTAGCCAGTAGCGTTAATCCCATTGACATAAAAACAGCAATGGGATTGGGTTTTGTTGCGGCGCAAAAGCAACCTGATAGCTTTATGGGGTTAGGGTATGATCTCTACGGCCAAATAGAGGAAGTAGGCGAGCAGGTAAACGATTTTAGTATCGGTCAGTACGTGATAGGAATGGTTGGATTTGCCCACAATCCAGGCTGTTATGCGCAACAAGTTGATGCGCATGTAGAACAAATAATTGTTTTAGATGAGAAAGAAAATCCCGCCATAGCAGGTCTATGCTTGAGTGGCTTAACTGCACTACAAGCGCTTGCGTGTTTGCCCGTTTTGCCTGATGTTCCACTTTTTATTAATGCACCAACAGGTGGCGTCGGACATATTGCAGTTCAGTTAGCTAAACTGCAAGGGAGACAGGTTGTAGCTTTAAGTACACGATCGCAGCATCCGTTACTAGCCAAAATGGATGTAAAAGTGATGGACTATGAAAGCTTTTACCTGCAACCTCATCGTGCACAATTACTTGATTTAGTTGGCGCAGATACGGCACTGAAACTTGTTGCTAACTTAGATAAGCAAAGCTCTGTGGTTACAGTGCCAACGATCAGCAAAGATCAAGTCGTTGAATTTGCCAAGCACAAAGGCATTGAGGCACAAGGTATGGTGGTTAAGGCTAATAATGATGATCTCAATAAATTGTATCAAGCGTATAGAAGTGGCAAACTGAGCATACATATGGATAAACAGTTTTCGCTTAATGAAGTGGCTCAAGCACATAGCTATATGCAAGGTGCTCAGCATTGCGGAAAAGTCATTATCGTAACTTGATATTGCTTATTGCGCCCCCATAACGTTTTGCACTGCCTTTTGTTGGCCGAGGATATTTTTTTGATAACGACAGATTTACAAACAAGATTAGCGGCATTATCAATGCCCAATCATAAGTACGCCATCAAGGGCATCAAGCGTGGAATTGAGCGAGAAGCTTTACGGATCAACAAAAATGGTACGATTGCTCAAACACCTCATCCCAAAGAGACCGGCCATCCGTTAACCCATAGTAGTATCACCACTGATTTTTCTGAGTCATTGCTTGAGTTTATTACGCCAGTAAGCGATGACGCTGAGCAAACCTTGTCACAGCTTAGAGACTTGCAAAAGTTTACGCTTTCCAAAATGGGGGAAGAGTTACTTTGGCCAATGAGTATGCCTTGTTTTATTAACAATCAAGAAGATATTGCTTTGGCGCAGTTTGGTGATTCCAATATCGGTAAAATGAAAACACTTTACCGCCAAGGACTTAAAAACCGCTATGGGAGTATGATGCAGGCCATCGCTGGGGTGCATTTTAATATTTCTTTTCCAGACTCTCTTTGGCAAAGCTTGAGTGAATTGGAAAACAATACTCAACCATTACAGCATTTTATTTCCGATAAATATCTTGGACTCATTCGCAATTTTAAGCGCGAATTATGGCTAGTGAGTTATTTGTTTGGTGCTTCTCCGGCGTTATGTTCTTCATTTTTACAAGGTAAAGACAGTCGTTTACCGTTTAACAAGATTGGTAAAGGCACTTTGTATCTTGAACATGGCACGGCGCTTAGGTTGGGGGATTTGGGTTATACCAATAGTGCCCAGTCTTCATTGCGGGTGATGTACAACTCGTTAGATGAATATATCGCGGGTCTTCGACAAGCTATCCGTTGTCACTCTGATTTATATGGTGACTTGGATGACTATAAGAGTGAGACGCCAAAACAGTTAAATAAAAATATCTTACAGATTGAAAATGAATTTTACTCTCCAATTAGGCCAAAGCGTAATGCGCTCAGTGGCGAGCCTCCGACTCATGCTTTAGAACGCGGTGGCATTGAGTATGTTGAGATCCGTGCTCTTGACGTGAACCCGTTTGTTGATACGGGTATTAGCATGGAGCAGATTAATTTTCTGGATGTATTTTTAACTTATTGTTTGTTAAAACCTTCCCCGGATATGAGCTGGGAAGAGCAAAAAGTAACACAGGAAAACTTAACCGCGGTGGTTAATCAAGGGCGCGATCCTCAGGTCAAATTACTTAAAGCAGATGAGTCGATATTACTTAGCCAATGGGCTGCAAATATTTTCTTAGATTTGGCTGATGTTGCTAAATGGATGGATGAAGCAAATCAAACAAGCAAATATGCCGATACAATAAGCAATTTTAGCGAGTGGGTTAAATACCCTGACCAAACGTTCTCAGGTCGTCTGGTTACTCAACTTAAAGAGCTACAGCTAGACAGTGGCTTTATCGCCATAGATTTAGCTGCTAAATATAAAGCAATGTATGAAGATTTAGAGTATCAACAATACAACGAGGAAGTTTTGCAAGATGCAGCACACCAGTCTCAGCTTGCTGCTGCAGCAATAAAAGAAAATGACGATAAAGACTTTGTTGTGTTTTTAGATGAGTACTTTGCTAAAGCGTAGGCAAAAAAAAGCGCAGTCTAATAAACTGCGCAAATAAATTTCAGGGATGAAACAATGCTAAACTGCTGCATTCATAGATTAAGACCGGCACTATTTAAAAAAGTTCAATGGGTTTGAAAAAAAATGCAAAAATTTATAATTCTTTTACCCGTATTGTTATCTTTAGCCGGCTGTGCAACAGCTCCCCCCACACAACCACATGATATATGTGAAATTTTTAAAGAAAAAGAAGATTGGTATTACGATGCCCGTGACGCTCAAGATAAGTGGGGCTCACCCAAACATGTGCTGATGGCCATGATGTACCAAGAAAGTTCTTTTAAACATGATGCAGCACCGCCGATGGATTACTTTTTATGGGTTATCCCGATTGGGCGGGCAAGCTCTGCGTATGGCTATTCTCAGGCAAAAACACCGACTTGGAGTGATTATATCCGCGAAACAGGCAACTCTGGCGCAGATAGAGATGACTTTGAAGATGCTATCGATTTTATGGCATGGTTTGTTTATAAAACGCATAAAATTAACGGTGTATCTAAATGGGATGCCTATGCCCAATATTTGAATTATCACGAAGGTTGGGGAGGCTACAAGCGTGGTACCTATCGTAAGAAAAAATGGCTAATGGCTGTTGCCAACAAAGTGAAGCACAGAGCAAGCCGATATGGCGCGCAATTAAAGCGCTGTGAAGACGACTTAGATAAGAACTGGTTTGAGCGTTTGTTTGGCTGATGCATTTTATCGAAGATGGTGAGTATTATTATCTTTTTCACGTTTTTTAACTAACACTCGACATCTATGATGTAAACACCTGCACTTTGTATCTGAAGTAACTGGTTGAAAGTACTGGATATCTGAACCTAATTACTTGATTATTGTGAATGAATGTAAATATCAAGTTTGTTATAGCCAGTAATTTCAAGGACCTGTTATGAGTGACCAATACGATTTGACCATAGAGCAGCCCGTTTCTGTATGGAACAAAGAGCTTAATCTACCCATTCGAGAGTTATTTAAAAGTTTGGGTAAAGCAACAGTGGCGGGAACATTCGCTGATGGCAAAGGTGTTTGGGAAAACTTAGTCGAGGCTTCCAGTATTATTGGTTTTGAGAAAAAGCCAGAGCAAGCCGCTTGGGTACTGGTGTTTAAAAGCTTGCAAGCAACTTTGTATACGCTTGTTCCTGACTATCAAGACTTGTTCTATTGCAAACTCGATAACGCGCAAGTGGATGAGTTAAGCAACAATATCGAAGCGCAAATAACGCGTGTACCTTTGGGGTTAAGCGCCAGCTTTTTTGAACACCCTGAAAATATATCACTTTTTACGCATATAAAGCCTGCAATAATTTATTGGCTCGAAGGCTTAGGCATGGGCTTGCAAGATGCGGAAGGCTTTTTCGCTCGCTTAAGGCAAACCTTTGCTTTGGCACTGCACAAAGAGTGGAACCGTAATCGCGAAGATTATCTTTGCATTGCACAGCAGCTAGACAGCCCCTTTGCACAGGCAAATAAGTTAGAGCGTCAATGGCAGTTATACAATGTTTGGCTACAAGAGCAGGTCAACCAACGCATGTTTGCTGAAGCCTTTAGTCTGAGTCAGGTATATGTCAATTTAAACGCTTATTACAAAGTAGAGAGTGAGGCAGACGAGCAACAACTCGAACGCGCTAAGGAAGGCCAACACCGCAAGTATGTGGTCGATCTCCATGACGAAATGCTCAGCTGGGCACTTAATTTTGACCATAATTGTCCCGTCAAAGTGATAAGTGGCGGCCCAGGTTCGGGCAAATCCTCTTTTGTGAAAATGTATGCAGCACAACTTGCCGCTCAGCGACCAGATATCAGAGTCGTGTTTGTGCCTTTACACCATTTTGACCCCAGTGATGATCTGTTTAATTCACTGGCGCGCTTTGCTGATTTAGACCCTTACTTACCGTTGCGCCCTTTGAGTAAGGAGTACTTTGACCAACGTGTATTGCTTATTTTTGATGGTTTGGATGAGCTGGCAATGCAAGGAAAATTAGCTGCAGAAACAGCGAATCACTTTGTTGAAGAGGTAATTAGCAAAATACACCGCCTGATGGATTCAGGTTATCAATGGCAGGCCTTGATCACTGGGCGAGACTTAGCTGTGCAATCGGTAAGTAGCAAGTTTAGAGCCCACAATCAGCAGCTACATGTGCTGCCATATTATGTGAAAACGAAAAGTTCGTTAGAAGAGCTTCCCGAAGATACCAGAGAATATATCGACCCAAACAACCTATTAGACAAAGATTTAAGAGACTTATGGTGGCATCGTTATAGCCAAGCAAAAGGGCTAGATCACCCTGGTTTACCTAAGTCACTTGCAACTGAGCAATTGCAACCTATCACCCAAGAGCCGCTACTTAACTACTTGGTGGCACTGAGTTTTGAGCGCAACAAAATTACATTTGGTGATGGCATAACACTTAATGAAATTTATCAGGATTTACTGGATGCTGTATATGAAAGGCAGTGGGACCATGGCAGCCACAAACAAACACGAGATTTAAAAAAAGTACATTTTATTCGTGTACTTGAAGAAATAGCGTTAGCCGTTTGGCATGGCAATGGCCGAGTGGCAAGCATTGCTAAAATACAGCAACAATGTGATAACAGCGGTGTTACTCGATTTTTAGATGTATTTCAAGAGGGTGTAAAGTCAGGTATTTCTCGACTATTAACGGCGTTTTATTTTCGTCAAAGTGAGCAGCTTGATGGCCAAGAAAAAACTTTTGAGTTTACTCATAAAAGCTTTGGCGAATACTTAATTGCCAAGCGTATTGTTCGTGAAGTTGAGATCATCACCAGCGAAGTGCAAAGAAACGAGGAGCTAAGAGGGGGTTATGACAAAGTGATGGCTCTAGAGCACTGGACAAAGCTATGTGGCCCTACAGCGTTGGACGAATATGTATTTAGTTTTTTAGTGGATGAAGTAGGTTTACAGGGGACTGATCTGGTGAGCAGCTGGCAAAGCTGTTTTGCCAATCTCTTCTCGTATGTTTTACGAAAGAGCGTGCCGGTGGAAAAACTTGGCATCAGTCAATTTTATGAAATGGCCAAGTATGCCCGTAATGCAGAAGTGGCCCTTTTAGTGGTTCATTATGCCTGTGCGAATGTGACTAATACTGTAACTAATTTTGACTTTGAGGATGGACACAGCTTGTCTAAATGGTTGAAAAGGGTCTCTGGTGTTGGGGAGGTGGGTGATTACTTACCAGTAATGTGTTTATCACATCTAGACTTAAAAGGTGCACAGCTCAGGTTGAGTGATTTCAGGTATGGTGACATGTCAAATAGTAGCCTCGTGGGGGCAAACTGTCGTCTCTCATATTGGCTTTTGGTGAACTTGTCACGTGTCAATGCCACAGAGTGTTGCTTTAGTGATGCACGTGTTTCCTCATGTAATTTTGAGCAGGCAAATTTATATAATGCAGATTTTGATAGGGCATTATTGTTTACTAGCCGTTTCAACCATGCAGTTCTGAGACATGCTACATTTGATGGAGCGGATTTACGCGGCCTCCAGTTTATGAATGCAGATCTGTCAGAGGCTGATTTTTCTGACGTTGATTCATTTGACATAGATTTCACAAATGCTGATTTGAGCAAAGCTAATTTCAGTGGTGCAACATTGCGCTACGCAACCATGAAAGATGCAAATTTAACCGATGCTGATTTATCTAATGCCGATTTATCTAAAGCAGACTTAACGGGGGCGATATTAACTGGGGTTAACCTTCAAGGGGCAATTTTAAAAGACACGATACTGGTTGATGTTAACCTTAGCGAAGTAGACTTATCAGGGGTTGATTTATCAGAGGCTATTTTAGAGCGGCCTGACAAAGGCTTAAATGAAGAGGCAGAAGAATTGCGTTAAAGCGGCAATACCAGTTAGAAAAGTGGCCTTAATTGTTAAGGCGCTACAGCAACCCACAAGTATTGAAACCTGAACATGAAAAAAGCCAGCAAAGAAGAGATATATGATCGCTTAGCTAATGTCGAAGATGCCCGAGCATGTGAAGCGATAGATAATGACGCTTGTAAACAGGTGCCTGGTAACTTCGTTTTTATGCTTATTAGCCAAGTGTTTAGTAAATTCGCTGACGCACTTCTCAATCCTAAAGTAACGCTGCCTTGGCTAATGCAAGGGCTTGGTGTGTCGAGTGCCTTTATAGCTTGGCTAGTTCCCATTCGCGAGTCAGGTTCTTTACTCCCACAACTCGCTATTGCCAGTTATATTCGTACTCTGTCAGTCAGAAAATGGGTCTGGGTGGTTGGAGCATTGATTCAGGCATTATGCATTGCCGCGATGGTAACTATTGCGCTGACATTAACTGGTAGTCAGGCTGGATGGGCCTTAGTCGGCGTATTAAGTGTATTTAGCTTGGCGAGAGGGTTCAATTCTATTGCCGCAAAAGATGTTTTGGGGAAGGTTATCCCCAAATCTCAACGAGGTAATATTAGTGGCTTAGCAGCGAGCATGTCAGGACTGGCAACACTGTTGTTTGCGTTAATTTTGGCCATCATGCCCGAAAGTATCCAATATCAAGCCGTACTGATAGCCTTAGTATTAGGTTTTACGATGTGGTTATTTGCAGCCGGGTTTTATAGCCAAATAGTGGAATACAAAGGGGCGACCGATGGCGGTAAAAACGGACTTAAACTGGCGCTGAGTAAACTTAAACTACTTTACCAAGAGAGAAGTTTTGGACACTTCGTGCTAACGCGTGCGTTATTGTTATGCTCTGCATTGAGTGCACCGTTTTATATTGTTTTGGCATCACAGCAGCAGCTCAATTTACCGCTGCTAGCGATATTTATGGCTGTGTCTGGAGGTGCAAGTTTAATATCCGCACCAATTTGGGGGAGATTAAGCGACTTGTCGAGTAAGCTCGTTTTGATGGTTAGCGCTGCGCTTGTGACGATAAATGGCTTGGTGGTATATCTTGTCGCACAACATGATAACGCATTACTTAAAAGTATCTGGTTTCTCCCTAGTATGTATTTTTTATTAAGTGTGGCACACCAAGGGGTTAGACTTGGACGAAAAACCTACTTGGTAAATTTAGCACAGGGTAATCAACGAACGGATTATGTCTCAGTGAGTAACACAGTGATAGGTGTCTTATTATTGCTGTTAGGAAGTATTGGTTTTTTAGATAGTTGGTTATCTGTCTCTGGACTAATTGTAACATATAGCTTGTTAGGATTGGTTGGTGCGATAAGTGCTGCTTTTTTAGCAGAAGTAGAGTAAGGTTTAGCGGTTGTTTTTAAAAAATTAACGTAAATATATAGATATTTTGAAGAGGCAGAAGGATGTTGAAAAAAGTTATATTGGCACTGCTATTGGTGATTGCATTACCCTTTATCATTGCGTTGTTTATTCCTAAGAGTTATCACGTAGAGAGACATGTCGTCATAGAGCGACCTGTTGAGCCGGTTTTTTCCTATATAAAGCATCTAAAGAATCAAGGAAATTACAGTAGATGGGACCAAATGGACCCTAACATGCAGAAAACCTACAAAGGTGAGGATGGCACTGTTGGTTTTGTGTCTACTTGGCGCAGTGACGATCCTGAGGTGGGTGCTGGAGAACAAGAGATCATTAAAATTGATGAAAACAAGCGTATCGACTTTGAGCTGCGTTTTATTGAGCCATTTCAGTCCACAGACCCGGCATATATGACGACAGAGAGTGTTTCTGGCGGAACCAAAGTGGCTTGGGGCTTTCAGGGAAATATGGATTACCCAATCAACCTAATGTTGCTAGTGATGGACTTTGAACAAGTGCTTGGCAATGATTTACAAGTGGGGTTAGAAAACCTCAAAGAAATTCTCGAAGCGCCTACAAACTAGAGCGAATCTGATATAAAAAAACCGCATAACAGCGGTTTTTTTATATCTTGCAAAATTGCGTGGCAGTTTAAACTACACCACGAGGCAAGCGACAATCATGGTCTTTACGTGCCAACTCTACAATCCAAAGCTCTTCAGCTGTGTAGCCTTCAGAGTTCTCTTTAATGACTTTAAAAGGCGCTTTTTTATCAGCTTTAACTGGCGCTGCCTTGCTCGTTTTTGCTTTTTTAGCAGGTGCCGCTTTCTTAGTTGCTGCCTTTTTTGGTGCTTCGCTAGGTGCCGCTGAACCAGAAGTAAGCTCTTCTGTTAATGCAGCTACTTCTGCAAGGCGTAGATTCTTTCCGCCATCAATGCTGTACCAACCTGATTTGGTAGTGATTTCAGGCTTCTTGCCATGGGCAGCTTCGTAAGCAGCTTCAAAAGCGCTCAATACTTCAGTTTTATCTAGTTTACTCATCGTAGATCCTAGTCGTTTTATACGCGGATACGCGGGATTTAAGATTAAAGAGTATTTATACCCATATTTGAGCGATTTTTCAATTTTTTAAGGGTTTTGCTTCCAATTTGCCCATATAAACGCCAAAATTTGGTACTTATCTAATAAAAAATACTGGTTACTTCATGAAGCGTTCAGATTTCACCCAATTATTAAATTCGTTATTAAAACCTGATGCTGTGAGAGATTTTGCACCCAATGGATTGCAGGTCGAAGGAGCTGAGCAGGTGAAAAAAATCATCACAGGCGTGACGGCCAGCCAAGCTTTAATTGATTCGGCGATTGAATTACAAGCAGATACTATTTTGGTACATCACGGCTACTTTTGGAAAGGTGAGGCGCAGGTGATAACCGGTATGAAAAAAAGAAGAATAGCCTCGCTATTAGCAAATGATATTAATCTATATGGCTATCATCTTCCCTTAGATATCCATCCTGAGCTTGGTAATAATGCACAACTAGCGCGAATGCTTGATATGGAGTTAATTGGAGGCTTAGAACCTACGCCGAATAGTGTTCCAGTATACGGAAAACTCAAGACCCCGATGTCAGCCGAAGTGTTTGCTGAAAAAATAGCCACTACGTTAAATAGAAAGCCTTTAGTTAATCGTGTACGTAACGAGCCGATAGAAACAATCGCGTGGTGTACAGGCGGAGGTCAAGGCTATATTGATTTAGCTGCCAGTCAAGGCGTCGATGCGTATTTAACTGGCGAAGCGTCGGAGCAAACGATTCATAGTTCTAATGAGCAGGGCATTGACTTTTTTGCCGCTGGTCATCACGCAACTGAGCGTTACGGGATTAAAGCGCTTGGAGAATATCTCACAGAGCAATACGGCTTCGATGTGACCTTTATTGATATCGATAACCCGGTATAAAAGTAAATAGCGAGAGAGGCGCCTTATAGCGCCTCAGGGTCTATCCAGCGCCTAATCTGTATCCAAGCTTTACCCAGCAGTTCATAAAAATGAGCGGTAACGGCTTTCAAGGCGGTTACTTGCGCGATAAATTGCTTGTAAGGAGGTTGGCTGGCAAAGTTATAAAATTGCGTCGGCGCTTTAATAATTTCTACGCCTTGCGCAAGAAATAAGTCCTTTGCTCGTTCCATATGGCTAGCAGACGTTACAAGGGCTACTTTTCTATCAACGAGATATCGTGCGAGCTGTTTCGCTTCATCCTTTGTGTCTAATGCATTAGGGTTTGTTAGAATGCGCGATGCATTGATGCCAAGTTCTATCGCAGTTTGCTTCATTAAGTTAGCACTTGTTTGCCCTGAGACGATTAGTTGAGCTTCTTTATAGTGATGCGCAAGGCGCACACCTTCTGTTAAGCGAGACAAGGCACACCCGCCTAGTTGCGCATTAGCATTTAATCGGTTGTTGGCATACACATCACAGCCCAGCACGACAACTTTTTCGACATTAGTGTGTTTTTTAGCGTTAAATGTACTCAGTCTTGCTTCATTTGGAGAAATAATCTTATCTGCAACATAGGGAGTGCTAATAAACCAGGTGCCAATTAATACAAGCCAAGCAACGACATACGACTTTTTGTTGGCTTTACTAATGAACAGTAGACAGATGGCAAGAGTGATAAGTGCAAGAGGGAGGGGCATTAGTAAGCTGCCCAGCACTTTTTTTATAACAAACATATAAAACCCAACCAATTAGATTGGGTTCTAGTGTAGTTAAAACGATATTAAAAGAACAGCTTAACGGTTATTGTTCTGCTTACATGTATTTAGAAAATGTCTATAAACGGGGTTGTCTTTCATCGTTTTTTTCATCGCTAAGTACATCGGTCGATTTAAGCCTAGCGCACCTAAAGGAATAGATTTGATTAATCCTTGGCTTTCGTATGGTGTAACTAACCAGTCCGGGAGTGCTGCTACGCCCATTCCTGCGCTAACAAGCTGAAAAATCAAAAGGCCTTGGTCAACTGTTTTCAAGGTACCATCAAAGCGTGCATTTTGAATGAAGTGCTTAAAAATATCCTGTCGTTCTCTAGGGATGGGATATGAAATGATGGTCTCGTCTTTAAGATCAAGTGCTGTAACATAAGCTTTCTTAGCCAGCTCATGATCAGGTGAGACAATCAGCTTTAGTTTGAAATCAAAAAGGTGTGCATATTCAAGTTTGTCTTGCTCACGGATGTCAGATGTCAATACTAGGTCTAGGTCATCATCAAGAAGCTCAGGAATTGCGTCGTAGCTAAAGCCGCGTTCGTAATCAACTTTTATATCTGGCCAAAAGTTATTAAATTCTTTTATTGTTGGCAATAACCAGTGGAAGCAAGCGTGGCACTCAACACTTAGTTTCAAGTGTGAGATTGGCTGATTTAGGCTTTCCTTTAGCCTACATTTTGTTGCTTCGACGCGAGGCAAAATATCATTAGCAAGTTCTAGCAAAAGCATCCCTTGTGGCGTGAAGCGCACTGGCTGAGTTTTTCTTTCAAACAATTGGCAATCAAGTTTATTTTCTAAGTCTTTAATTTGATGAGACAAAGCTGATTGCGTCAAGAACAACTCACGGGCCGTATTGACGAGTGAACCAGTGTCTTTAAGGGTTGCGATGGTTTTCAGGTGCTTTATGTCGATCATCTTTAATAAATCTCATTATTAGTGTGAGTTAAACTCAGATTGCTTTCCCTGAACCTCAGTCATTACCTAATAGTAACGTCTAGACGTCTATAAAACCAGCAATCGATGATTAGTTTTTAATAAAATCACTATAACACTATTTTTGACAGCGTTGTCATTCTTTATTTAAGTTTTTTACAAAAAAAACAAATTAATTTTATTCATCTTACTTTGTTGGGGTTTCATTTATATCAATCTGACTCACGCGGTACTTTTTTTGAGTTTAGATTGTTTGAATACCAATCCAATTGCTACATGCTAGTAACTTAGGCGTTTGCTCAATAGAGCAAATCTGTACTTTGAAATTAGCAATAGCGATAGTTGTTGCAGAAGAACCTAAACGGCATGTTGTTCCCTTATTTTCTACATAAGAACTTGGCGTTCGGTAATTACGTTAAATATTACTCGCGTTGGCGAGATAAGAAGAGCTAAGTTTCTAGACATCTTATTAGGTGAAAGCGTATCAGTTGTGAATGAGCATAAAACCATAGAAAAGCTACTAGGCAGATAAGTTTATGCCTAAATACTACTTGATGGGCTTTTAAATGACTTAAACTCTGAGCAATAGCTATGAAAATACCGTTACTTCTCGCTTAGCCGAATTTGGCTAAATAGATAACATCATTTCAGTATTACTAATCAAAAACTGCATCGCTTGATCCGCTGGTAGTGGTTTTGAAACCATAAATCCTTGTCCAAATTGGCAGCCTTTACGTTTAAGTAATGCCCATTGTTTAGGGTTTTCTATTCCCTCGGCAACCACTTTTAAATCTAATGAACGTGCTAAAGATAATATTGCATCAATTAATGGGTTTTCTTTATGAGTCAATTTATCTACAAAGCTTTTATCCAGTTTTAAAACGTGAATAGGGAGTTGATGCAAGTAGCCAAGAGCTGAGTAACCTGTACCGAAGTCGTCGAGGTAAAGTTTTACACCAAGAGGTTCTAAGCCGCGAATAATTTGGGTGGCTAACTTTAGATTTTCAATCAAACCTGACTCTGTGATCTCTAAACAAAGCGCGCCGTTTGGCAATTGGTAATCTATATAAATCTGCTGCATATAGGTGACAAAATCTAGGCTCGCAAAATGTCTAGATGACACATTAACAGTGATCCGCGTCATAGGTTGCCCAGATTGGCGCCAAGCTTGAAGTTGTTTTGCGGCCAAACGCAGTAAGTGTAAATCTAAATCGATAATTTGACCTGTTTGCTCTGCGATAGGAATAAAGTCATTTGGTGGCACTAAGCCATTATTTGGATGATGCCATCTAACGAGAGCTTCAAAACTCACAACATGCGGGTCATTCAATGCAAAGATAGGCTGAAAATACAGCTCAAACTCATTATTTCGGATACCATGTTGCAAATCGTTTTCAATATCAGCTTGGCGTTTCAACTTTTTACGCATCGCATTATTAAAATAACATACCTGCCCACGGCCACGAGACTTAGCTTCATACATGGCTGCATCAGCCTGTTGTAAAAGCGTTATGGCATTATCAGTGGCACTGTCGGTAAATGCAACGCCGATACTGCTAGATGCTTGTAATCTATGACCTTCGATTAACAGCGGTTTGGCAATTGCCTCGTTAATTCTCTCAAGTGCCAATGCAACTTGTTCTTTGTCTTTGACATTTTCAATGAAAATCGCAAATTCGTCACCGCCGAGACGTGCAAAAGTATCAGTGCGGCGGATACAGTCTTTTATTAAATCAACAATAGCGACTAAAAAACGATCGCCAACATCATGGCCCAGCGCATCATTAATGCTCTTAAACCTATCAAAATCTAAATACAGTAAACAGTGGAGGTTATCGTCTTCAACTCGCTCTAATGACAATATTGCGTGCTTTATTCTCTCTAATAATAAGTAGCGGTTTGCAAGCCCTGTTAGCTCATCATGCAAAGCCCTGTGTTCAAGTGCTTGGCGCGACAATTGGCGGTCAATGGCCATACTAACTTGACGACTAATATAGGTCAAAATAGACAAATGGTGGTGATTGAAAGCTTTATCTTGGGTGTAGCTTTGAATAACTATTACCCCTTGGTATTGCTCATTTACAGCAAAGGGGACACCTAACCAAGATTTAGGCGATTGGCCAACCATTTTAAAATGACCTAATTCTATATGGTGTTCAAACTCTCTACTGTTACACAGCAAAGGTCTGCCAGATGTGAGCGTAAAGTAAGAAGCGGTGTGTTTTATTTGAGACTTTGATACACGCTGGTGGGCATTGCATTTTACTTTATTTTCAATGAGATAATCTATTTCAAGGATGTCACTATAGCGATCATAGAGACCGATAAAAAAGTTCTCGGCAGGTAATTGGCTATTAATTATTTGGTATAACTCATCGTAAAACGCCTCTAAATCGAGCGAACGATAAGTGATATTGGCAATTTTCAGTAAACATTGTTCGAGCTGCTGCGCTTGATTCAACTGCTCTATCGTGGTTTTAAGGTTGTTGAGCGTGTTGACCTGATTAATTTTGGCGCTTAACAAATGAGCTACAGTCGAGAGTATTTGCAGGTGGCCTTCGGTAAAATAATCTCTTTGAGGATGTTCACAATCAATAACGCCCAGTAGCTTATTTTCATAAACTAATGGCACACAGATCTCAGACAGGGCAGGTCGACTGTCTGCGATATACATCGGCTCTACAGACACATCGCTAGATACAAACGCTCGTCTAGTTCGTGCTACATGACCGGTGATACCTTGTTGGATGGGGATCTTTGTTTGTGCCACTTTGTAATCAGCACTTTGATTTGCGACCCCCATGCTTGCTACTTCTTCTAAAAACTTTCCTTTTTCATCAGTAAGGTAGATAACACAATCTACAAACCCTAAGCGACTAACCACTTGAGAAGTCACATAATCAAATAGCTCATCCAGTTGCGTGATCTGCAACAAAGAAGAAGAGAATTGATTAATGATGCTAAGCTGCTCTGTTTTTGATTCTAATTTGTTATTTGAAAGCATTTACATCGCTCACCGATAGAATTAGGGACAATTTAACTTACTTGCAAGATAAACGACACATTATTGCGAAAAAAAAAGCATTTTAAACACACATAATCATAAAGGGCTAATTTTGTACTTTAGATTGGCTCAAATACTTTACTCTCTTTGGCTAACTGCCTATGATCGGGCAAATTCAGCCGTGGAAAAAAGCAATGACTAGTAAAGTAGAATCCCTCACTATCACTCGCCCTGATGACTGGCATGTACATTTGCGCGATGGCGTGCAATTAAAAGACACAGTTAGAGACATAAGTCGCTACATGGGGCGCGCTATCATTATGCCAAACCTTGTTCCCCCTGCTACTTGCACAGATACCGCACTTGCGTACCGTGAACGTATTTTGGCTGCTAGGTCGCAAGGAAGTTTTGAACCTTTGATGGTGCTTTACCTTACCGATAAAACAACGCCTGAAGAAATTAAAAAAGCTAAAGCCAGTGGGCATATTGTCGCTGCAAAGCTGTACCCTGCTGGAGCAACAACTAACTCAGATTCAGGAGTAACCGATATTGAAAATATCTTTCCTGCTTTGGAAGCTATGCAGGAAGTAGGCATGTTGTTGCTTGTACACGGTGAAGTAACCGACTCGGCTATTGATATATTCGATAGAGAGAAAGTGTTTATAGAGACCAAGTTAGTAAAAATAGTTGAGTCATTTCCTGGGTTAAAAATTGTCCTTGAGCACATCACAACTAAAGATGCAGTGGAGTTTGTAAATAGCGCGTCAGATAATGTTGCCGCGACCATTACCGCACATCATTTGCTTTATAATCGTAATCATATGTTAGCCGGTGGTATACGTCCTCATTATTATTGCTTGCCAATCCTTAAGCGTAATATCCATCAACAGGCTTTGATTTGCGCGGCAACCAGTGGAAGTAAAAAGTTTTTCTTAGGTACTGATTCTGCACCTCATGCAAAAGACAAAAAAGAAGCTGCATGTGGTTGTGCGGGTGCCTATACCGCACACGCTGCGCTTGAGCTTTATGCAGAAGCATTTGAAGAAGCAAATGCCTTAGATAAACTAGAAGGGTTTGCCAGTCATTTTGGACCTGACTTTTATGGCTTACCCAGAAATACGGATACGATTACTTTAAAACGACAAAGTTGGATAGTACCGCCGAGTTATCCTTTGGGTGATAACCATGTTGTGCCGATTAAAGCGGGTGCAGAAATCGAGTGGACAGTTGTTGAGTAACGTTTATTAATTCAATAAATGAAATTAAAACGCGCTATTGCGCGTTTTTTTATGCTTAAAAAAGCATTATTTTATTATGAAATTTGCCCAAGATTTGTACCGTTTGTGATTTTATATGTTAGGCTTAAAGGGCTTTGAGTTTTTGCTGTTCTATGGATGTAAGAGTTGCGGTAAGGAAGCTTCATTGGCTGGCGGTTGATATTATTGAGCGCGTTAATGAGCACTAGGTGTTTTTTTGCTGTATTTATTATTCCGAAAGGTTGCGGCGTAAGCTCAGGGAGGTAGCCATTTAGGCAAGTGTTAAATTGATCTGACTTACAGGAATAATAGGTATGTCTAATTCTAAAACAGGTAAAGTAAAGTTTTTTAACGAATCAAAAGGCTTTGGCTTTATTGAACAAGAGAATGGTCCTGATGTATTCGTACACTTTAGTGCGATCTCAGGTGAAGGTTTCCGCACATTGACTGATGGGCAAGCTGTATCGTTTGACATCAAGCAGGGTAAAAAAGGACCTGAAGCTGAAAACGTTGTGGCTATATAAAAGCTAATTTTACCTGAGGAGCGACCCTTAGTTGCTCCTATTTTATCCTCTTAACCAAATACCCGCCAAAAATCACTTATATTATTTGCTTTATTATATTTATATGTAAAAATATAGTAATCGGAATATACAAAGTTAATTTATTTATATCTGATGTAGACATACCTTTTTTAGGTATTTAGTCCAAATAATATAAGAGTACTATCAATGCGTGAAATTAGGTCTTTTATCAAATCTGCGAGTTTTAGTGAGTTAGAGAAAGCTGCTGAATTAATTAATGAAGCAATAGAGTCTCAGCGTGAACAGCAGCAAGTAAAAGAGGAAGTATTAGCACTGATCAAGGAAAAAGGTTTAACTCTTGACGACTTAGTGTCTGGCGCTCCGGTTGATAAGCGTGCAAAAGTAAAACCTAAATACAGAATTGAAAAAGACGGCCAAATATTTGAATGGACGGGTCGTGGTAAAACGCCAAAAGCGTTTTCTGGCGTAAATTTAGACGATTACAAAATTTAATTGTTTAAAATATTTGCTTAATATTTCATAAAAGGCTCTGTTTAGAGCCTTTTGTCTCGCTACGTTATTTATTATGTGTATAATTCATTAACCGTATCTCATCAGTTAGAGGTGCATATCTATACACTCAGACCATATCAGCAAGAAGCCGTCGATAATACCATCACTCACTTTAAGCGCTGTAATGACCCTGCTGTAATTGTGCTACCTACAGGGGCGGGAAAAAGCCTTGTTATCGCTGAGTTAGCTCGTCTTGCTCGACACAAAATACTTGTACTTGCCCATGTAAAAGAATTGGTTGAGCAAAATGCTCAAAAATATACCAGCTTTGGCCTTACTGCGAGTATATTTTCAGCCGGGTTAAAGCAAAAATCTTTTTCAGAGCAAGTAACATTTGCGAGTGTTCAATCTGTTGTTCGCAATTTAGAAAAGCTCAATGAGTTTTACTCTTTAGTTATAATTGACGAATGCCATAGGGTCAGTGGCGAGCCTCAAAGCCAGTATGAAAAGGTAATCAATACATTAAAAGTGAACAATCCTAATTTAAAAGTATTAGGGTTAACTGCTACGCCATATCGGTTAGGTATGGGATGGATATATCATCATCATTACCATGGTTTTGTAAGAGGCACTAAAACTAGCCCATTTAAGAGGTGTATATATGAGCTTCCTCTGCGGTATATGATCAAAAATAAGTATTTAACACCACCCAAAGAAATCGATCCAGCCGTAGCTCACTATGATTTTTCACAACTGCAAACCGATCAGTTTGGTGTTTATTCGCAAAAAGATATGAATACTCTATTGCAGTCTCAAACAAGAGCAACCTTTAGTATTGTTTCTCATATTATTGAACAAAGCAAAAACCGCCAAGGTATTATGATTTTTGCTGCAACAGTTGAGCATGCAAAAGAAGTATTGAGTTATTTGCCAAAAGATGAATCACAATTGATTATTGGTGATACTAAAAATATACATAGAGATAATATTATTAATGAATTTAAAAATAAAAAGTTAAAATATTTGGTAAATGTATCAGTATTAACAACTGGCTTTGATGCGCCCCATGTTGATGTTATAGCTATTTTAAGGCCGACTGAATCAGTGAGCTTATATCAACAAATTGTTGGGCGAGGTTTGCGCTTATCGGAACACAAAACGGACTGTTTGATATTAGATTACGCAGGTAACAATTTTAATTTATTTCATCCAGAGGTTGGCAGTAAGCAACCTAACCCAGACACTGAGCCTGTCCAAGTGCTGTGCCCTGGTTGTGGCTTTGCAAATATTTTTTGGGGCAAAACAAATGAGCAGGGTCAAGTGATTGAACACTATGGCCGACGTTGTAAAGGTTTATTGGGAGAGGGCTCAGCGCAACAGCAATGTGACTATCGTTTTCGCTTTAAAGAATGTGAAGCTTGTGGCAGCGAAAATGATATCGCGGCAAGACAATGTTGGCAGTGTCACACCACTTTGGTTGACCCAGATGATAAATTACGCGCTGCGTTAAACCTTAAAAATGCCATGGTCTTAAGATGTAGTGGCCTGAGCGTTACTTTGCTGCCAGAGCAGCGCATTAAAGTCACTTATTTCGATGAAGATGGCGCAAGTTGTGATGAAATATACGACTTCTCTAACAGTAAAAGTCGTCATGTGTTTAACTCTTACTACAGCAAAAGGACAAAGCAGAAAAACGCTCAAATACATTGGAATAGTTCAGAGCAAGTTGTTGAGCTGCAGAGTGTATTGTCAGCACCTGATTTTGTAATTGCCAAGCAACATAAAAAGTATGGTTGGCAAGTCAGTGACAAGATATTTGATTATCAAGGGCAGTATCGAATAGCAGATAAATCCTAGGGCCCTACATTGGGCCCTAAATGGCTTTTGTTACTCTTGAGCCAATATTCCCCAGCCATCGCCATAACCTTCGTGACCATTCGCGATGCTTTCTAAATACTGTTCAGTTTGCCCTAGTAATTGATGGTCGGGCACCATTTTTACAGATGTGATTACTTCCCAAACACCCGTATCTTTGCATTGTTGCAATTGTGTCAGTGGCGCAAGTTCATCCTCTGAGATGGCTTTAATAAAAGACTCTGCTTGAGGCTTTTGCTCAAATAAAATGAAAAAGTCGACTGAATGTAATTGCGTCAGGTCAATACCTGCTTCTGCCATTTCTTTAAGAAGCTGACCATTATCGTCGTCAGGGAATTGCATAGTTAAATCCAAGTAAATCAATTAGCGTTATTGTCGGCTATTAAGACCCAAATAAAAAGAGCTAAAGAGAAAATTAGTCACTAATTGCATATGTAATGTTCATAGGGCGTTGGGTTTGGATATGATAATATCAACCACTTGAGACAATTGTAGGAATGAGTAACGCGTGTTAAGGGTTGTTTTGTTAATATTGCTGACCAATGTATTGGCGTTTACCGCAAATGTGAATGCACAAACGCCATGGTCGATGCAACATTTTAGCCTATCTGGTGTAGATGGTGAGATAAAAAGCAACGTAGAGGGATTCATTCAAGGTTACCTCAATCAACCTTACGATCAACAGCAGCAGGAAAGTATCCACTTATCAATTGAACAAGCTCTACAAGCTATGGGCTATTATCACAGCCAAATAGTGATAACGAGCAAGCCAAGCGATGAAACCTTGAACATTCACATTGAGCTAAATGAGCCTCTTTATTGGCGTGACATTCGCGTTGAAATCACCTCAGAAGCCAAAGATGATAAAGCTTTAGTAGCGTTGTTGGCTAAATTGCCAATCAAAACCAACAAAGTTGTGCGTCATGACATTTATAAACAAGCTAAATCGGCGGTTGAAAGCTTATTGTTGGAACGAGGATATTTTGATTTTAAATGGATTAAAAGTGAGCTTTTGATCAATAAACGAGAGCGTATAGCTAAAGCCGTTTGGCAATTGGACTCTGGGCTCCGTTATCGCTTTGGCAAACTAAGTGTTAGTAAAAGCACTCAAGCAAGTGAGTATATCCAGTCATTATCTACGTTTGAATTTAACTCTTCGTTCGACAGCGCGTTACTGTCTGACTACACCCTAGCGTTGAATGCGACTCCCTACTTTAGCTCGGCTAAAGTCTATCCCTTACTCAAAGACAGAAAAAACGGTTTATTACCAATTAAAGTGGATGTTGTAGATAAGCCTGCTAATAGTTTTGAAGTCGGTGGTGGCTACAGTACGGATTTGGGTGTAAAAGGGCGTCTAAAATGGAGCAGACCTTGGGTTACCGATGACGGACATTTTTTTGAAGGAAATGTGTCTTTGTCTGAGCGCCGACAAGATGTTACCGGTAGTTACACAATTCCAGTTGCCGACCCGAATAACGATGTTTGGAGAGTGCTCGGGGGATTGCAAGTTAATGATGATTTGCAACAAGGGATCGAGAGCAGAATATGGAATGTTCAATTACAAAGGCAATGGCTAACGGATGACTACTGGATCCGTACGGCTTTTATAAAAAGAGAGCATGAAACAACGGAGCAAGAAGGGGATGTTTTTAAATCAGAGATGCTTCTTCCTGGTATCAGTTATGCCAAAAAGCAAAGTAAAGGTGGTGCGACGCCATATTGGGCGAATGAACGTCTTATTTCTTTGGAGGTTGCGAGTGACTCTTTGATCTCTTCGACCTCACTTGTCAAGGCCCGTTGGAATAATGCGTGGCTACGTAATTATGAGCATAAGCATTTTGTTATTAATCGGATCAATTTAGGCGCAATTGTGGTCGATGATATTCATTCGGTGCCTTTTAATATGCGATTTTTTGCAGGTGGCGACCAGAGTATTAGAGGGTTTTCATATCATTCAGTCGGTCCTAAAGAAGGAAGCAAAGATATTGGTGGTAAATATCTAGTAACGGGCTCTTTGGAATACAATTATCAGTTTCTTCCCAGTTGGCGCGCAGCGCTATTTGTTGATGCGGGTACCGCTACCAATGATTTTTCTGAAAAGTGGTCGGTGGGGGCTGGATTTGGCTTTCGATATTTAACACCCGTAGGTCCCATTCGTTTAGATCATGCATGGGGAGTGAGTAAAGACAGTAAAAGCACTCGTTTAAGTATAGTGATAGGGCCCGAAATTTGATGTTGTTGAGCAAGCGTTTAAAAAAAGTACTGACAAGTGTTTTGGCTATTTTTGTGGTGGCTTTTTGCATATTAGCAACTGCGCCAGGTCATCAACTTATTGTTTTTATAGCAAATGAAAGTATAACAGGTCTCAATGTAAAACTGGGGGAGGGCCGCTTATTATCAGGTACCCCCATAGAGCTTGAGTATCAAGATAAGCAGTTATTATTTTCGGCTAAAGAGTTAAGGGTATCATTAAACTGGTTTAGTTGTGCCACTGTCTGCTTAGATATTTCAGCTAAAAAGCTATACGCAAAAATGAGCACAGTGGCAAACTCTGAGCCAGCAGAGAAGGATGTGGAGCAGCAAGGAACTATGCTTAAAGCCCCCTTTTATATAGGGCTTAATAGCCTTTTTGTTGAACAAATTGACGCAACAATAGATACCCAGCAGGTATCGTTATCTCAGCTGCAAAGCTCACTTAATTGGCGTGAAACGCACCTCACGATTGATAACCTAACACTAAACACGGGTAAGTTGTCGCTACCAGAGCAACCCAAACAACAAGCTGTATTAATTACCTCTGTACCTGCGGTTGTATTAGAGGCGCCGGCTATACCACTTGATATCGTTGCGAATGACCTATTTGTTAAAAAATTTACAGTAGCGCAAGGTAGCCAAACTACGGTGCTAGACGATATCTCAGTACAAGCTCGGATGAACAGTAAAAAAGCCACATGGCGATTAGCGACTTCCACAGTGCCCAACAAGGCCATTTTAAAGACTGAGATACCAGAAGTTTCGCTAAACTCTCAAGGTTCTATCGCGTGGTCGGATGTATGGCAGGTGCATATCAGTAATACGTTAGAGGCTGCGAGTAATCAGCTTACATTTGACGCGGTGGGACCATTGTCTCAACTGCAAGTTGCGTTAAAAAGTACGGGTGAATATAAAAGCAACTTCGAAGGTACCTTTAACTTAACAAAAGATAACTGGCCTTTTCGGGTTCAGTTTGATGCTCAACAACTAAAATTTGAAAACTTGTTTCACACGCCGTTTGAATCTTTAGTCACTGATAGCGTAGCACTTAATGCTGAGGGCACTTTGAACAACTATGCGATACAAATGAGCTTAGTGGGTACCACTGCACCTGACTCACCATTTGCAATAACTAGCAAATTACAAGGCTCCCTTATTGGTATTGCAATTGACAATTCACAGTTTAGGTGGCGCGATTCGCAAGCAAATCTTTTTGCTCAATTAGGTTGGGAAAATGGACTAAGTGGTGATGTTGATGTGCAAATTAACAAAATACCTTTAACGTTACTATCAGCTGATTATGAAAACGCAGGACTGGATGCAAAAATTGCCGCTAATTTTGCACTCAATGGTGAGCTTTGGCAGGCTAATGTTGGGCATTTAGAATTGAATGGGCAGTTATTTGGCAAGCCTTTGCATGCAGATGCAAAACTAAAACTTAATCAAGATCTTAAAGGTGAGTTATCGCGGCTCAATTTAGATTATGGCGCCAATAAAATAGCGATGTCTGGCGAGTTAGGAAAGCAATTGAGTCTAAATGGTCAGCTAAAGTTAGAACACGCCGCAGATGCCTTGTTACCAGTCGATATTGCAATGCATGGTGATATTGCGATATCTGGTGCACATCAAACACCAAAAATAGCCGTAACAACCCGTGTTAGTCATTTGAAATATGGCAGTCTTTTTCTCAAAGATGCACTTTTTGACTTGACCTCAGATAGTGCGCTTAATTGGGAAACAAACGCGAGTTTGAAGGCTCTTAAAATTCAGCTTGGCAAGCTGGACATTATGGATGCAGATATCTTGTTACAAGGTGATTTATCACAACATACTTTGCAAGTTGCCTCAAAAGGAGACGTTGCAACTGACATAGTTGCACAGGGCGTATGGACTACTCAGCAATGGCAAGGGCAATTATCTGAGGCGACCCTCAGCTATCTAAATCACCCGATTACGCTGCTTGAACCTGCAAACATCAGCGTGTCGCAAGCGAGTGCTCAACTTGATAAGCAGTGCTGGAAGTTTCAAGGCAGTAAAGCATGTATATCTGCTCGCCAGGACCTGAATACGAGTAAGGGAAAGAGCGATGTTGAGATAAGCCAATTACTGCTAGAAGATTTTAATCCATGGCTAGGAGGTGTCACAAAGTTGCAAGGCTTTGCAACAGGCGCGTTGTCTTTCGAATGGGAAACTGGTCAGCTGAATCATGCTGATGGGCTGTTACAACTACAGCAGGTTAAAGTGACAACGACTGAAGGCGAACAAACGCATGTCTTGCCTATTGAAAACGTGAGCACCAAACTTACCAGCAGCAGAGAGCTTGCAAGCATAGATTGGCAGGTTAATTCTTCGATGTTAGGGCGGCTCAAAGGGTTACTAGAAATGCCGTTAACCGATATAAGTCAGCCCAACGCCTCAATAGAGATTGTCCATATGTCTTTGTCTCCATTGTCTGCCGTTTTAAGTAAGAGTTTAAAACAAGCCATAGCGCTTTCTGGTGATATCAGTGGTCAAGTGAACTTAGTGGGTGACTTACGTAGCCCTAAAATGTATGGACAAATCAACCTGCGAGATATGGCCTTGAGCAGTGTAATTTCACCTGTAGCGCTCGTATCATCTTCATTGGATATCACTCTTAATGATAAACAGGCCGAGATACTTGGTAATTTGCAAGCGCAACAAGGTGGTTCTTTGTCTGTAGATGGGAAGCTTTCTTGGGATGGCATGCCAACAGCAAGTGTATTGGCTAAAGGACATGACTTTTTAATTTCACCACAGCCTAATGTCGAAGTGTCTATTTCTCCAGATCTAAAACTAGAATATCGCCAAAAAAAGGCGTCTTTAACGGGTCGCTTGCAAATACCTTTTGGACGAGTTGAAGTTGAGGAAATGCCGGTAGGTGTGGTGCAGGTATCTGAAGATCAGATAATTGTAGATGAAAAATATAGGCAACAGAGCCGCTCACCCATCGCATATGATATTGACCTAGACGTGTCTGTAGGTGACGACTTCAGAGTCAAAGCTTTTGGTTTAGACAGCTACATAGCGGGTCAATTAGATGTAACCAAACTGCCTGCAAGTCCTTTGTTGGCAAGTGGAGAGCTGTCATTACAAGAAGGACGTTATCGGGCTTTTGGTCAAGATTTGTTGATTAAAACGGGGTTAATTGGCTTTAACGGCGCACTAGATAGGCCGTATTTGAACGTCAGAGCTATTCGCAACCCCGAAGTTACCGCCAATGATGTAGAGGCCGGAATTGAGTTGTCGGGCAGTATTTCAGCGCCGCGTTTTTCTATTTATTCACAACCTGCTATGGACCAATCGCAAGCGCTTGCTTATTTACTTAATGGTGAACCGTTAGGTGAAGGGGAAAACTCAAATAGTACTATACTCACTCAGCTACTATTGTCGCAGGGGTTAAACCGCAGTGAAGGCTTAGTTTCTAAAACGGGTGAAAAATTAGGCTTTAAAGATGTATCGCTTGGTGCCAGAGGGAGCGGTGAGTCAACAAAGGTTGAAGTGTCTGGGTATTTAACGCCCAATGTTCAAGTGAGTTATCGAGTGGGGGTTTTTGACTCCTTAAGCGAGGTTGCAGTGCGTTACCGCGTGTTCTCTAAACTTTATGTTGAAGCAACCAGTGGTTTGTACGATAGCATTGATTTACTGTACAAGTTTGATTGGGATCCCGATAGTCAGTAGTCTGATCACTCAAAACAATATTAAGGAAAAACGGATGAAATCATGTCAGCTTTTGTTTGCCAGTGTTATCGTAGTATGTGCTAGTAATGTATTAGCAAAACCACTTAAAGCCCCACACGAGGTGATAGCTCAAGCCCCAGAGGAGGCTTGGCGAGTTGTTGATAATAATAATGTGATAAAAATACAACTGCCAACAGGGGCAACCTACGTTGAACTTAATCCTCTGCTAGCACCTCGACATGTGAATAACATAAAACTGCTTGCACGAGATAAGTTTTATGATGGTTTAAGTTTTTATCGTTTTGAGGAAGGGTTTGTTGCACAAGGCGGCGACCAAAGTGGTAATAAGCCTATTAAATATGGCAAGCGGCATCTAAAAGCTGAACTCATGTTGCAAAGTGATTCGCCTGTCACCATCACGACTGTCGACACCAATGATGGTTATGCACCACGTACAGGGTTTATCAACGGGTTTGCTGTGGGGCAAAGTGTGGATGGCAAGCAAACGTGGCAAGTACATTGTACTGGCGCGATGGGGATGTCTCGAGATAATGAGCTTGACTCTGGTGGAACAGATTTTTACATCACACTTACACCTCAAAGGTATCTTGATAAAAATGCCACGGTATTTGGACGTGTACTATCAGGCATGGAACATATCCAAAGACTAAAACGACAAGCAAATGGAACCGCTCCTTTTAACCCAATTGAGTCTATAAGTGTGCTTGCGGATATTTCTAAACAAGATAAGCAGCGTTTTAAAGTACTAGATACTGCGCATCCATCTTTCAAGGAGCTAGTAGCCTCTCGAAAAAATAGACCTGAGGCTTGGTTTGTGGCCAAGCCTAATTATGCTGATGTGTGTGCAATCCAAGTACCTGTAAAAACATTTACTGTCGATTAGTACGGATTGCGTAAGGCGTTTTGTCTTGATAACTTGAGCGGTATGGGTTGATATCTAACCCGCCGCGTCGAGTATAGCGAGCATACACTTCTAGTTGGTCGAAGTTAAATGTGTTCATCAACTCACAGTAGATGCGCTCCACACATTGCTCGTGGAACTCATTGTGGCTGCGAAATGAAATCAGATAGCGCAGCAAAGACTCCTGACACATTTGCTGACCAGTATAAGAGATAACGATACTCGCCCAATCTGGTTGCGATGTGATCAAACAGTTTGATTTGAGCAAATGGCTATGCAGCGTTTCGCTGACAGTTCCTCGGCCTGTGCTTTTCAAGATATTTGCTTGTGGGCTATATATGTTAACCTCAATATCTAACTCATCGATACACTGACCTGGCATGTCGGTAAACGGCAAACAAGCAAAGTCATTGGGCTTATACAACGTGACGCTTACTTGTGTATTGGCAGCTTCAGATAAATCTTTTTGCAGTATTTGCTGCACCACTTTGGCACTTTCAAATTGGCTTTGATTAAAGCTATTGAGATACAACTTGAACGATTTAGACTCGATAATATGAGAACTTTGGCAAGGAAATACGAAGCAAGCCACAGCAACCTGAGGTTTGCCTTTATCATTTAGCCAAGAGAGTTCGTAGCCAGTCCAAATATCTTCACCCATGAAAGGTAGCGCAGATTCATCGACCGCTATTTGGTCTCGATTAAGCTTGCGTGCAATTGGGTGCAATAAAGATGCATCATATTGTGATGCGTATTGCGTGGTTTTTCCAAGTACTGAGGCTTTTAGCTCGGGCGCATTTGTGTAATCTGTCATGTTTCACCATTTGTGGTTACAATGGCGACATTATAACGGATCATATGACGGTTAGCAGTATGCCAATAGAGCAGATTTTATCTCAATTACATGAAAACTACGCAACGAAATACCAGCAAGCACATCAAACGTTACCCTGCATGTATTACGACCCTCAGTGGCCAAGCCCATGTGAAGTAGGCGCCCCTCTTGATGAAGAGCAAGTCCAATGGCAAGCAGTATCTCAGCCAACAGAAAATAATTTGCAAGCTTTGGCTAAGGCACTTGAGTGTAGCTTTCCTGAAGCGCTCGATGCGTATTACAGCACCTTTTATGCAGGAAATATCATTGGACATGTTGAAGGTCACCAGATTGAGTTATTACAAGCGTGGAACCAAGATGATTATGTTCGGTTGCAGCAAAATATTACGGGCCATGTATTAATGAAGCGTAAGTTAAAGCAGCAAGAATCAGTTTTTATCGGCTTAACAGAGCAAGATGACTTGTTGTTAACGGTGATGCTAAATACCGGTGAGGTATGTCTCGAATATGTTGGAAAGCCACCACACCATGTACTAGCGCCTAATTTAGAGGCATTTTTACAGCAAGTGGCCTGTTAACGAGACAGTTATTGAAAGTCCCAAGAGATATTGGATACCAATTCGCAGTTGTCACAGCGAAAGTCAAAAATACCAAACCATGGCTCATCCAGCGCCCAATCGCCATTACAGCTTGGGCATTTTCTTTGCTTTTCGGACTCCAAGCTTTCACCGCCCACACGATATAAATAGTAAAAAACCGGCTTTTGCGTTAAAAATCGAATGCGTTTAGACAAGTCCATACCTCGACGAAACAGGTCGCTTGTAGTGCTCGATATTTCCTCAAGCGCCGCAAATTCACATCGTGTTGCACCGTTGATCTGGATTTGGTCACATGCCTGCCAGTCCTCTTGCCACTTAATCAGTGCCTTATAGTCCCCATTGGCAATGGCTGGGATTTTGTATAAAGGCACAGGTAAAAAGTCATCGCCACAATAAAGAGGGCTGCATGTGTGCACATACGTGGTATATAGAATATAACTTGAAGGTGCGTCGCATTTGTCTGCGCCGTTAGCATGAATGTCTTGGCCTATTACTTTTACCTTTGGCGCGAGCAATCCTGCCTTTTGTAACCCTTCAATCGCATGCTTCACAAATGGGCTATGGTTCAGTGGGTGAAGTGCATCTTCTAGTGGGCACATAACTCGAGTTATAAAATAGCCATCTTTGAGTACCGTAGGAAATTCATCCCCGATTATCTGACCGTTAAATCGCAAGGCATTTACCACACGGTTGATTGCTACTTCAGCCATATCCAAAGTTGTGTCTTGATAACAGTCAAAAGTTAAGTCAACAACAAACATATTATCTTTTCTCTAATAGGGTTAGTAGGCGATCAAGTTTTTGCTCAATTCTATCAAGTTGACTTTGCTGAGGCCTATTATCTTGCTCTGACTTTAATGTTAATGGCTGCTCGATGATTGCTGGGTTATTTTTAAAGGCACTGAGCCCTGCAATAATAAGCGGCATGGGTACGGGTTCACTCAAACGCGCCTTTGTTAAAGCGACACTTGGGGTTTTGCCACTATTGACCAACTCAGCAATGGCTTTTTGCACTGCGGGATGCATGCGCTTTACTCCACATAAATAAAGCGCATCATAGCATAGCTTAAAATCTTAGCGTAGCATGACATCGAGTTCGTCGATGAGCTCGCACCAGTCAGCGTCTTCACGTAATGATTCTTCAATAAAATGGCGCTGGCCTTCATTCCAAAAAGGTGCTTCGCTGAGTAGCATATCGTCAGCGATGCGATGCTTTTTAATAAATTGAGCAATGTGCTCGGGTGAATTCTCAAGCCCCAGTTGAGCAAACAAATTTGCGAGGTTGTGCTTGCTAGTATCCATAGTTAATTCCTTAAGTTGCCTAAAAAACACTCTGTAACTATAGTAGAGAGTGCACCTATCAACAATCAGTTTGCCCTAATAACAACAACATAAGGGGACATTATGCATATTCTAGAAAAACAAGATCTGTCAGTAAGATACCTGTCACCAGAAGATATGTCGGTTGCAGCCAGTTTGCTGTACCAAGCCTACCATGATGATGACGTTCTACGCAGTGTGTTAGCTGCTAATGATAATAGTAGCTATGAAGCGAAGTTAAGAGCGTTTATTCGAGAAGAATTGTCTAGTTTTGGTCAAGGTCAACAGCCAATGATAGGCCTGTTTAATGAGCAACATTTATATGCCGTTGCTTGTGTGCTTGAGTCAGAAACTCAGCTACAGGCGTCTAGATATTGGCACTGGCGGCTCAGGCTCATGCTCAGTGCGGGGTACTTACAAACACAGCAGCTTATCGAGAAGGAAAACACGATTCGCGCTGCGCTAGACGAATATGGTCATTACTATTTTCTGGCTTTTATTGCAGTAGACCCTCATGTTCAAGGACAAGGGTTAGGTCATTATTTGCTAACTGGATTAGATGATCTTATATCTAGTAACGCAGATATTAGCGGTATGGCTGTATTTGTTACGCAAACATCTCAAAAAGATTTTTTCCTGTCACATGATTATGAGGCTATCAAGGCGCTCTCTTTTGAAAAAGTAACGGGCGAATTACTATTTAAAAAACGGCAATGAGACAGAATGGAAAATAGGGTGTGAGACTTTTCTTACATAGTTGTACGTTAAGGTGTTTTATGGTGCCGATATTGGTTGTAATTTATGTGTTAACTTGTTGATATTTATTTATTTGTTGTTTTTTTCAATAATATTTCATTTAGTAAATTTACTATATTCACTTTTTGATAAGCAAATTGCGCGTAAACTTAATCATGTCAGGAAGACAAAGCGATAGGATTCGTAACTGGGAAATAATGCAAATGGATAATTGCTAAGATAGTAAGGATAGCTAAAGGAGCAAGGATTGATAACAGGACCCATAGGACATGGGAACATATCAGGATGATATGTACAAGGATGAGAGGACAAGCGCTGGATGTGCTGCTTAAGGAGCGCTCAGGATGAGTGAAGTGGAGGCCAAAAAGGCGAGAGGATAGTCACAGGGTGTGACAAAGGATGAAAGCAGGGAGTGGTGCTCGGGTATGGCTTGGATGTATACCCGTTCAGGGGATGAAGAAAATGGTGGCTTCACGCATAGGGGATGGATAACCTAGCATGGACGTAGTCAGAACTAGGCGCGACTAATGTTGCGCCTTAGTTTTTTTAGGAACTTTCATCCAATAACTTGCTTGTACTAGCTCAGATATTTAGTTTTAACTCTGGACCTTCAATCATCTTTTCAGCTGTGATTATTTCTAGTGTAGTAATGTTCGGTCTGTTGATCTTTGGATACATTAGATTTATACCAATCCGCAATAACACATAATCTTTTTGAAGGATTAAACCTGACGACAGCTGCGTTAAAAATTTCTCATTTAGAACAACTAAATAACGAAATTTTTGCCTTGCTATCGACAAGGTTTTCTTGCTTCAAAAAGACCCTGTAACTAAATCTGTGTAACTGCCTATTATTAATCCCTATAAAGGGTTTAGGATAGGCAATGATGAATAAAAAAGAACTGGAAGCGTTTGCCAAGCAAGCTGCTAAATCAATTA
>NZ_JAAUWV010000053.1 GCF_014694405.1 Pseudoalteromonas sp. S16_S37
CTTTAATTTGCTCTAATGATGTTGTGGTATTCATTGATCACACCTTAGTTGTTTAGGTTGCAATCAAGTATGCCGGATGGTTTTTACTTATTTGCGCTATCTTGCCGTAAGGTCACAAATCCTGGGGAAATGTATGTTGTGCCAAAAGGCGTTGAACACTGCCCTAAAGCAACACCAGATACGCATTTTTTAATGGTCGAGCCAGCGTCCACAGCTCATACGGGGTCGGTTGAAAGTGAATTAACGGTTGCTCAAGATCAGCAGCAATGGATTTAAGTGATACTGGGCCAGCGACATATTAAGCAGGCTGGCCTTATTACAATGTTATTCGCTGGCAACTTTTGTAAGCAGAGAGTTCAACCGACTCTAACATCTCACCGATAACCTCAAAGCACTGTTTGATATGGTTTGATTCAAGATGATTGTCTAAATCTTGTTCTTTCTCCCTGCTTTCATAAAACATAAATACCGCGTCGTTTTGATTATCAATATGCATATCATAATTAATACAGCCAGCCTCCTGGCGCGTTGGTAGCACTCTCTTTTTGAGTGTTAAATATCAGTACGGCTAAGTGTTTCAATAAGGTACTTACTTTTATGAGTCAATTAGTGCTGTAAAAGTGTTGGACTCTGTAATGCTCTTGCCAACAAGCTAACTGTGTCGATACAAAATAGAATAAATAGAAAACCATTTAACTTGATGAAAAATATAAATATAAATACATTTCTATAAATAATAGAGTGGGAATAAGACGCTCAAGGAAAGGTTTTTTATAGTGCTTCTTAATAATAAACAGGAGTAACTATGAAATACGCTTTTTCCACATTATTACTATGTATGTGCACAACACTAAGCGCTAAAAGTGCTGTGATTGAACCTATCTTACAGCTGGTCCCAGGCAGTGAGGCTCAGGAGCTACCAAGTTTCTACATGAGTAAATACGAGATAACAGTGGCTCAATTTAGTCAATTTGTGCGTGAGACAGATTATCAGGTGCCCCAAAACTGTATGGCATTTACAGATGAGCTTTGGCCTGATCCTGAAAAGCCAGGGCGTTGGGATTTACCAGCTTTGATAGAAAACCCTTATCGACCTGTGGTGTGTACCGGTGTTCAAGGTGCGCTTGACTATGCAAAATGGCTATCAGAAAAAACGGGCAAACACTATCAGTTGCCCAGTGTACAGCAGTGGCGTCATGCGGCTTTGGCTGGTCAAACTGGGCGAATGGCATTTGCGGATGATTTTGATAAAAGTGAGATTTGCGATTACGAAAATACTGAAGATATAGCAAATATCGCAGGTATGAAAAAGCATCATCAAGTGCGATACAAACGCAGCGCCAATTGTAACGATGGGGCAATTTATCACACTGTGGTTGGCATGTATCGTGCGAACCAATTTGGCCTGTACGATATGATGGGCAATACCAGAGAGTTAACGCGCACTTGCCACCGTAGAGGTGAAAAGGACCCAAGCGTATGTGAACAATACGTGGTTGTTGGTGAGGCATGGCATTGGCAGCCAAGAGGTACTTTGACGCCGGACTGGATGGATACTGACTTTCAAGGAAGTATAGAGGGGTTTCGTCTAGTGCTTGAAACAGACATTGTAGAGCCGATGTCTGTCGCTACAAAAGAGTTTGCGAAGAAACTAAAAGCGGCTCAATTTGAACAGCACAAAGTGCATGCAAAAAACAAAACAATTCCATCAACACCTGAAGGAGTAAGACTGAGAGCGTTGAGCAATAACAATATAAAAGTGAGTTGGTTAGATGTTAAAGGCCAAGGTGTTAAGTATGCCATTTATCGTGAATTGGCTGACTTAAGCTCTGCAAAGGTGACACGCTTTGTAAAGCTAGCTGATGATATAACTACATCAGAATTTATTGATAGCACGCTACCAGATAAGGCATTTGCACGCTATCAGGTGTTCTCATACAACGAAATAGGTGAGGGGCTGGGCAGCAAGATAGTCACTTATGGTCAACCATGGCAATTTTCGACGCATGATCGCATTGAAGCAGAGCACTTTTTTGCTGGTCGCTATCATTGGATACGAGAGCGAGATGCCGCCACTGTGGTTGGCTTTAACGAAAATCCAGATCATTTCCCAACGGGCATCAAACCGCATAAGCCTGCTTGGATCAAACTTGCTTTTAATGTCAGTAAAGAGCAGCAAGTGAAACTTAAGTTTAGAGCGCGCGCTGAGCAAGGTGGCCAATTTGAGCTATGGCAGGGGACACATTTGGTCGGGCGCTATGAGTTCCCTCAAGGGGATGAGTTTACGATTCATTCGGCTCATGCATCGCTTATAGCAAGCAATGAACCTCTCGAGTTACGTATGGGCAATTCGTTTTGGTTTGAGCTTGACTGGCTTGAGTTTAAATAATTTATATCAATCTGCAAGAATTCCCAATCATTTTGAGAGGCTAAACCTGCTTAAAAATTTCATATTAGAACAGAAGTTTATAAAGTTTACTTGTCTTAAAATAGCGCACCTAATCAAGCTGATTGGTATTTAAATCAAGCGCCAGCTAAAGCTGGCGCAGTTAGCCTTGTTTACTATTTTTACTTTCCAGCCATGTTTGCTCACCGTTACGCTGTAAAAAATCGTAATAAATTTGGCGCTTATTGCTTTGTTCATCCAAGTATAAATACAAAGCGCGAGCGGCAGCGATACTAGCGTTTTTATCAAAGGCTTTTTGTGATCGTTGATAAGCCTCTTCCAACAGCGCAATGGCTTGTGGTATTTGCTGCTGGGCAAGTAACAGTTTTGCATGTAGTAGGTTTTTGTTAACTGCGAGGTTGATATTTTGTGTCAGTAATGCACCAGCTTTAGCAAAATTTTTGTGTTGAACATACAACTCAAAAAGCCGTTCAAAAGCATCATCAATAACCCAAAAGTTAGTCTGGCTGCGCGGTAAAGTGAGTATTTTGGCGAAGTATTTAATGCTGATATCTTGCTCTTCGGCAAAGAGTGCGTAATGGAAATACACAAATGCGAGGTTTGCAGGGTGAAGGTTTTCATCCATAACAACTTGCTGAGCTTCGTTAAGTTGTATGTATTTTCGCTCATTCAAGCCAAGTTTGGCGGATAGTATAGAGTCTAGTATGTGTAGCTGAAAGCGACTTATTGCATCAATATTGTGTTGGGCAAGTTTAGCTCCACGTTCAAGTTGCTGTTTAACTTGCTCGGGATTACGCATTGCGTAAGCTAAAAAAGCTTGTTTTTTAATGAGTTCAAATTGTAGTGGCCAGATTTTTTCGCCAAGACTTTGCTCAGCTTGTGTAAGTGTGGTCTTAGCTAATGTAAATTGTCCATTATGTTTATAAATAGAAGCTCTTAGTAACGCTGCTTCAATGTGCAATGGCATTGTTAGCACATCCAAAGGTTGTTTGGAAATACTGTCCAAATACGCCAGTGCAACGTCAAGGTGGCCTAATCCGCGATAATACTTTGCCAAAAAGAACAAGACATTTGCCTTGTTGTATTGTGTTTGCTGTTCAAGCTTACTCACCCAAACTTTGCGGGAAGTTACCGTAGTAAACAATCCTAATCGAGCTAGCTCAGCTAACCTCTGGTGGAGCGCTGTCGTTATGTCAGCTTGCTTGGTTGCAAATACATAGTCATGCCACTGGGCTTGCTCGCTTTGTAACTTAAATTCTAAATAGGCTCCCTCTGGCACCGGGTAAATTCGAGTGCCAATTAGCCAGCTGCTTTTGTCCAGTTGCAACTCTTTAAAGGTAAGCGCGGGCATATTCAATACATCAAGCTGGTAACGCGTATTGACCTTAAGTGATCGTAAAGTAAACGCCTCATCAGAGCTATCTTCGATGATTTTTTTGCTGTGTTCTTGAGGTAAGTAGAAAATTTTTGCTTGCTTACCAGTGGGTGTGGTAAAGATGTGGTAGCTTGTCATCATGGTAGCGACTAGCAATATGGCGATAATAAAATAAGTGTATGTGTGCGATTTTTTTGACCGACCAACACTTATTTGCTCTTGTTCTTTGCTGTCAATTATCGGATAAGTCCATTTATACCCTTGGCGAGCATAAGTTTGAATAGCGCGTTCGCCAACAATGGCTCTTAATTGGCTAATGGTTTGAAATACAACTTGTTCTGAGACGACTCTTCCTTGCCAAACATGGTCGAGAATTTGCTCTTTACTTAGTACGACAGCTGGATTATTCAAAAAGAAAAGTAGCAATGCTCGTTGCTTTGGTTTGAGCGCTATCTCTTTTCCTTTGTGAGTTAGTACACCACTTTTTATATTTAAGTGAAAGCCATCAAACGTTACAACCATGTATAGAGTCTTCTTAATTTTTTAAGCGCATTATTAAACATTCTACCAGTAAGGTAAACGTCAATGCCAAGTGGTAGAGTCTAGGTGCGTTTGATAAATTATAACTAACGACATAGTTTTTTAAACTTCGTATAGGTAGCTCATTCGCTATCTTATAGTAGTGAGTCTCCAAATTGTGCATTACACTAGTTACTACGTACTCACTGTAAACATGCAGTGTTAAGAGTTGGGTGATGTCATAGAGAGGGCTTATTATTCAGTATTTATCTGGGAAGCTTGTTTTTTGGTTGTGGCTACTTCTTTTCTCACTACACAATCGAGCGGCAGCTGAGCCGTTAAAAGTCGCCTTTGGTCAAAGTCGGCCTCCTTATGTTGATGAGTCAAATCAGTCAGGGATAAGCGTTGAACTGTTTGATAATATTGCCAAGATATCTGGCTGGCAGTACCAGTCATTCTTTGTGTCAAATAAGCGTATGGAACGTTTGCTTAGAAGCGAAAAAGTAGATATCGCAGTTGAGGTGCAAAAAAGCGACAAAAATTTGTATTACTCTATGCCGCTCATTTCATACCGAAACTTTGCGTTTCATCGTAACAAATCCAAGTTTGTGTTGAACAACATGAGTGAACTGCTCGTATACAGCGTGTGTGCATGGCAAAATGCGAGCGAGCATCTTTTTTTAGACTCTACGTTTGCAAATAAAACTAACTACGTTGAATATTCAAAACAGCAAGATCAAGTGATTGACTGGTTATCGGGTAAGTGTGAGGTTATCTTAATTGATGACACTTTACTAAAATGGCATTTGTTTCAACTCAAAAATGCGGGGCATTTTTTTGTAAAAAGGAACTGGGGTAAGGTTTTATTGCCAGTAAAAAATAACCCGCTTTGGTTTTATGCTGGATTTCGTGAGCCACGACTAAGAGATGATTTTAACTCCGCATTACAGCTGTTAATAGATTCTGGACGTTATAATCAGATCCGCGAAATGATAGAGTGATTGGATTGCTTTAATGTTGAACATGACAATGTCATAATTACCAGACAAATAAGAACAAGCAAGTAATTTAAAATGAAGCGTTCAATAGTACTCATCCTTATCGTTGTTAGTTTTACATGGGGAGCAGCGAAAGCAGATGGACAAGATGTATCTGAAAAACAGAAGTTCGCGCGCATAGCATCCGATTATATTGCCACACTCGATAATGACTATGTTAAGCAACGTGCTTTTTATACGCAAAATTCGCATTTTAAAGACCCAACATCTGCTCAATTTGGAGCTATGTGGGACATCAAAGGCGGTGATAATATTGCAAACTTCTTTGAGAATGCGGGTAAGGATTATGGCGTTTTGAAGGTTGATTATAAGATAACCAACATGCTGGTAGAGCCACCTTTTGTAATTGCAAATATAGATTCAGAAGTAACAACTTGCGCTGTCGCTTTAAATCAGCCAACTAAGTCCTATACCGGCACAATACAGCTTGTAATGGTTTTGAAGATTAACGGGAGTCACGTATTAGAAAGAACTGATTATGTAGATTACTCAAGTGCATGGCAATTTGTTGAAGAGCTGTCTCCAAGACTCAAAGAGCAAAAGCCTGATATACGTTGTCTGACCAATAAAACTTAGCAGTAAGGGCTTCCATGCCCCTACAATGCTAGGTATCTAGGTGCTAAATACTAGGCTTCATACCCATACAGCTCGCATAGAACGTTGTGGTTGCGGGCCAGTCGCTGAATACACCAATAACACCAACCTCTTTCGCTAACACATCAAGTAATACTAATGCATCAGCATCACTGTTGATTGCCTCTGTGATTGACTGATAATACCAACCGCCACCTGTTGCAAGCGGGCCTGAGCGCTCTAAAGTCCAGGTAATGATATCAAGGCCGGCTTCTTTGGCGGCTTTTGCATACTCAGAGGGCACGATTTTTTTATCGTTGTTCAAAGTCACGAGCATCCACATAGGAGGGGCGATAATTTTCACGCCGTCATTGCTAAGCTCTGCCATGGTAGGTTGCCAAGTATCTGGGTTATTTGGGTTAAATCCGGCTATGTCGTAGCGGTCATCTAAATAGACTGCTTGCTCGCCAAATGCCGCTTCATTGTTAATCCAATATTTAACATCTTCTAAATTAAAAGACTGAGCAAAAACATCTTTGGCATCCACTCCTGCGGCTTTGTATTCATCAATCATTTTTTGCGCATACATTTGTTGCGTCATGCCATCATACGGCATATCAACGCTTGCCGATTTGAGCTCTGGCGTCATTTTTACATTCAGTGCTTTGAACAGTTCGATACTTTCTTTATGAGTTAGCAAAGTACCTTGGCTTGCGTATAAATCAGTGCGAAAGTTTGCTGTGCCAGCAAGGTATTCATCAATGGTTGTTGCAAGTGAATTTGCACCATCCATTTTGCCTTTTAATTGTTTAAATTCTGCGAGCGTGATATCTGAAGTACAGCACTTTGCACTGGCTGGCGTGCCTGAGGCCTTATCTGCAGGGGTAAATGGTTCTGAACATTTAGCAGCAAGCTCTGGGATCGCCAAAATGTTGGTGGTGGTATGCAGGTCGCATTGTGAGTGACGACACACTAACTCTTTATCTTTAGTGAAAGTAACGTCACACTCTAAAATGCCCGCGCCCATTTTTGCTGCTGCCACATATGATTCTTTGGTGTGCTCAGGGTATTGCAGAGGTGCTCCACGGTGGCCGATAGAGAAATCGGTTTTGTAGAAAGGTCCGTTTTGGCAAGCTTGTAGTTTAGTTTTCAGGGCACTGTCTTGTAGTTGGTTCACTAAAAACTGTGCGCGAGCACCGATTTGAGCATCGTTTGCTCCGCCTTTGGCCACTTCGACGATCACTGGCACTTCAACTTTTTCAATCACGGTTATTGGTTTTTCAACCACGACTTCTTTGGTCACTTCTTTGATTTTTGTGTCATCGTTGCAACCGCTTAACGTTAATAAAGCGCTCATAGAGAGTAATATTTTATACTTCATGGTAATACTTCATCATTTTGTTTATATAAGGAACACAAATGTTACGGAAGTAAAGTGAAAGAAAAATGATAACTCTATGACAGATAAAACAATAGCTTTATATCTGGTTGCAAAATAGAGTGAATTTAGGACTTGCACTCTATTTTGCTGAGTAAGGATATTTATCGATAGTTTTGGCGATAGTTATCCACCCATAAGCGAGTGGCTCCGCATACCGCAACGGGCATAACAATCAGGTTAATCACCGGAATTGAAGTGAGTACGAATACGGCGAAGCCAAACCCATACGACAGCCCTTGTTTGCTTTTTAAGTCACTTTTCATTTGGTTGAAGTGGATTTTATGGTTATCAAACGGATAGTCATTGTATTGCACGTTATACATCCAACAGGTAAACATCACCCATAATATTTGTCCAACCAGCGGTAAAACCCAAAGTAAGATAAAAAAACCAATCGCGCGAGGTAAGTAATAACACAGCTTGGTCCACTCACGGCCAAGCATACGGGGCACATCTTTAAGTAAGTCTGCAAGTCCATCATCATTCACTTTTTGGCCTGTAAGATGCATTTCGACTTTTTCACTTAACAAACCATTAAAAGGCGCAGCTATAAAGTTTGTGATCACGGTAAATACCATACTGTAACTGAATAAAATTACCATAATGGCAATAGGCCACATGAGCCACTCTAACCAGCTGAGCCAACTTGGTAATAAGTTATTTAAGTAGTTGAATCCTTGGGTGAGCCAATCATATAAAAAGAACAATGAGCTACCAAAAAGCAACACGTTGATCAGTAAAGGAATAAACACGAAACGCTTCAACCCTTTTTGCGTGATCAAAGAAAATCCGGAGAGAAAATACTCGATACCTTGAGTTAACTGCACAACCAACCTCAAATAAAGCATTAATTTTGTAACACAGTATACGCTGGGTATGACGAGCGAATAAACCCAAATGCGTAACAAACTATTGCAGATTTTCACCTTGGTGCTGGTTTATGTTTGGGTATTTCACAAAATATATTTTAAGTGATTGATTAATATTAATTTATATATATTGCTTAGTATGTGGGTTGCGCTACAATTGCTCACTTTTTGACTAATTTTAAAAGCATTAACCGATTTATACTGGAGAAAACATTAAGTGAGCGAATTGCTTGGGATTGTATGTTTAATTTTTATCAGTGCCTTATTTGCAATGTCTGAAATTGCAATTGCTGCTGCGCGTAAAATCAAGCTGAAGATAATGATGGATGAAGGACATTATGGCGCGGAGCAGGTGCTTAAGCTACAAGCTCAGCCAGGGGCATTTTTTGCCATGGTGCAAATAGCTTTGAATGCAATCGCCATTCTTGGCGGTATTTTGGGTGAACAGGCACTTACGGATACGGTGCGCTCCTATCTTGAAATGGTTTATCAAGGGGCAATGTTAGATCAGGTTAGCTTTGTCATATCATTTATGATTATTACGTCGTTGTTTATTTTATTTGCCGACTTATTGCCAAAGCGAGTTGCGATGCTCATGCCTGAAGCTGTTGCGATAAGAGTGGTTGGTTTGATGAATGCGATTACCACGGCATTTAAACCATTGGTGCTATTTTTTAACGGTGTCACTAATTTAGTGCTGAAGCTACTTGGCTTTCCGACGGAACGAAAAGATGAAGTGACCACAGAAGAAATTGTCGCCATGATGGACGCCGGTGCAAAAAGTGGCACGCTACAGGCGCAAGAATATCAACTCATTGGTAATGTGCTTGAACTAGAGTGTCGAACTTTACCTATGGCCATGACCACAAGAGAATCAATCGCGTTTTTAGATATTGCTGATGACAGCGAAACGATTAGTCAGAAAGTGCTAGATAACCCACATAACCAGTTTTTGGTGTGTGATGGTCACTTGGATAAACTTATTGGTTTTGTGGATACCAAACAAATCCTAAAACAGTTGTTACGTGGTGAATTGGTACATTTAAATGAGCAAATCATCGAAAAAGAAGTGTTTTACCTACCCGAAACATTAACGCTATCAGAGGCGCTTAATGCATTTAAATCGTCCAATGAACAATTTGCTGTGGTTGTGAATGAGTACGCGTTAGTTGTCGGTATTGTGACCATCAAAGATCTCATGAGTAGTTTTATGGGAGACTTAGTTACGTTTTATGGTGAAGAGCAAATCGTCCAGCGCGATAATGAATCATGGCTGGTGGATGGCTCTACACCTATGGTTGACCTATGTCGCGTTATAGGTTGGGAGGAGCCCCCTGAGGCAAACCAATATGAAACGGTGGCCGGCTTTTTAATATATCGCTTGAAGCGCTTACCAAAGCGAGCAGACCACATAATATGTGATGGTTTTAAGTTTGAAGCGATAGATATTGAAGGGGTGAGAGTAGAGCAGTTACTGGTTAGTCGAATAAAAGATTCCATCTTAGAGGCTTTGCTTTAATACTTGCTAATTTGCAAGCATGACCATACACTGAGGTTAGGCACGTTTTTTGTGCCTAACTTAATCTGGAGCTTTGATGCGGTATAGTAAGTGGTTTGTCATCTCTTGTTTGTGTGTGTTGTTCCTATCTGTGATCAACGCGCCGATGAGCTATGCCAAAGTTGAAAACTACTATGAACAGCAACAAAGCGTATTTATAGATTCAGATCCAATTGACCACGACCCTCAAGAGCTTATTGTCGGCTCCCCCTCTTATGACTTTGGGGTGGTTGGTACAACTATTATTGAACGAGAGATCCCTTCTCCTCGTGGATCACAATACCTACATTTAAGCATTCGCGCTCCACCTAACAACTAAGCACTTCTCAAACAAATTTATTTTTTGTCGTCAGCTTATTTAGAGGTGGTGTTATGTCTAAATACCAAACTATTGGCAGCCAAGCGCTTGCCACAAATACTCATTTTAATACGTCGCTTTATAGTAATGTAATCATTTCACTTGATAGTCCTGCAAGTGAAGCAATGCATGGTTTCCATCAAGTACCACCGCAGTTAATTGACAGCAACACAGAACTTGATGATGCGATGTTAATTATGGAACAAACCCATATGCGTATTAGCTTTGTTGTAGATAGTAACAACAAAATGCTTGGGATCATCTCAAAAGCGCGTCTTTCAAGTAGTTATGTTCTAAAAATTTCAGCCAAAAAAGGCATTAGCCGCGCTGATATGACGGTTGCTGATGTCATGATCCCGCTGTCTTCGTTAAGCAGTGTTAATGAGCTTGCGGTGCGCAGTGCTCGGGTAGGGGATATTGTAAAAAGCATGGAGATCGGTGGACATGAGCATTTGTTGGTGGTTAGCCAAACGCCTGAGCACATATGTGGCTATTTTGATCTGATTGATATTAGCCGCATGGTTGGTTATCAACTCAATCAAGTTAAAAGTGCCAACTCATTTAGCGAAATAGTTGATAGCCTTTGGCATCATGCTGAGATTTAAAAAATTCCGATTACTTTGTTCTGACGATTAAAGTAATTAGATGCTCCTAAAAATGAAGTTAATGAAAGTCAAGGCACCGAGAGGTGCCTTTTTCATGGAAAATTTTTGGAATAACGAGTGATTTTACAACTCTTGAAGAGTAGAATATTTTGTTAGACACAGCGGCGCGAATTCTTTGTAATGCGCAAAAATGACCCCCCGATTCTATTACTTTTTTAAGGAACTTTAATGGCCAAAAACATCTCTTCTGAACACGCGCGTGATTGTTATAACGTGCGCCATTGGAGCCAAGGCTTCTATGGTATCAATGATCAGGGAGAGGTTACCGCAATGCCGAAACTAGCACAGCCAGAGCATGCAGTGACTTTAGAAAATATCGCTCAAAAAATAAAAGCGCAAGGGTACTCATTGCCAGCTTTAGTGCGTTTTCCTCAAATATTGAGTCAACGTGTTCACAGTATTTGTGATGCGTTTAACCAAGCGATTGCCGATTACAATTATCCAGAAGATTATTTATTGGTGTATCCAATTAAAGTAAATCAGCAGCGTGAAGTAGTAGAGGGCTTAATTGCAAGCCAAGTTGGTAATGATAAAAAGCAGCTAGGCCTTGAGGCTGGTAGCAAAGCTGAATTACTCACTGTACTTGCTATGAGTGAGCAAACATCGGCAGTTATCGTATGTAACGGTTACAAAGATAAAGAATATGTGCGTTTGGCGCTATTGGGCGAAAAGCTTGGGCATCAAGTCTATATCGTATTAGAAAAACGCTCTGAGCTTGATATTGTTATGGAGCAGGCAAAAGAGCTTAATGTTACGCCTCGTTTAGGCCTGCGAGTAAGGTTAGCATCTCAAGGCAAAGGTAAGTGGCAAGCCAGTGGCGGTGAAAAGTCTAAGTTTGGTTTATCGGCGTCACAGGTGTTGGCGGTGATAAACCAACTAGAGCAGGCCAAGTTGTTAAGTGCGCTACAGTTAGTGCACTTTCATCTTGGCTCGCAAATGGCAAACATTCGTGATGTACGACTTGGGGTAGGTGAAGCAGCGCGCTTTTACTGTGAATTGCGTCGATTAGGCGCTAATTTAAGCTGCTTGGACGTTGGTGGCGGACTGGCTGTTGATTATGACGGCACACGTAGCCAATCTCATAACTCTATGAATTACAGTCTAGCCGAGTATGCAAATAACATTGTTTATACCATTGGTGATACCTGTAAGCAGTACGAACAACCGATGCCAAAGATCATTTCTGAGTCAGGTCGCGCATTAACTGCACACCATGCAGTGTTGATCACTGATGTTATTGGTACAGAAAGTTATCAACCGGAAGTAGTGTTGGCGCCCGAAGAAGAGGCTCCACGCTTACTGCATAACATGTGGACTTCATGGCAGGCTCTTAATGGTCAAAGAGATGACAGGGCTCTGATAGAAATTTATCACGATACACAAGGTGATTTGGCTGAAGTACATAGTCAATTTGCGATGGGCTTACTTGACTTAGAGCAGCGAGCTTGGGCTGAGCAGATTAATCTGCGTGTGTGTTACGAGCTTAATCAGCGAATGGACAACAAAAACCGTTTTCATCGGCCAATTATTGATGAGTTGAGCGCTAAATTAGCTGATAAGTTCTTTGTAAACTTCTCGCTGTTTCAATCATTGCCAGATGCTTGGGGAATTGAGCAAGTATTTCCAGTTTTACCGCTAAGTGGTTTAACTGAAGAGCCTAAAAAGAGGGCTGTATTGCTAGATATTACGTGCGACTCTGATGGCACTATTGAACACTATGTGGATGGTCAAGGGATCGAAAGTACCTTACCTGTTCCCGAATATAATGCTAGCCGACCTTATTTATTGGGGTTCTTCTTAGTAGGAGCTTACCAAGAAATACTTGGCGATATGCATAATTTGTTTGGTGATACACATAGCGTTATTGCAACGATAGATAATGACGGATTACTAGAGCTAAGTGATGTGGATGAAGGCGACAGTGTTGCTGATATGATGCGTTATGTACATTTAGACGTAGCACAATTTAAAGCTAACTTTGCTAAGCAGGTGAAAAGTAAACTGCCAAAGAATGAACAAGCACGTTGCTTGGCAGAACTTGAGCAAGGGTTAGACGGTTATACTTATTTGGAAGATGTTTAGTTTATGAACCAGTTATTTGACCATACCGATCACTCACTATATTCAAACGGTATGACATTTTTACGTCAGCCAATGGTGCGTGATATTGCCAACATCGAATCAGATGTTGTCGTTTTAGGTATGCCATTCGATTTGGCAACATCAGGTCGACCTGGTGCGCGTTTAGGGCCTGATGCAATTCGTAGGGCGTCCGTTCATCTGGCTTGGGAGTCAAAGAAATACCCGTGGCGCTTTTCGCTTTGGGATAAGCTCAGTGTTTCGGATGCTGGAGACTTTACTTATCCAACGGGTGATCCTGAGTATTTTACTGCGCAGCTAGAATTGGCGGCTCAGCAAATATTGCAACAAGGAAAAACGCTACTAGGTTTGGGGGGCGATCACTTTGTAACCTTGCCTTTGCTGAGAGCGCATCACAAAGTGTATGGAAAAATGGCATTGGTCCATTTTGATGCGCATACAGACACTTATAGCCAAGGTTCGCGCTATGACCATGGGACAATGTTTTATCATGCTCCAAATGAAGGCTTGATAAGTGCTGAGCACTCGGTTCAGATAGGTATCAGAACTGAATATAATCAGGATAATCATGGTTTTGATGTGATTGACGCTATGCAAGCTAATGACTTGAGCGCAGAACAAATCGCGACTCAGATAAAAAATAGAGTGGGAGATTTACCTGTCTATTTAACGTTTGACATAGACTGTTTAGATCCTGCTTTTGCGCCTGGAACTGGTACGCCTGTGTGTGGTGGACTGACAAGCGATAAAGTTTTAAAGATTTTACGTGCTCTACAGGGTGTAAATATGATTGGTATGGATGTAGTAGAAGTATCTCCTGCATACGATCAAAGCGAACTCACGGCAATCGCGGCTGCGACTATCGCCCATGAGTTATTGCATCTTTGGGCTGTAAAACACAGGCCGTAAATTCACTTTATATACAAGTGAGCCTGATATATAAAAATGCCGAGCGTAAAAGTTCGGCATTTTTTTATCGACTAGGGAAGGGTAGGTGATATCGTCTGGCATACCAAATAAATAGTGGTATCTCTAAGGCAATGAATGTAATTAGGGTAAACCAAAACCAGTTCACATTGACCCACATAAAGCTAAATTTCACACCACTTGAATAAAAGACAGAACCGACAACGGATAAAGAAACGCAGGCTGCCATTATGTCCTGCAGCGATATCTTCTTTAAAGTATTAGCGCAATGCGGATAAATCAATCCATACGCAATACTAAGCACGATCATATTTAATATGATCACATTAAACTCAATTCCCATAATACCTAAGCCTACTTCTCATCACTGTTACTTAAAGTGCTCACTGCTTCATAAAGCGTGTCACTGGCGGTAACAGCTACAGCAAATGTGAAATTTATAATTATTATAAATCGGCCTAAGATGGATTTACTTTAATGAGAATTTATTAGTTTTTAAGCCGCTCGGTTCAGTTTAAAGACTCCTATGATTTTTGTTAAAAAAAAGATACCAATATAAATCGCATATAAAATGTTTAACTTTATGTTATTTTTGGTTTTATTTGTTTTTGTGTAAACACTTTTCATTTTGATATAAAACATAATATTTACATATAAGCAGATTTTGTGTAGCTTGAAGGTTCATGGGAACAAGACAGGCACAAATGAAGGTGCCGCTCGGTATAGTAGGAATTAATATGGGCAAAGTGAATTGTAAAGCGACAATAGTAACCCGAACTGCTGTATGCAGAACGGATGAAAACCTTGAGAGTATTCGAAGTTTACTCAAGTTATTAAATATATCTTCTCAGGTGCTTGAGTGTGATAAAGCGCTTTTAGAGCTCCCTATAGAGCAACTGGTATTTGTTGATTTAACGGGGTTTACTTGCGAAGAAGTATACTCTTTTGATATGGCTGTACTGGCCAAAAGAAAGTCATTGATATTATTCAATGCGTCGGAAGGGCAAGTGGATGAGCGTCGTGCTTTGTTGGCGGGCGTTAAGGGCGTTATTTACGCCAAAGACGAGCCAGATGTAAAATTGAAAGGCATTAAAGCAGTAAAAGACGGAGAGCTGTGGTTTAGACGTAGTATCATTAGCAGCACCTTTTCTGAGCTGTTGGTTGAGCATGCTATTTTTAGCAATCCAACACCAGCACCTAAGCTAGAAGATGGGGCCTTTAACTTAACGAAAAGGGAAAAAACGATAGTTAAACTCATCGCAGAAGGGGCTCAAAATAAAGAGATCGCCAATAAGCTTCATATTAGCGACCATACAGTTAAAACGCATCTATACAGTGCATTTCGTAAAACCAAGTCAAGAAATCGTATTGAGCTACTTAACTGGGCGAGGCAGTTTTTTCCTGATGCGTTGACTCGTTCTTATTCGGAGTAACTGGCATTGCCGACCATAAGCCTTTATCAATACCGCTATTGATGAGGTCTACCAGTGCTTTTTCAATCGCCTGTTTTACGCAAATATGCATAGGTTCATTGTTGGTGTAGCCTCCTTCAGCTTCTGCAAGACGCTTGTAACTTACATAGCGAAAGAACCCTGCACGCATTTCAAAGCTTAGCACTGTTTTAGTTGTCGCAACCGATGTTAACACAACCCCAGTTCGCACATCGACCGCACGCATATATATCGAAATGACATCTTCTCGGTATAATTCCGAAACACCGATGCCAAAATACTCGGCTCCTAACCCGCCCGTTTTTGTGTTTGAGTCATAGCTTATAATGCCGCCTTCAAGAATGATTTTAGCTGTTTTCAACGGGGGTAATGCGTTGCTTTCGTTATCATTATTATCAAGGGCTGCACGAATTATTTTTCTTTCAGTTAGAATGTTCTGCAAGCCTTCACGTTCAACGGGTACAAACCAGTCTGTTTCGCTTAATGCTTGTACAAGTATCGCTGAGGCACCTTGTGTTACCGCAGTCGAAAATGAACTTACGTTGGCAATTGGCTTATATTGGCCTGTTTGATCTCTAAAAGAGTACACAGATACAGGAATACTGCCCATGGGTTTTGGTAGTGATTTAAGGTCTTTATAGGACTGCGTATGCTCTAATGTTTGCGCTTCAGTAATATCTGGAGGAAGTGTGCTAGAAATATGGCTGCACCCACTTAGAGCTATGATAAATAAACTAATAAAATGGTATTTACGGAACAGCATTGCCAAACCTCGGAATTTCTATTGTGGTCACTTCCCCTGATACGAGGTTGGTAATTTCTATGGTGATACTGTCAGCATTACTGGTTAGCATTCTTATTTGATGATCTCCGCTGACAAACACAGAGTCTTGGCCAAATACGTTTTCATCGGAGCTTTCACCAAATGCAAGGTCCGTTACTTCACGCACGATTCTATTGATGTATGCTCGCTCTAAAGACTCCTGCATTTTTTCTGCATAGCTTTTGGGTTCTACATGGGCTTTATGCTTATTTTGCGCCTGAGCTTTATTCATTAGCATACTGGCGTTTAATGGATTGCCACCAAAGCTTGGATTGATAGGGGTGTAAACGAGTTCGCTTGCTTGGCCTGTTTGGCTGAGCGTGAGCAAAAGGAAAAGATATTTTTTCATAGTTAAAGACCACTGCTTGATAAGTCATCACTAAACTTGCTGAAGTTATTACTCGCAAGCACTTTAATTAAGGTCAGTGCGGCTTCTTCTACTTGGTCGTCTACTGGTTTTAGTCTGCGGCCCAAATAAGTTTTGTACACTGCTTGATTGTTTAACTCTACGGTTAAAATTGTTCCAGCTTTTGGTATTAGTGTTTCTTTTATGGTTACTGTTGCACCTGCCGTTGAGGGAATATCCAGCCAAAGGGTACTTAATTGACGATAAAACTCATGTCCTGAGCGGCTAATACTTTGATCGAGTAAAAATCCACTGATTTCGTCTGCTCTGCTACACATGCTGATTGATATAAAAGAGCAAAAAATGAAGATTTTAGAAAGAGAGTTCATTGGCTTATATCACTTTAACTGCAGTGCAATTGATAAGGGTGCCAGTAGGCACCACTTATCGGTTATTTAATGAGGCAATTATTGTTGTACAATTGTGGTGGTGTTGTAGTCACCTACTTGTGTGACTGATACATCGCCGTTGAGTTGCGACATACCGCCTTCAACTAAGTTACCTGTACCGTTTTGAACGACGTTAAAGCTTAAATCGTTTCCTGCGATAACGAATGCGCCTTGGTCGATGCCTACAACCATGTTCATATCACCGGTCTGAGCGATATCAACTGTGTTGTTAGAGCCTTCAAGCATTAGGTCGATGGCATTTAAGGCACCGTCTTGTACCAAGTCAATGGTGTTATTAACACTCGCTACTTCACTGCTTAATGTCACGGATGCGTCGTTTTCGTTTTGCAGTTGGTCTAGCTTAATGGTATTGCCTGTCGTATCTAGAGATACATTAGGATATGACGTTTGAACTAGCGCTTTGTTGTCATTACCAACTTGGTTAACAGTAAAGGTATTATCTGAGCCATTGAAGTTAGCGATATGACTGTCGTTGTTATTACCTAATTGGATGTTAGTGAATTTATTATTATCACCAACAGCGCCCATGTAAGATTTGTTCTCAAGGCCTGTTTGCAAAGCAGTAAAATTGTTGTCACTACCAATCATTTCTACTTCAAGCGCGTTCTCATTACCAGATTGTTGAGCGTTTAATTTATTATCGGCACCAACAATCATTCCACTAGAGAAGCTGTTTTGCTCGCCTCTTTGTTGAACAATTAGGTTGTTCTCTTCGCCTTCAACAATTGCAAAATCAATTGAGTTGTTGTTGCCATATTGTTCTGTACTTAAGTTGTTATCATCGCCATTTAGCAAATCAACTTGAAAGTTGTTACGATCGCCTTGTTGATTTACTTCAAGATCGTTATCGTTGCCTGTTAACTCATTGACGGTAACAACGTTCCAATAGCCCTCTTGCTCTATCTCGAATTCATTGTCTTCGCCAATAATCTCCTTGAGTCGAATTTCATTCCACTCACCCTGTTGCTCAATAGTGACTTCATTGTTGTGACCTTGTAAGTCATCAATAAAAGTCCAGTGACCGCCACCGCCTTGCGTAACATTAACGGTATTGTCATCGCCTTGTGCTTTGAGTCTGATTTGGTTTGTAATACCACCTCGGCCCGTGTCGCCACTTTGGTTGAAAGAAACCATATTGGCATCACCAGTAAGTTCAACGTTTGACTTTGCTTTATTACCGCTTTGGTAATGAGTGATATGGTTACTGTCGCCAGTTATCGTTGCAAGCTGTAGATTGCTGTCACCTTTTTGCTCGGAGGTGATGTGGTTAGAGCCTCCTGTGACGGTTGCCTTGGCACCGTTAGTTTCGCCGCTTTGTAGTAAGTTTATTTCGTTACCTTCAACACTCTCAGAAGAGTTCTGGTTGATTTCAACACGGTTTTGTTGAGCGCCAGCCATAAAGTCGCTTTGGATAGTGTCTTGCGTATTTTTACTCTGTGGCTGAGCCGCCAGAGCAGCATTACCATAACCCAATGCCATAACTATGGCACAGGAGATGAGTGATTTTTTAAGCATGATATTTTCCTTGTGTATCATTATTATTTATTAACGCTGACGTTGAGCACCATCTCATTACCAAGTTGGTGGATCAGCAACGTTTGTTCACCAAGTTGCGTTAGATTGACGATATTGGCGTCACCTTGTTGCACTATGGACGTATAGTTGTTATCGCCATATTGAATTAAGTTAACGCTGTTATTAGCGCCGGCTTGTGTAATTTCGGCTAGGTTGTTCGAGCCCAATTGCACCAGTGACACCAAATTTAACTCGTCACCTATTTGCGTTATCGTTGCTTTATTAAATGTTCCGTTTTGCTTTATCGTTGTGAGCAATTGTGCGTGTACTGACAACGAGGGATTTATACTCAAAGACAAGGGGGACTCTTGTAGATCTAAAGAGCTTGCATAAGTAAAGCTGCTAATTAATAAAGACACAGGTAACATCACGCGCTTGTACAAACTTACATTAAGTGATGGAACTAGGAGAGTCTTTACTTTTGTTAGCATATTGTTTCACTTTTACTGCACTGAAGACCTTGTACCCCACATTAGACAAGAGTACCTAAAGAAGGAATACGAAATTTTTATGAAAAAAATAATATTTAAAATCAATGTTATAACCATTTGTTTTTATATATAACGCAATTTTCCAGTTAAAAAGGTTGATTCTCCTGTTGCGGATGACATTCAAACACTCATACATTATTGTTAATTTAATGTTTGATTTTGTGTTTTTAGTCTGTTTTTGTGGTTTTGCTGAGATTGGCTTGCACCATGTGCCGATTTAGTGTTTTCTAATTGGGTTGCTTAGTTTTATGTTTTCGGTGCTTTACTATTGTGCATGTAAGGTACTAACAAGATTGCTTTTATACTCAATTTACATAGGCGGGAACTCAAAAGTGGGTAGGCTCAATTGCTGAGGCTACTTGTGATTTTAAGTTATATGTCATTGGCATATAACAAATAAACAAACTTTATGGATCCCAACAATGAATTTAAAATTATCTGCTTTAACGCTCGCATTAATCCCTTGCCTTTCACAGGCTGCTATTCATATTGATAAACAAACTATCAGCGCTGCTGACGATGCATTGATTGTTGTATATAAAAAAGATGCAACAAAAGAGCAGCGTATTTCTGCTAGAAAACTGGTTGCAGCCAAAATTAGTGACCTTAACCAAGATGAAATAGATGATGCATATCGTCATGTTTTAAAAGGTCGTTTGGCTAAATTTAAGCTAGATAAAAAAGACACAAAGAGTGCACTTCAAGCACTGAATAACCATCCAGCAGTAGAATATGCCGAGCCAGATTACAAAGTAAGCGTGCTAGGTATGCCAGATGATCCTCGATTTGGTGAACTTTGGGGTTTACATAATACTGGTCAAACAGGTGGTGTTGCCGATGCGGATATAGATGCACCTGAAGCATGGGACATCTCTATTGGTAGCCGTGATGTTGTTGTAGGTGTTATTGACACTGGTGTGGATCATACTCACCCAGACTTAGCAGCAAACATCTGGACTAACCCGAACGAAATCCCAGGTGATGGCATCGATAATGATGGCAACGGCTATATTGATGATATTCATGGTATCAATGCGATTACTAATGTGGGCGACCCTATGGACGACCAAGGCCACGGTACACACGTATCTGGTACTATTGGTGCGGTAGGTAATGACGCAACGGGTGTGGTGGGCGTTAACCACGAAGTATCTATTGTCGGTTGTAAGTTCTTAGACTCTTCAGGTAGCGGTTCAACATCAGATGCAATTAAATGTATCGATTACCTAGTTGGTTTACGTGAAGCTGGTGTTGATGTTCGTGTATCAAATAACAGCTGGGGTGGCGGAGGCTTCAACCAAGCAATGGCTGATGCGCTTACTGCGTCAGAAGAAGCGGGTATCCTATTTGTTGCGGCGGCTGGTAACAGTGCTGTTGATAATGATGTTAATCCTCACTACCCATCAAGCTATGAGCATGACTCAATTTTAGCAGTTGCAAGTACGACACATACAGACGAAATGTCAGGCTTTTCTCAATGGGGCTTAACAAGCGTTGACTTAGGAGCTCCTGGTTCTGCGATTTTATCAACAGTTCCAGGTGGTGGTTATAGCTCTTTCTCAGGTACATCAATGGCAACACCACATGTTGCTGGTGTTGCGGCACTTGCATTATCAGTTAACCCAACACTGACAACGCAAGAGTTAAAAGCAGTATTAATGGACTCTGGGGACGATAACGCTGCGCTAAACGGTAAGGTTGTATCTGGCAAGCGCTTAAATGCTGCCAATGCACTTCAGTTCGCTGATCCTGAACCTGGCTTTAGATTATCAGTAGTACCAGCATCACAAGAAATCGTAGCTGGTGACACTGCAACGTATAACTTTGATGTGCTATCAGTTGCTGATTGGACAGGTGAAGTGGCGTTAACTGTAGAGAGCCAATTGCCAGGCGCGGTGCTTTCTTCAGACGTTGTACAACCAGGTCAAAGCTTCTCATTGTCAGTACCAACAACGGGTGAAACACAATGGGGCAGCTATACATTTAATGTAACAGCAACCAGTGGCGAGCTTGTACAGAGCAAGCAAGTATCATTGTACGTAAACCCTCAAGGCTTAAACGACTTTACTTACAGCAATGATACAAGCGCTGATATTCCTGATAACGACCCTGCAGGTATCACTTCTGTTATTACGGTGCCAGATCAAATTACTATTTTTGATTCGAGTACATTCTTAGATATCACACACACTTACATTGGCGACTTAATCGTAACCTTGACTTCACCTGCAGGGACTACAGCAACGTTGCATAATAAAGCTGGCGGTAGTGCAGACGATATCAAAGGCTCATTTGAGTCTGATGCGTTTAACGGTGAAGTAGCAACGGGTGACTGGACATTGAGAGTAGAAGATACCTACGCTCAAGACACAGGTACGTTAAACCAGTGGTCACTCACACTTACAGGCTTAGGTGATGTGTCTCCTTCGGAGCCAGTAGCAGGTTTTAGCTATGCAGCTGATATGCTAAATGCAACTTTTACAGACACAAGTACAGATGCAAACAACGACATCGTTAGCTGGGCATGGGATTTCGGTGACGGTAGCACGTCAACAGAGCAAAACCCAAGTCATACTTTTGCAGCAGCAGGTACATATACGGTTAGCTTAACTGTAACGGATGAAACGGGTCTGGCTAACACCACAACACAAGCAGTGACTGTGATTGACCAAGTGCTAGAGCTTAAAGTTAAACGCGCTAATAAGACACGTTTAGATTATGCACGTATCGAACTTGCTTACCAAGGTGCAACTGCGGATAGCATCGATGTATACCGTGATGGCGCTAAGATTGCAACATCCGAAAATACAGGTACTTACCGTGACTTTATTCGTCAAGCAACGCAACAGCAATACGTATATAAAATCTGCGTAGGTGAAAATATCTGTTCTGAAGAAGTAACTGTTACTTTTAGATAATCGCTATAAATTTAAACAAAGGGATCTGCTATAGATCCCTTTTTATTATTTTATAGTTGAACGCCAGCGACTTAAAGTTGCAAACCTTAGTTTATGGACGACGAGTAAACATCGGCTTGATCCTTTCGCATTCTGTGCTGCCTCAGGTATAATTCATGATTCTTCAACTGGGGTAGCTATGATCTCTAAAAACCAACTAAAGCTTTTACGCGCTTTAGCGCAAAAAAAATATCGCAAACAACATGGTCTGTATTTGGTGCAAGGGCAAAAAAATGTTCAGGAGCTAATAGCGGCAAATATCCATATACAACAGCTATTTGCGAGTCCACAGTTTATTACTGAGCATCAATCTTTGTTGCAAAATATCGACTATGTCGAAACCGATGTAGAGAGCTTAACGAAAGCTAGCACCCTAACCAGTAACAATGCTGCGATTGCCATTGTTCAGTCACCAGAATCTCAGCCAATTGATGACTCGGCGATGATTTTGGCTCTTGATGGGGTGTCAGACCCAGGTAATTTAGGCACCATTATTCGTGTTGCCGATTGGTATGGTTTTAAGCAGATAGTGGTCAGTGAAGATTGTGCCGATCACCTCAATCCAAAAGTGATCAGTGCTACGATGGGGTCTTTTGTGCGTGTTAACGTAGTACGTACTGACCTTGCTGCATTTTTAGCGCAATATGATGGCGCTATTTATGGCGCTTACCTTGATGGGCAAAGTGTACATAGCACTGAATTTGCAAAAAAAGGTGTACTCGTGATGGGCAGTGAATCCCATGGTATCCGTGAACAAGCGGGACAATACGTTAATACACCAATCACCATACCTGCATTTGGTGGCGCTGAATCGCTCAATGTGGCGATGGCGACGGGAATTATTTTGGATAACATTAAGCGCGGTAGTTAATTTTTGCTGCTTGCTTTGCTATCTTTCTATGTAAGTAGCGAATAAAAATAACAATATGCGTTTAAGCAGTATCAAATTGGCAGGGTTCAAATCATTTGTTGAGCCCACCAAAATCCCATTTCCAGACCCAATGACCTGTGTGGTAGGTCCTAATGGCTGCGGTAAATCTAATGTGATTGATGCCGTACGCTGGGTGCTGGGTGAAAGTTCTGCTAAGAACTTGCGTGGCGATGCCATGACAGATGTTATTTTTAATGGCTCAACCAATCGCAAAGCGATTTCCCAAGCATCTGTAGAACTGGTTTTTGATAATGCCGCTGGGCGTTTGCCAGGAACGCTTGCAGATAGAAACCAAGTGGCAATTAAACGTCTAGTGACCCGTGATGGTCAGTCTTTGTACTTTCTGAATGGCAGTAAATGCCGAAAACGAGATATTACCGATATTTTCTTGGGAACGGGACTTGGTCCGCGTAGCTACGCCATCATAGAGCAAGGGATGATCTCCCGCTTAATTGAAAGTAAGCCGCAAGAGCTGAGAGTGTTTTTAGAAGAGGCGGCGGGTGTATCAAAATACAAAGAACGACGCAGAGAAACACAAACACGCATCAAAAGTACCCGAGAAAATTTAGAACGCTTGCTCGATGTGCGACAAGAGCTGCAAAATCAGTTAGATAAATTAGCGCTGCAAGCACAAGATGCTAAATCATACCGAGAACTCAAAGCCCAAGAGCGTACGCTAAAGGGCGAACTTGCGGTGCTGAAGTGGCAAGCCTTACACCAAAAGCAATTAGAAAAGTCTGAGCAAATAAGTCAATTACAACAGCAGTTAGATTTTTTAAATACCGCGCATGGCGGTCATGATGACGTGCTGGCCTCACTAGAAAACCAAGTTAATTACTTCAATGACGGGATCAATGAACAGCAAAATAGTATTCATCAAATTCACACAGAGCTAACCCGTACCGAGCAGCAAAAACTACATTTGCTAGATAAACAACGCAGTTTGCAGCAAAACCTGGATAAACAAAAGCAAGCCCATATTGAAGCTGGGCGTTTGCTGGTGGAGCAACAAGCCCATGTTAGTGAGCTTCATGATATATTGCAGCAATGCGTTGAAGATGAACTTATCTATCAAGAGCAATATCAAGAATGTGAAGCGCACTATCAGGGCTTACTAGATGACTACGCAAACCTTGAAACTCAGCTGCAGGGCATACAAGAGCTGAAACATGAAGCGCAACAAGCGCTACACTTGGCTCAGCAAAGCCTCTTTGCAGCGGTGCAGGCGCACAGTCATGAGCAAGAAAAGTACCAAGCAATCAATGAGCAATTAAGCCAATTAAAGACCCAAAACCTTGATTATGAACTGACACAGCAACGCAATGTATATAGCGAAAAAGCGCAAGACATGGCGCGTTTGCAATCTCAAGCTCAAGCGCTCAATGAACGATTAGCAGCGCTAAGCGAGCAAAAAGCAGCTTTGCAAAAAAACGTTCAACATAGTCAGTCCCAGTTTGCAAACTGCCAAGCGAATATAAACGCGCTCAAGCAGGTGCTGGATACAAAAGAAGGTACTTCAGAGCAAAGTTATTTATCTTCTTTACGTGTGAAAACTGGATGTGAGTCGCTTGTAGAGCGAGCCTTACTAGGGTTAACCCACTTAAAACAAACCAGCGGCCCTGATAGTGATGCGGTTTGGCCGACACACAGCACAGCTAATCCCGACTCGGTGGCAAGCTTAATTGAATCAGGCTGTTACCCCACACTGCTCAACCATATTCAATTATTAGCCAGTGAGCAGCAATACAATGCTGATGGAAAGTGGTTACTTGCGATTGATAAAGATGGCTGTCTATACGGAGAGAACTGGCAGGCAAGCTGTGATAGTGAGCAACAAAATAACAATAGTGTGTTGTTGCAACATGCTCAACTTAGGGAACTCGAGCAGCAGTTGCCTAAGCTTGAACAACAACAAGCAGATTTGAGTGCGCAGCTTGAAGGTATTGAGCGTGAGCATAACGGCTGTAATACACAGCTACAGGACAACAAAGCACAAGTGCACCAACTGGCGCAGGAAATGGCGAGTACGCAAACTCGTATAGATATGCTCAAAGAACAGGTGAGCTTGTGGCAGCAAAAGCAGCAAAGCTTGTCTGAGCAGTTGGATATTTCACAGCAACAACAGGCACAACAGGCCAAAAAAGTGACACAATGCCAGCAAGTGCTTGACGATTGCGAGCTGCAATTGAGCAAGTTGCAACAAGATAGCGCTAACTTTGATGCAGAGTTTGCAAATGCTAAGCAGGCTCAACAAGCTGCACTGAGTAGTAAGCAAAAAGCGCAACAACTTTTACATGATGCCAAGTTACAACAGCAAAAAGCCACGAGTGATTGGCAGCTTAGTCAGTCTAAGGCGCAGCATTTGCAGCAAAGCCAAATGCAGGCGCAAGAACAATTACAAGAGTTGCTAGAAGAGCAGGAATTTTTACAAGAGCCTCTTGGCGAATTAGACGAAAAAATCGCATCATTATTGGAAAAGCATGACCAGCAGCAAGCGCTATTGGCTGAGCTCAAGCAACAGCATCTTGATGCTAAAGCACAATTACAAGAAAAACAGGCAAGTTTGAAATCTGCGCAATCTGAAGTTCAGATAGTTAATGATAAATTACAGCAGCTTAAACTTGATGAGCAGGGGTTGATGATCAAAGCACAAGCTGCACTTGAGCCTTTACAAGAACTGCAGCAAAGCTTAAAAGAGGTTTTAGCACAGTTAAGCGAAGATGCGACACAAAGTGCACATCAGGGGCGGCTAAATACGGTGAGTCAAAGTTTATCAAACTTAGGGGCGGTTAACTTAGCCGCGATTGACGAATTTGAGCAAGCCAAAGCGCGTAAAGAATATCTAGATGCGCAGTTAAACGATTTAACCGCTGCGCTAGACACGCTTGAAGGGGCCATTAGAAAGATTGACCGAGAGACTAAAACACGTTTTAAAACTACTTTTGATCAAGTTAATGAAGATTTAGCAGAGCTTTTTCCAAAAGTATTCGGTGGCGGCAGTGCCTACTTAGAATTGACCAGTGATGACTTACTAGAAAGCGGTGTTTCTATCATGGCAAGACCACCAGGAAAGAAAAACTCGACAATTCATCTGTTAAGTGGTGGAGAAAAAGCGCTGACCGCATTATCATTGGTGTTTTCTATATTTAGACTCAATCCAGCACCATTTTGTATGCTCGATGAAGTTGATGCGCCACTTGATGATGCCAATGTTGGACGATTCTGTCGTTTAGTTGAAGAAATGTCGCAAACGGTGCAGTTTATTTATATCAGCCACAATAAAATAGCGATGGAAATGGCTGGTAGGCTGACGGGGGTAACCATGGCGGAACCGGGTGTTTCTCGAATGGTTGCCGTTGATATTGAACAAGCAGTGCAGATGGCACAAGCGTAATAATAAAAAAGGTGAGTTGATGGCCACAGAATTAAGATGGGCGTTAATCGTGATCAGCGCAATAGTGATTGGTGGATTGCTGATCCATGGACTTTGGTCAGTACGTAAAAAAGGCAGTGATGATGCCAAAGTACAATCAAGTGGTAAATCAGAGTCTAATGATGAGCACCAAACGACAAATGCCCTGCGTGATGATGAGCCAGATATTGGTGAATTGAGTTTTGCCGCTACTGATGATGAGCTTGAGCAGCGTGCTGTTGATAAATCTGATAACGGTGATAGTGATGTTCAGTCACATACGCACGATGGTGAAACAGAGCATGCTCAGGATAGTGAATCGGAGCAAGCTCAGCAGCCACAAGATTTCATCATTTTACATATTGAGATGCCAGAAGGGCTGACAATGGCGGGTTCTCGCTTGTTGCCATCGGTGTTAAGTCTTGGCTTTAAATATTCTGAAGAAGGCTTCTTTAATCGCCATGTTGAGCCTTCAGGCAATGGACCGGTGTTGTTTAGGCTGGTCAACATGTTTAATCCGGGCACGTTCGATATTGATAATATGGAACAATTCAGCACTGCCGGTGTGAGTTTATTTATGACTTTACCTTGCGAAGGTGATGATGGCTTAGCGGCGTTTAACATGTTACATGGTGCCGCGAAAAAATTGGCGGATGAGTTTGGTGCCACAGTACTTGATAGCCAGCGTGAACCACTGAGCGTGAACACGGTACGTGCGTATGTTGAAAAAGTGAGAGAATATGCCTAAGCGGCGTTGAGGCTAGCTTAGTATTAATTTTAAGCCATGAACTTTAAATCAAAGTTCATGGCTTTTGTGTTTTAGAGGTTTTAATGTCAGAGCAAATTAACGAGCAGATCTTAGGGTTAAGAGCGCAGCTAGAAGAATATAACTATCAATATTATGTGTTAGATAACCCAAGCATTCCTGATGCAGAGTATGACCGTTTAATGCGTGAGCTGATAGCGCTTGAGTCACAGCATCCCGAGTTTTTGACCCCTGACTCTCCATCGCAAAAAGTGGGTGGACAAGCATTAGGTAAGTTTGAACAAGTTCAGCACCAAGTGCCTATGCTGTCGCTTGATAATGCATTTGATGAAGTAGAGTTTTCGGCCTTTAACCGTCGTATTAAAGAGCGTTTAATAACCTCTGAAGAGTTGGAGTTTTGCTGTGAGCCAAAGTTAGATGGTTTAGCTGTGTCGATTTTGTATCGCGATGGTGTGTTAGTGCAAGCAGCTACTCGTGGTGATGGCCAGGTCGGTGAAAACATTACCGAGAATGTAAAAACCATTCGTAATGTACCTTTGCGCTTGCGTGGCGATGATATTCCGCAAGAACTAGAAGTGCGCGGTGAAGTATTTATGGACAGCGCTGGATTTGCGCGTTTGAATGAAACTGCCGCTGCCAAAGGCGAGAAAACATTTGCAAACCCACGTAACGCGGCGGCGGGGAGCTTGCGTCAACTCGATTCAAAAATCACAGCAAAGCGTCCATTGATGTTTTACGCCTATTCGCTTGGTATAGTGCAGGGCGTTGCGTTACCTGATGAGCATTTTGCCCAGCTCAAAAAACTTATCGAATGGGGCTTCCCTATGTGCCCTGAAACACGTTTAGTGACAGGAACGCAAAGTGTGCTTGCTTACTATAACGATATTTTAGAACGTCGTTCAGAACTAGCGTATGAAATTGATGGCGTAGTGATCAAAGTTAACAGCAAAGCATATCAAGAACAGCTTGGCTTTGTTGCTAGAGCACCACGCTGGGCAATCGCGTTTAAGTTTCCTGCGCAAGAAGAAATTACTCAGTTATTGGATGTTGAGTTTCAAGTTGGTCGTACGGGGGCAATTACTCCTGTGGCGCGTTTGGAGCCGGTGTTTGTTGGTGGAGTAACGGTATCTAATGCCACTTTGCACAACCGCGATGAAATCGAGCGCCTTGGTGTAAAAATTGGTGATACCGTGATTGTGCGTCGCGCAGGCGATGTGATCCCGCAGGTAACACAAGTGGTGCTAGAGCGCAGACCTGACGATGCCAAAGAGATTGAATTTCCAACTTTGTGCCCTGTGTGTGAATCGCATGTGGAACGCGTGGAAGGGGAAGCGGTTACCCGATGCACAGGAGGGTTAGTGTGTCAGGCGCAGCGCAAACAAGCGATTAAGCATTTCGCCTCACGTAAGGCGCTTGATGTTGACGGCCTTGGCGATAAAATTGTTGAGCAGTTGGTAGATCGTGAGTTAGTGCACACTCCCGCCGATCTTTTTATTTTAAAACAAGGTCATTTTGAGTCACTGGAACGTATGGGTCCAAAATCAGCAAAAAATCTGGTTGAAGCACTTGAAGTAGCGAAAACAACCACACTTGCTAAGTTTTTGTATGCACTGGGTATTCGTGAAGTGGGTGAAGCAACAGCACAAAACTTGGCTAATCATTTTATGACGCTCGACAATGTGATGGCAGCGTCCGTCGATGCCTTGCAGGAAGTGAACGATGTTGGTGTGATCGTTGCTAAGCACTTACATGCGTTTTTTGCCGAACCGCATAATCAAGAAGTGGTGAATGCATTACTTGAAGTGGGCTTAAATTGGCCTCAAATTGAGAAAAAATCAGAGCAGCAGCAACCACTTTCTGGTTTAACTTACGTGTTGACTGGTACTTTGAGTCAGCTGAATCGCAATGATGCCAAAGCGCGATTACAAGCACTGGGTGCGAAAGTCTCTGGCAGTGTCTCAAAAAACACCCATGCACTGGTTGCGGGTGAAAAGGCCGGTTCTAAGCTAACCAAAGCACAAGAGCTGGGGGTTGATGTGCTGGATGAAGATGCGCTTATTGCCTTACTTGCTGAGCACGAGTAGCCATCTAGGCCGTTGGCAAACAGCGCGGTTAACCCGCGCTGTTTTATTTTAAATACGATCAAAGAGCTTTAAATCACCGCATTGTTGTAACTTATCTGTTTGCCAACAAAGATTAATCGATTGCTTGGCACTGCTCAGCAGGTTGCGTAATGTATCGAAGTTATTTGCCGTAAGGGCTTGCTTGTTAATATGGGTGATAATACTACCTTCGTTTATTCGCAGCTCTGTAGCGTGAGAGTCGCTCGCGATTTGTTTCACTATGCCACCTTGGGTGTGTGGTTCAAGCACTAAACCGCTGCGGTCGAGTAGTGAGCGGGTATTAAATAACTTGTTTTTGCGAATAGCGACAAAACCTTGTTGATAATTAAAGTGTATATCGAAGTTTTTTAAGAGCGCGCTGCCAACCAAACCTATACCTTGCTCGTCTTCCAGCTTGGGTAGGTTATGTGCACTGACTTGCGTAAAGCGTTCACCAAACAAGTCAAATTGCTTTATTCGACCGGTTTCAATTTGTTGAACACCATCAAAGTTCTCAAAATGACTTGGAAACGTTGTGTTGGGAAAACTAAACCCCTGAGCAAGATGTTCATTTAAATAAATGTAATTTGGTGCGCCGGTGTCTATAGCAAACTGATAAGTGTTGCTTTCATTGTCTTGATTGCTCAAATTTGCTTTCAGGTACGGGATCCTGCCATGCAAGGCGATAGGGTAGTGCTGCCAATCTTTTTTATTCATTGGTACGTCGGTGGTCGGTTTTGAAAATACGATGAGTTGGTCTGCATAGTGTATTGTGATGTTGTAGTGATTAAACAAGTCGTAACCAATTGCACCATCAAAATAGGCGCTATCAAAATCGCTGAATAATGGGTTTTGTGATAACGGCACATGAACGACAGTGAGATCAGATAATGTGATATTGCCTAGCTCTACACGCGTGTTATTAACGATATTAACCTGCTTACCATTCAGATCGAGTTGGCCTTCAATTTTCAAAGGGGTAGCTTGCGTTCTAGAAGTTTCAAATATAACGGTTGCGGAGGCCGCTGAGTCTAGGGCAAACCGCAGGGGTTGGGAGTTGTTCATCTTTAGCGCGATGATAATGTGTCCGTCATGCCAAACAAAAGGTAACGTGAAGGAGTCATTTGGGTTTTGCCATTGCTGCGACGCAAGTATATTACCGCTTTGTAAGTTAACAATCCCTTTGGCCTGACAGCCAGTTAAAAGCCACATTAGGCATATAGTAGCCAGCAGCTGAAATAGTTTTAGAAGGTACTGAGCATTCATATGGCACTCCAATTTTTATTTTGCGCTATAGTAGCAACGCGGATGCTTCAATAATTGAACGATATTGCGCTAGGAGTGAATGAATGGCAGAAAATAGTAGTTGGGTAAGACGTGCAAACGACGGCACAGGTCGCATTGAAGAATACCTGTGTGACTTTGCGTATGCGCCTCACAAACACGCAACCTATGCCTTGGCCATTACAACTTCAGGTGTGCAATATTTCAATTATCGGGGAACATTGCTTCGGGCTTTGCCTGGAGAGGTGATAGTACTGCACCCAGACGAATTACACGATGGTCAAGCGCGCCAAGGGACACCTTTTGCTTACCGAGGTATGAACATTGATCCATTGGTAATACAAGAAATACTGCAAGGTGCTAGCTTACCTTTTTTAGCCTCTGGTGTGACTAAGCTACCTGAGTTTGTTTCTTTGGCCAAAGCAATGCTGTGTGATTTCACGCGTCCTCTAGATACGCTTGAGTTTCAAGACTTGCTATATAGTTTTGCAGTATGTTTACAGCGAGCCACCACAAATAGCACTAAACACACTGTGGCAAATTATGAAGCTATTAAGTTAGTTAGAGAATATATAGATGATGAACTTTATAGTAAAAATAGCGAGCACAATGGCTTTAACCTCGAACACTTAGCCGATATTGCTAATTATAGTAAGTGGCAAGTAACCAGAGACTTTCGGGCGCTATACGGAACGACACCCTATCATTATTTGACTTTGAAGCGACTACAAAAAGCAAGAGGGATGATTGAGCAAGGGCAAGTGCTATCAAAGGTCGCGTTAGATTGTGGCTTTTCTGATCAGAGCCATATGCATCGACAGTTTAAGAAGTGTTTTGGTTTAACGCCCAAAATGTGTATTAAGTTAAGTAAATAGTCGACACTGAAAATCACTTAATGCATTGATCTTCTTGATGATCTAAACGATCTTACTATCCTCATTTTGCAACGTTTGTTTTCTCACCCCTCAAAACCTTGCAAAATGGAGA
>NZ_JAAUWV010000054.1 GCF_014694405.1 Pseudoalteromonas sp. S16_S37
CTGAGTGAGGTTAAAGTTCACCACATCGCCACATACGCATAATAATAAAGCACCAAAACAAAGTATTGCCATTTTAAATTGCGTTGCATTTGTTTTAACTGACCGCATTATCAGATAGCCATTAACCACCAGCACTATTAAAGTAGCGGCTTCAAAAGCCTGCACGTAGGAACGAGTTTGTGGGTTTGTAACCGACCAGTATCCAGTCATTGCCGCCAACGAATCGCCCAGCGCCATTAAAAATGCAAGGCCAGAAAGCACAGTATATTTATTCAAAATATATACATCCTTTTATATTTATTATTTTAGGGTATTTGCCAGATACTTTGGGTTAACGATATTGCTTTCTGATCTTTTCTATTTTATTTACACTCAGCTCTTTTAGTTTAGTCTCTAAAAATTCAGCTTTCGCTTTAGTTTGTTTTGCAACATAACCAATAAATTGCGGCTCAATATGAACTGGCTCTTCGAAAACCAAAACTGGTAGCTGATGCTTCCTAACCACTTGTTTTGCCCAAAATCGATCAACTAACATGGCCTCGACATGCGAATTTTTAAGTATTGCAAACAAGGCTTTGGCATCTTCATCTGTAGATTCATAATAAGAGACTCTTCCAATGACAGCATTAAGGTTTTTTAATTTTGAGAGCACAGAATCTGGATAATCATACTCTTGTGCAAGAATCACTCGAAAATCTTTGAGCGCTTCAATATCATGAATATTTTTAATCCCAGAATTCACTTCTACCGCAAACGATAACTGCCATGAAGAAATAGAGTACCTAACCATGTCAAGTTCGTCAGTCTCGTCGATATCTAAAACAAAGTCGTATTTCCCTAACCGGACATAATCTTTACAGCGTTTAAATGGTAATTCAGTAAACGACAAACTCACGCCAGAGTCTTGCATCGCCATTTTTAATATATCTATTTGCATCCCTTTTGCTACCCCGTGCTCACTGTAGTTATATGGCCACCAACGAGAGAAACAAAAGTGCATAGCGTCTATGTCGTTCTCAACAACACTTTGATCGGCGGGAGTATCGAAACTCATTAGCAACAACGCTAGCAACAGAAATAATTTCGACATAAAGGGGCTGCTTAATAATCGATTAATGCTCTCTTAATAGCGTAAACCATTGCCTGTATAGCGCAAATACAGTTTTTATATTAGCTCTTTTAGGGCCAAGCAAGTAGCCACTATCAATGCAAGAAAAAGCCATAGCTTTGCATAACGCCACTTAGTTTGAGCATTGTGCAAACATTGTGTCGGGTTATCGGGGTCGATATAGATGTATGTTGCTTTTTTTGATAAAAATGAATTGTATAACGACTCTGTGTATGCCGTTTGACAGCTATATTTTTCACCTTTAAATGTATACTCGATCAGCAAGCTTGATTCAGCAAGTAACTCTAAGGGGCCAACAGTATGTTGCTTGACTTTTGTTAGTCCCTCAACCTTTACTTGACGCCATGCTCGTTTACTTAATCTAATCTTAATAAACGCATAGCAAAATGAAACAAGCAAAACTGTCGAGATAAAAGCGATAAGCATTAATGAGTTAACCCATACACTAACGCAGCTGATAGTAAGTCACTCAGCGCCATACCAACTGATTTAAATACGGTTATTTGCTGCTCACTCCTTTGCCATTGCAGTGTATGCATTTCACTGAGCTCGGCAACAACCTGCTGTTCACTAAACACACCTTCGCTAATAGGGATTAATAGCTCTCCTGCCTCTTTTAGCACATTCACACGACTATCAACGAAAACACTGGCTCGCGTTATTGTTGTGCTGTCACATTCTCGGGCATTTTTGTGGTGGTTTCCGATTAAATCAACATGTGTTCCGTCGCTTAACCAAGCGCCATTAAATAGCGGTTCATGTGCGCCTGTTGCACAACTGATAACATCTGCGCTGCTAATTGTGCGCTCATCACTCACTCCAATCTCAAATGTAACGTGTGGATATGTCTCAGATAAAAGCTTGCACAGTTTAATTGCTTTGTCTGAGTTTCTAGCAATTAAAGTGACCCTACTAATTGGCCTTACGCTTAAATGAGCGCCAATCATGTAAGGTGCAAGCTTACCTGAACCGAAAAACACCAAATGATTAGCGTCTGGTTTTGACAAATATTGGCTTGCAAGTGCTGATACGCAGGCCGTACGCCAAAGTGTTACGCTGGTGCCATCAACAAGCGCTAGGGGTTCTCCAAACTCACGATTAAATAGTAAAATTTTTGAATATAAACTGTCGTAGCCATGTTCAAAATTATTCGGAAAATAAGTAAATGCCTTCACGCCAATGTAATGCTCATTCCATGCTGGTAAAACAGCAAATGCATCATGTGTAACTGGGTTCAGTTCATATACATTACGTGGAGGCGAACCGCATGGCTTAGTGAAACCTATTCGAAGAGTCTCAACAAGTTGCTCAAAAGACAGCGCACTGTGTACTTGCTCTGGACTTATAACTAACACGATGTTGCTCCTTTTTATGCTAGTACGAAAGATTTAGGGGCGTGAGTTAAACACTCATAGCCATGCTTGGTTATTAGAATGTCATCTTCTATTCTTACGCCTCCAAGGCTTGGCAGATATACCCCTGGTTCTATGGTTACCACATTGCCAGAGCATAAATTGTAATCGGTGCTTTGGTTTATAAATGGCGCTTCATGAAGGAATAAGCCTAAGCCATGACCTAATCCTTTACCTGCGTATTGTTCATAACCATTTGAAAATAATACTTGCTGAGATGTTTCGTTGAGGGTTTGACAGCTAATACCTGCCTTAGCTTGACTTAGCGCAGCTTGCTGCGCTGCCAGCACCGTATCAAACATATGCTGTTGCTTTTTTGAGGGCTCACCAAATACGTATGTGCGTGTCATATCAGAGCGATAGCCATTAACGACCGCGCCGAAGTCAATCAAAATAAAATCTTGATGAGCCAGTTTTGTATCGCCGGGTTTGCCATGAGGAAGTGCACTACGCTCCCCGAATAATAATATTGTCTCGAAGCTAACACCATCAGAACCTAGCTTTTTCATCGTGTAGTCAAGCTCCGTTGCAAGCTCTCTTTCAGTTACTCCTAAGCGAACTTGCTTTAACACATCACATAGTGCGGTATCAGCAAGGGCTGCCGCTTTTTTGATGCTTTTTATTTCCCAGTCATCTTTAATCATGCGCAGCGATTCAATAATTCCCTGCATTGGACAAAGTTCAAAATGAGCAAGTGAGTGTGCAATGTCTTGCCACATTTGCACGGTAACAAAAGCACACTCAAAACCCGCTTTACCTGTGGTTAAAAACTGGGCAAAACACTGCCCCAAGGATTGAGTTTCTCTATCTCTACATATCACTTCACAATGATATGACTCAGTTTTTGCCCGTTCGTAGTATCGATAATCGGTTATTAAATAATTTTGCTGCGGCGTAACAATTAAATAGGCGGCATTACCACTAAAACCACATAAATAGCGGATATTTTCAAAGCCAAATACAATTAAATTATCAATGCCATGTGCATTGTTAGAGTGTCGAAGAGCTTTAAGACGAGGTATGTAGATAGAGTCCATTGGCGTTATGTTATTGCTTTGTAAGTATAAGCACTAACATAACGCAAAGTTATATTGTATACAATATTAAATATTCAAAAAATAATTATTTGTCACTGCTTTCCATTTTCAGTAGTAACTGTTTAATATCGTTTTTAGCGCCAGTGATGTGTTTTTTCAAAAATTCACAGGCTTTTTTTACTTCTTTGTTTTTACAAAGCTCAAGCAAGGTGCGGTGCTCTTCTGGCGCTGTTTTAATGCCTCCTGCAAGTAAAATATGCATCCGCACATAGCGCTCAGAGTTTTTGCTATATACATCTACCAATTCTGCTGTTTGAGGTCGTTGCGCTTTGCTGTAAAGCTTGGCATGAAATTGCGCATTTAATTTACCGGTTGCAGATTCAGTATCGCCAGCTGCCGTGGCCTCTTCTAAATCGTATAAAATTGCCTCGGCTTCCAATAGGTCTCTTGGCGTTAAATTGTTGATTGAGTGGCTCAATAATTCCGCTTCTAACAACGCCCTTAAATCAAATATTTCATCAATTTGCTCTGCACTTAATTGCGTTGCCGTGGCGCCTTTATGGGCTTCAAAGTTAACGAGTCCTTCTGACTCTAGCTGCAACAACGCCTCGCGTACTGGAATACGACTTACGTTAAGTTCATCAGCAAGTGCTGCTTGGCGCAGCGGCTCACCGGCTTTGATTTCCCCAGACAAAATCTTTTCTCTAATTGCTTCTGCAACTAACTGCGTGCGTGTTTTATGCTCAATCGCCATAACATTCTCTCAAATTGCATTTGGCATACATTATACATAGATAACTGATCTTCGCCATGTTTATCCTGATATTGATACTACGACCTTACCTAAATTCTCATTTTTCTGCAAAATTGCATGTGCCTGCTCTACGTGTTCAATATCCAATGATTTGTAGATTGGAATGCGCATAGAATCACTAAATAGCAGCGAACCAAAGCTATCTATCAATGCTTTAACCAAGTTGCGCTTGTATTCGATATCTCGATTTCTTAACGTTGAACCATGAAGGTTAAAGCGCTTAGCAAGCAGCATTGCCATATCAAGGTTGCTATTTCGTCCACCCAGCATAGCCAACACGACACAATGACAATCCATATCCGCAACTTGAAGGTTTTTTGCCAAATAATCCCCCGCAACAGGGTCAATAATCACATTCGCTTTAAGACCCTTTGATTTCATTACAGACGCAAAACACTGCTGGTTGTAATTGATTGTTAAATCAGCCCCCAATTTCTGTGCATAGCGGCATTTTCGCTCGCTACTTTGAGTGGTTATGACATATGCCCCCAACTGTTTACCTAGACGAATGGCCGCACTACCAACACCGGACGCTCCACCATGAACCAACAGCGTTTGAGACGAGCTAAGTTTGCCTGTTTGCACAATGGCATCAAATGCCGTGAGGTAAACTTCCGCAATACTCGCCCCAACGTCAAAACTTACCTGCTCAGGAATAGCAATCAGCTGTTTTGCATCTATGCAGACATATTCTGCGTAAGCGCCGCCTTGAGTTAGTGCACATACCCGCCGATTCAACCACTGTTCTTGTAAATGCGGTTCGCACTCAACCACCGTACCTGCAGCTTCAAGCCCTAATATAGCACTATCACCATGCGGAGCTGGGTATTTGCCCTGTTTTTGCAATAAGTCCGCTCGGTTCACCCCAAAGGCGGCTACTTTAAGCAGTACCTCATGGCTTTTGTGTTTTGGTACAGTGGTCGTTTCAATACTTAATTTGCCATCTGCATCAAAACTGACGTATCGCATCAATTTGTGCTGTTTATCTTTTCCCATATTTCCGTTTCAACAAGCTTGCCGTTTTCATGCAAAGTATGATGCCATAGTTGACCTTCAATTTTGTAGGTAAACGCCATGGTTTTCCCTAAAAGTGAAGGCACATTGCCATATGCAAAAGTCTCGTAAAAGTGAGTCTTATCTATTTTATACGGTCCGCCACCTGCGTATAAAAACTGGCCATTTTGCTGTGTGATATATCTAAAATGGGTTGGCGAGATTATTTTTACTGAAGTCATATTTGGTGATTTAGCCGTTACATAACCATTTTCAGTTGCATATTTACCTTCAACAAACTGCCAAGTACCCAGCAAAGGGTTCGCTTGTGCGTCAACTAAAATAAACATGGCAAGTGTTAAAAACAATCCTTTATAGTGCATTTTAAGCCTCAGAGTTTTATCGTTTATGGGCGTACCAGTACAGCATACATTTCGCCGTAACTCACTTGAGTTAATTTCAACAAATCTTTGACTATGTTGTAATTGTTTTATTTTTTGGCGGTCTACTTAAGAAATACATTAAGTTTGTTAAATCACTATGCGCCGAATTATTTTGTCACTATTGCTGCTTAATGCATCATTTTATAAAGTTTATGCGATGGAGGTTAACTACATAGATTTAGAAAAGTTAACTACCTCGCAACAAAACAAAATCAAAAACTGGGTACAGCATGGTATTGAAAGCACTTTTAATACGCTTGGCCCATTAAAGCAACACACGCTCCCTGTGAACCTAAAGCCTCGCTACTTTGCGTTTGAGCCAGTCCCTTGGGCAAGTGTAAAACGCGGTAAGGTTGATGGCATTGAACTGCACTTTTGCTAGCCTAAAAGCACTTATTAATGACTGGAGCTTATATCACGAGCTCGCCCATTTATATCATCCGCTATTTGACTATGAAAATTTTTGGCTAAGTGAAGGATTAGCTACGTACCTACAAAATATAATCATGCTCGATGGCGGCATTATCAGCCATGATGAATTTATTGCTCGGCTAAAAGCAGGACTTGCGCGTGGCGAGCAACAAACTCGAACTATTGACGACCCTTTAAGCTATGTTGCAGATAATATGTGGGCATTAAAAGCCCAACAAAGAGTGTATTGGAGTGGTGTTGCTTTTTTTATAGAAGCAGAATTAACATTAAAAACACAAACAATGCCCTATAAATCAATTACACAGTTGATAGACACTTACCAAACGTGCTGTAAAAAGCCAAACCAATCTGCGCGGCAATTTTTGCTCGAGCTAGATAAGCTATCTCGAAGCGCAATCTTTTCAAACTTGTATAATCAGTATTCAAAGCGCACTGACTTCCCCGCCATCAACAAGCAACAGTTAATCCAACTTAGGTTTTAGTACTCTAAAAGCGCTCACTGATACTGATACAAATACCAGTATGTCGGTTGCTATTCACTCTTTATTATAACCGAGTTAAGCGTACAACCACCTTACAGCACTGAATGAAAATAGCGCAGTATTTCATAATGTTGCATTGGGACACCCATTAACTTCTTAATTTATACGGATAAGGAAATACCACGATGAAATACTTACACAGTTCACTCGCCTGCGCACTTATTTTACTTAGCGCGTCTGCAGCAAATGCAAGACCGGATCCAGAAGATCAAGAATGCATTTTAAAAACAATACAGGTACCATCACAATGGTACGACGTATACAAGTACAAAACCGTTTGCTCATATGTTGGTGCATACCAATATTGGAATGGCTCCTATCTGTGGGATAAACGCGGCGCAGGTGAGCTCAGTAGCTCTTGGACAAATGAGCCAAACTCATATTCTTGCCCAAGTAGTATCGTTGTAAATTACATGCACATCAACTTGACAGACCCATTTGTGCCGTCATTCTACACAACCGAGCCTGCACCTTTTCACAGTTCAAGCACTGAAAAGAAATTTTCAGAACGTGTTGTTACTGAATGGACCACAACCCAAGTTTGGCGATTACAATTCGATAATACGCCGTGTGAGCCTTAAATCTAGCACTGGAAGAGCCACAATCGTGGCTTCCTTTTACTACTTCAATTATTTTATTTAAACGTAATCGTCACAGTTCGCCCGTTTTCACCTTCTTCACTTACAAACTGCCATTGATATTGCAATATGAGCTTTTGTGTTAGCTCAAGCCCCAGACCGAAGCCTAGTTCAGTGCTTGATTCAGGTAGATAATCAATATTTTTAATTATCACTTGAGGTCCCGTTTGTATAATAGATACCACGCCTTCATTGGTGTGAATATATGCATTTCGGATCACATTTTGTAAAACTATTCTACATACTGTATTTGGCAAACTCATTTGCGTATCATCCGTATCCACAACAAGTTCAACTCGTTTATCTCGGATTAAGTACTCTAATTCCGATGTTAACTGCTGGATGAGTTTTGAGATGGATATTTTATCAATGCAAACATGATGACTCTCACCACGGTTTAACCATAATAGGGTTTCAATCAGAGTACCCATGGTTGAAACAGCGCGTTCAATACGATTTAGCCCAACTATTAGTTTTTGTTTAGGAGCATCTCTATCCAGCAGTTTTTGGATTAATTCTACATTACTACTTATCACAGCGATGGGGGTTCTTAGCTCATGACTCGCATAAGCTAAAAATCTCTGCTCTCGCTCGACACTTTCTTGCACTGAACGCATGCTTTCACTGGTCATAATTGCCAGCGAGTTCAACTCACTAAACTGAAAATCAGGGAGAGGGTCATTTAAATTTGCTTTATCTAATTTCTTTGCCCAAATTTTTAAGCGCTCAACCGGCATTGTTATTTTTTTCAAAACCACAATAAGAATGATGATAAAGACAAAAATAGCCCCGATAGCAGTAACAATGATCACCACAAAGTGCGGGATCTCTGGTGAGAGTGCCAACATGCGATCGTCAGGGTTAAAAGTGCTCGCAACATAGACCGTTTGCGTGGCGTTTTTCACTTTCATAACAAAGTAGCCAGCACTTGGTGGAGTAAACCATGTGCCACCTATCATATGTTTTTTAAGGGTATTGAGTGGCATATCTTCAGTGGAAAAATGAGAGGTAATCGTACTTGGTAAATCTTGCCATCTAGACGCCATCATATACTGCTGACTTTTGATTGGAATGCCATCCATTACCGTATATTGCTGAGCCTGCGCATACATACTACCGCGCATTGCTACATCCATACCCGTAGCAAAATAATGCATACTCAACGCTGATAATAGCACAATGCTACTACCACCTGTAAGTAGCATTGCAACCAGTACATAAATGCGAAGGCTAAGACGTATTTTCACACATCCTCCGATGACTTTATCGCAAAGCCTTTAGATGTAATGGTATGCACTAGTTTTTCGCTATGAGCTGCATCTATCTCTTTTCTAATATGAAACATATGTACTTTTAAGCTATTACTATCTGGAGGATCATCCGCCCAAACCGTTTGAATAATTTTCTTTCGTGACACCACGTTAGGGCTTTCCCGCATCAGTAATTCAACTATCTTTGTCCCAATCGGTGACAAGCTGAGTAACTTACCGTCTCGGTAAACTTCTTGTTGCTTTATATCCAATACGAGGTCTTTTACTGTGAGCTTTGCTACCTGACCGCTTTTACGTTTAGCCAATACTTGGGTTCGAACCATTAGTTCAGCCATTGCAAAAGGTTTAACCAAATAATCGTCAGCACCCTTTTCGAACCCCAGCAGCTTGTCATCTAAGGTATCTTTTGCTGTTAGCATGAGGATTGGCGTATCAATTCCTTTATGCCTAATATGCTCACAAACTTGCAAGCCGCTGACTCTTGGCAGATTCAAATCCAAAATAATTCCATCATACAAGTGTCGTTCGATAAGATTTAATGCCAACGCTCCATCGCTTGCGTGGTCACAATACACATTTTCCAAGGCAAAATATTCCACCACGGTTTCAGCGAGATCGCGATCATCTTCAACGAGCAGCACGGTGAGTGTATTACGCGCCATCTTGGTACTCCTGTGTTGATGCCGTTGCCTGAGTTGGATTTTGTTTGTTGTGAAAATAGCCGAGTTTAACGCGTTTTACACTGCTCAATATCACGTGTTTACAATCTTGCTGTATTAATAATAGTGTAGGCGTCAATAATAAAGTGATAAACGATGCAAACAATATCCCATAGCCTAAAGCTGCAGCCGCGGGTATTAAAAATTGTGCTTGTAACGAAGTTTCACTGAGTAATGGTAATAACCCCGCAAAAGTTGTTACAGACGTAAGAATAACGGCACGAAGACGTGACCTTCCTGCTTCAACAACGGCCTGTTTACATGTGTATTTTCCGGTACACATCAATTGATTGTAAAGCGAAACTAATAGCAAGCTGTCGTTAACCACCACGCCGCTCAATGCCAAAATACCGTTGAGTGACAATATACTGAGGGTTAATCCATTTAACCAATGTCCTAAGACAGCTCCTACTACACCAAAAGGAATGGCGGTCATAATGATCAACGGCTGAATGTACGACTTCAATGGAATAGCCAATAACGCATAAATCGCTAACATCGCAAGTGCGAACATCTGCACCATGGAGTCGCCAGTTTCTTGCTGCTGCTGTGCTTCACCTGCAAACTCAATTTTCACATCAGGATAAAGAACGGTAAATTTATCTAGCGTTGTGTCTTTTAGTTGTGCAATCAGCTCATGTGGTGAAATTATATTTTTATCAACCACTGCACTGATAAACACCGCACGTTTACCTTGTATACGTGTTATTTCCGCACTTTGATATTGACTGTGTACAGTTGCAACATTGCTTAAAGGTACTGAGGTCCCACTCGGTGTTCTTACATAGGCCGCTTTTATATCTGCCAGTGTTTTACGATTATTTTTAGGATAGCGTACACGAACCTTAATTTCGTTTTCGCCCCGTTGAAAACGCTGCACTATATCGCCGCCGAAGTTGTTAAGCACCTGCATGGACAAGGTTTTGGTGTCAAGCCCTAATGCACGACCTTGCTCATTAAGTTCAAAATAATACTGCGGTTCACCTAAATCTAGGTTGTGGTCAATGCCGCTAGTTCCGTTCATAGCCTGGACTTGTTCCAGTAAAGCCAGACCGGCACTTTCTAGCTGCTGCTCATTATTGGATTTAAGCTGCGCTTTAAAGTTGTCTATCATACCGCGCTTGGCAAGTATTTTGGTTTTTTTAACGCCTTCTAAATTACCAGCCAGCACTGACCATAATTGTGTAAGTTCATTTGCCGAGTACACGCTACTTTTATCAAGTTCAAGTGTCACTGTGCCCTGCGTATCACTTTCAGCTAGCACTTGTAGGCTAGAGATATAGGATTTGTCCGTAGCATTTTGATTTGCGCTATAGCGCTGCCGTAACTGGCTATCAGCTTGTTGAGCTAATTGTTCTAGCTTGATTAAATTAGTATAGACTTGTCCAGCACTGGCATCGTTATACATAGTGATCTCTGCACTGACGGTATCGCCGGGTACATCAGGGAAAAACGCAACGCGCACAGCGCCGGTAAATGGCAAAGACATAACCAATACCATCACTATTAAAAATGCACTCAATAGTTTTAAGTAATGTTCAATCGCATAACGTAAGACTGGAAGATAAATTCGCTCATTAAAATCATTCAACAACTTGTCTGCGCCTGCACGAATGCTTTGCCAAAAGTTCATTTTTGTTGGCTTAGACGTGTCTAAATGCGCCAAATGAGAAGGTAAAATCAACTTGGATTCAATCAATGATAATAACAAAGCTATGGCGACAATAGTGCCAAATTGCGCATACACTTGCCCCAAGCGACCTTGTACATTACTCAAAGCGACAAACGCAACAACCGTTGTCAATACGCCAAACATGGTGGCGGCCGCAACCTTGTGCGTACCTAATATGGTATTTGCTACACTGTCTCCATGGCGTTGCCGAGTATGGTAAATACTTTCGCCAATCACCACTGCGTCATCAACCACAATGCCTAGCGCCATGATAAAACCAAATGTCGTCATTTCGTTTAGGCTAAGTCCGGTGAAACTATCCGTCATGAAAAACAATGTACCGCAAAATACAAAAGGCAGACCCATTGCCACCCAGAGCGCAACGCGTAGATTTAAAAATAGCGCCAAAACAATGAATACAAACGCAATACCGGTAAACGCATTTTTTAACAACAGTGACAACCGTTCTGTGATCAATGTACTTTTGTCTAACCAGCTTGAGATCATCATGCCCTCAGGCATACTCGATGAACTTTGCCATTGTTTTACTATACTATTGGCTTGCTCAACGATGTCGACAACATCACCATACTCATCCATCACGATTTCTATCGCTGCAGCGTTATAACCGTTATAGCGAGACAAAATAAATGCATCTTCCGCCTGTGCGTATTTCACTAAGGCGATATCTTTAAGTCTTATCGAACCACCGTTTGCGAAGCTTTTGACCACAATCGATTCAAACTCGTTGGTATCATAAGCTTGCTCAGAAACTTTCAATCTAACCGTTTTATCTTGGCTATAAAGACTCGTGCCAATTGCATAGGAAGACTCTCTATTTATCGCCTCTTCGATATCGTTTAGGCTTATTTGATAAGCCTGTAACTTTGCTTCGTCAACCTCAACAGAGATTTCCCACTGCGCTTTTCCCTTTATCTCTATATCTTTAATTGCGCTTTGTTCAAATAGTGTATCTTTAAGACGGACAATCCATTCATCTAAAACTTGCCGTTCGACATCACCATATAATTGCAACCAAAGAACATGATCCTGTCGCTTAGCCTTGGTAATCGCCGCAGGTTCAGCACGTTGAGGTAAGTTATTTATGGCATCAACTTGAGACTGTATATCCTGATATAGTGCGTCAATTTCATAGCCGCTTTGCATTTCTACACTGACATGCGCCCCTTGCGCATTTGACGTTGAAGTTATCCGTTTTATGCCTGCGACACTTTGTAATGCATTTTCGATTTTTATCGCAATGCCTTGCTCTGCTTGAATTGGCTCTCCGCTATCAAATACCACTGAAATTGAGACAGTATCAGGTTCTAAGCTTGGAAATGCTTCTTTTCGTAGCCCACTTAATGACAGCAACCCAACAATAATCACCGCCCAAAAAAGCAGGTTTGCAGCAACAGGATTGTTTACAAACCAAGCAATAATGCCGTGGGGTTTGTTGTCACGAGTCATAACAATACACCTTCAATTGCTTGAACATGCATCCCTTCGCTAAAGTGACTAAGTGGTCTTTTCACAACTTGAATGGGTTTGCTATCTAGCGATTCAATGTAAACATAGTCTCCGTCGGAAAATACACTGCTTGCACTGTATTTATGCAATTGGCCTTTATCATCAACTGACCAAACCTCGCCTTGTTGAGAGATAGCCGAAGCAGGCAACTTGTAGAGCGTATCACGAGCCTCTCCTTTGATAACAACCTTAACAAAAGAGCCACTAAACAATGGAATTGCTTGCTGCAGGGGATTCTCTACACTGATAACAATAGAGCGCAGACGCGTATCTGCATTTAAATGCCGCTCTACTCGCTCCACTTTACCTTGCCAACTTGTCGTTGTATCCAAGGTACTGAAGATTGTAACCGATTGGCTCAGAGTCGTGTTTAGACTAGATAAAGATTGTGGCAACTGTAACCATTGCTCTTCAGACAGCGGCACTTTAACTTCGACCGTTGCAATGCTATAAAGCTGCGCAATAAGTAGGCCTGGTTGTACGTAGCTACCTGGTTGCACAGATACCTCTACCACTACGGCATCAAAAGGCGCTTTTATTTTGGTATTGTCTAAATCTCGCTGCGCCTTTTTAACTGCCAACTTCGCGTATTCATAATCAGCCTGTGCCGCTTCAAGCTGCGGCTTACGTAAGATAAGTGGCGTCGCTTTTTGACCACTGACTTTATTTCTTAGCCAATCATTATAGGCTACTTCACCTTGGCGCTGTTCTTCTTGCAAGTTAAGCAACGCTTTGGCCTCTTGGGCTTTAGCTTGTGCAAGGCTGGCTAAGTACGGGGTATCATCAATCTGTGCTATAACGCTGCCTTTGGTAACTCTTGCACCTGATACAAAGTTATCGTCTAGCTCAATGATCTTACCACTCACATCACCTTTTAGGCTTAGCTCAAACTTAGCCTTAACCTCACCAAAGCCAATAATTTCTGGCGCATATTTGAGTGCTTCCACTTGAATTGTTCCAACTTGGGGAAGTTTACTTAAGTTGCTTTTGGTTACAACTTGAATTGGGTCGCCCTGTACTTCAGAGCTGCTCGCACTACACACCTTGTTATACAGCACAACACTTAAAAACGCGGCGAAACTTAATACTAGAGTTAATAACTTAAACTTCATCGTTTAACCTCACATAGACTATGCGAATTGTTACTAGTAATAGTTTGTAAGCGTAAAAAGGGGTCTGATTTAATAAGGGGTACAAAAACATGTAACTCGTCTCCTGTGTAAGATGGAGAGAGTATAAATAACGAGCGGTTAAGATAGGGTTAAGGTTTTAAGGTGTTAATTTTTATAGTATTATAATGCACCTAGTTAAATCTAAGTGCACATAACGAAACGAATAAATTACGCTATAGAAGCGTTAATTTCCTGCAAAGTGGCAACAGGATCTTCCGCTTGCGTGATAGGTCGGCCAATGACCAAATAATCACTGCCTGCAGCAACCGCCTTTTGAGGCGTCATAATACGCTTTTGATCGCCCGCATCACTCCCAGCAGGTCGTATACCTGGTGTAACCAACTTAAATGACTCACCAAGCTGAGATTTAAGCAATTGTGCTTCTTGAGCCGAACACACCACACCGTCAAGCCCAGCTTCTTGAGCTAACTTAGCTAGATACACAACTTGATCTTGAGGTGTTTTTTCAATGCCTAAACGCAATAACTGACCTTGATCCATACTCGTAAGTACCGTTACAGCAATCAACATTGGTGCTTTTTCGCCGTACTTAGCAAGCGCTTCTTTGGCTTTTTGCATCATCTCAAAACCACCGCTGGCATGTACATTTACCATCCAAACGCCAAGCTCAGCAGCTGCAGTTACAGCCTTTGCCACGGTATTAGGAATATCATGAAACTTTAGATCTAAAAAGACATCAAAACCTAGCGCGACCAGCTCTTTTACAAATTCAGGGCCAAAGTAAGTAAACATCTCTTTTCCAACTTTTAGTCGACATTCTGAAGGTGAAAGCTGTTTTACAAAGTCCAGTGCGGCTTGCCTATCGTCGTAATCTAATGCGATAAGCACTTTTTTATTATCATTTTGAGACATAGTATTCCTACGTTGACAGTCGGTTCAAAAATAAAGCGGAACTTACTTTGAGCAGTATTATAACGGAAACTTTATGACTTGACCTGAGATTTTAGCGAAATCTGACTAATAGCCGTCTAACCCTTTGCTTGGTCCAATTGTTTCCCAATGTTTGCACGATGGGCATAGCCAATATAGAGTGTGGCTTGTAAAACCACAATGTTGACACTGATATTCTGGTTTAGTCGCTATGTAAGAGGTAACAAGTTTATCAATTTCAGATAAAACATCTTTTATTCTGTGATTGTTATTACCCAATAGCTGCAGTAAAAAACTAAATCCTCTGATTGATGGCTCACGTTTTAGACTGTCGGTCAGAAACTCTATCGCTTCTTGTTGCTCCCCAGCCTCTAATAACGATTGGCAATACTTGATACGAATTAACACCCCACCCTTTGGCATTAACTCTTCAATTAAATCATCAAATTGGTGTTTTAGATTCAATGCATGATAACTATGTTCAAGTTCTTTAATGTACAAAGGGGCTGTATTGGTGTTCGCCACAATAAGTTTACGCCAATAATATATTGCTTTTAGATGGTCCTGTTTCGCATACGCATCTTTTCCCAATTCATAGAATGGCCGCACAATATTATGCTCAAGCGCGCAGGCTTGTTCCATTAACTTTGGATTGTCATCAGCAAGTGCTGTTTCACAATAAAAATTGGCAATTGCTGCAAAATGCTGCTGTTTAGTGAAGAGTTCACGGTGAGACTCATACATGCTAATACCCTTGCGCCAATCCCGCATTTGTGAATAAATACTGATAATAGGATCTAATGCTTCAGCATTGTGATTTTTAACTAATATGACAAGATGCTCTTCGGCACTATCTAAAAGCCCCGCTAAAACATAATCCTGTGCAAGTTCTAAACGGCAAGATGCCATATCATCGTCACTTAAATTCGGTTGAATAAGCAACAATTCGTGTATCTTAATTGCTCTATCAAGTTCGCCACGTTTACGAAATAAAGTAGCTAAAGTGAGGTAATGTTCAACTGAATCAGCCGATACTTCTAAAAGTTCAATTAGATGCTCAAGTCCTTGGTCTTCTTCTCTGTCGAGTAAGTACTTGAGTCCTTTACTATATTGGGAGGTGATCTGGCGGTTTAGTTCTAGAGCTTGGTTTTTTGCGCTATTTTTCCCCATTACATAGCCGTATGCGGCCGCAACAGGAAGCAGTAAAAACAACAGCTCAGTCATGGTCAGCGTTCAGTATCTTTTGTCATCTGTTGATGACTTTTCTTAAGCCGATAGTTTTGCCACTTCAACTTCGAAAATACCGTAACGCTTACCACACACCCAATGAATACACCTATAATAAAACAGACACTCATTAAGGTTGATAAGGGTAATGTACTACTTGCAACAATATAGTTAACATTAACTAAGTCTGGATTTTGAGTACCAATTACAAAAGCTAACAAAACTAAAACAAGCACCAATCCTTTTTGAACTACCTTAACCAAGTGTTACTCCATATATCTGGTTTATTTTATGCTTTCATTTACGCGATCACGTAACTCTTTGCCAGGCTTAAAGTGTGGTACGTATTTACCATCTAGCTCCACCGTTTCACCAGTTTTTGGGTTACGGCCAGTACGAGGTGAACGATAATGCAATGAGAAACTACCAAAGCCGCGGATTTCAATGCGGTCTGAGCTTGATAATGAACCTGCCATTTGTTCAAGAATTTCTTTAACTGAGTTTTCTACATCCTTAACAGGAATATGCGCATGTTGCTCTGCTAGTTGTTCTATCAATTCTGACTTTGTCATAATGTTTCCTTAGATAAAAAAGGAAGGGCCAAAGTGCCCTTCCTATGTAGACTTATATATTAGTCTTTTTGAGCGTTTTTGAAAGCTGCTGCCATTGCGTTTTCGAACGCAGGCTCTTCTTTCTTCAACTTCTCAAGAACTTCTTTCTCTTCAGCTTCGAACATTGCTTTAACTGATAGGCTGATAGTACGGTTCTTACGATCAACACCTACAAATTTAGCTTCAATTTCGTCACCTGCAGAAACAACAGTAGTTGCATCTTCGATACGCTCTTGAGCGATGTCAGCTACACGGATGTAACCTTCAACACCTTCGATAAGCTCAACAGTTGCGCCTTTCGCGTCAACTTCAGTCACTTTACCTTTAACAATAGCACCTTTTTTGTTTGCGTCTAGGTAGTTATTGAAAGGATCAGCTTCGATTTGCTTAACACCTAGTGAGATACGCTCACGCTCAGGATCTACTTGAAGAACGATAGCTGTGATTTCGTCGCCTTTCTTGTACTCACGTACAGCTTCTTCGCCTGGAGTGTTCCAAGAGATGTCAGAAAGGTGAACAAGACCATCAATACCGCCGTCAAGACCGATGAAGATACCGAAGTCAGTGATTGACTTGATCTTACCAGTAACTTGGTCGCCTTTGTTTTGAAGACGAGCAAATTCTTGCCAAGGGTTCGCGATACATTGCTTAAGACCTAGAGAAATACGACGACGTTCTTCGTCGATTTCAAGAACCATAACTTCTACAGTGTCGCCAAGGCTAACAACTTTTGAAGGGTGGATGTTCTTGTTAGTCCAATCCATTTCAGAAACGTGTACTAGACCTTCAACGCCTTCTTCGATTTCAACGAAACAGCCGTAATCAGTTAGGTTAGTTACACGACCAGAAAGCTTAGCACCTTCTGGGTAACGGCCAGCGATAGCTGCCCATGGATCTTCGCCTAGTTGCTTAAGACCTAGAGAAACACGAGTCTTCTCTTTGTCGAACTTAAGTACTTTAACAGCAATTTCATCACCAACATTTACGATTTCTGAAGGGTGCTTAACACGCTTCCACGCCATGTCTGTAATGTGTAGTAGACCGTCAACGCCACCTAGGTCAACGAATGCACCGTAGTCTGTAAGGTTCTTAACGATACCTTTAACTTCTTGACCTTCGATTAGGTTTTGAAGAAGCTCATCACGCTCTTGTGAGTTTTCTGATTCGATAACTGCACGACGTGAAACAACAACGTTGTTACGTTTTTGATCAAGCTTGATTACTTTGAACTCAAGCTCTTTACCTTCAAGGTGCGCTGTGTCACGTACAGGACGAACATCAACAAGTGAACCAGGTAGGAACGCACGAATAGTGTCAACTTCAACAGTGAAACCACCTTTAACTTTACCGTTGATGATACCCATAACGGTTTCTTGCTCTTCACAAGCTTTTTCAAGGCGGATCCAAGCTTCGTGACGCTTCGCTTTCTCGCGAGAAAGGATAGTTTCACCAAAGCCGTCTTCAATTGCATCTAAAGCTACGTCTACTTCGTCGCCAACTGCAACTTCTAGTTCACCAGCAGCATTTTTGAATTGCTCTGCAGGGATAGCACTTTCTGATTTTAAACCAGCATCAACAAGAACGATGTTGTTCTCGATTGAAATAACAGTACCTTTAACGATAGAGCCTTGCTCTGCTTCAAAACCCTTTAGGCTTTCTTCAAATAACTGCGCAAAATTTTCTGACATACTAAATACGTCTCATAAATTAATATTCCAATTAGCAACCATGCTGCATGGGGTAGTTAAAAAAACACAAGCATCCTGCCAGTGCGAAAAAATTAGATTAAGCGCGATTTCTCGAGCTTTCCTGAAGCTACTGCATCTTCAAGTATCGACATCACTTTTGTAAATACTTGCTGTGCATCCAGGTCGGTCGTATCAATCACGATTGCATCGTCTGCTGGGACAAGCGGCGCGACTTTGCGATTCATATCGCGTTCATCACGAGCTTGAATATCTTCGAGCAGACCACTTAGTGTAACATCTAGACCCTTGGCATTCAACTCTAAGTAACGTCTATTGGCCCGCTCCTCAGCGCTAGCCGTTAGATATAGCTTAATTTCTGCATCAGGGAAAACCACAGTTCCCATATCTCTGCCATCGGCAATTAAGCCTTGCTCACTTCGAAAAGCACGTTGACGACGCAACAATGCTTCCCTTACGCGTGGCAATGCGGCAACTTTTGACGCAGCAGAACCCACATTTTCGTTACGAATTGTGCTACTCACATCCTCGCCTTCTAAAATGACTTTACTTTTTTTAGAGACGGGTTCTATTAAAAATTGCACATCTAAATTGGCTGCTAATGGCACTAACGCTTCTTCGTTATCCAATGCAATTTGATGGTGTAGAGCTGCAAGGGATAAAACGCGATATATTGCCCCGCTGTCCAACACATCCCAATTTAGTTTTTCAGCTAACAAGCGACAAACAGTTCCTTTGCCTGATCCACTTGGGCCGTCTACGGTGATAACTGGCATAGATGCCGGCATTTAAACCTCCTGAAATGCTCACCTGAGATAAATCGCGAGTATTATACGCAAGTAAAATGAATTTATCCTTATTAACGTGTAACTTTTTGTTAGATAGGAACTAATACGAGGGGTCAAGCGGCTTTTAGCAGCATAACCCCCTTTCATTTAGTTAAGCACTTATTGATGCTAAAGTGTCAAAATAGGTAGGAAAGGTTTTGGCAGTGCAGCCTGGGTCATTGATAATAACTTCATGTCCACCAACGGCAACCATCGAAAAGCACATTGCAATACGATGGTCATTATAAGTATCGATATCAGTAAGATTAATGCTCTGTGGTGGCGTAATTTCGATGTAATCTTCGCCTTCGACAACTTCAGCACCAACCTTTCTCAATTCGGTTGCCATTGCAGCTAGCCTATCTGTTTCTTTTACGCGCCAATTGTAAATATTTCTAATTGCCGTCGGGCCATCTGCAAACAAAGCAACTGTAGCTAAGGTCATGGCAGCATCTGGGATAGCATTAGCATCAATGTCGACACCTTTAAGCTCACCTTTGCGAACCACAAGTTTTTCATCAAACCAGTCAATTTGAGCACCGACTTGCTCCATCACATGGGCAAAACCGATATCACCTTGGACGCTATTTTTACCAACACCATTTATTTCAACTTCACCACCCGCGATTGCTGCAGCTGCTATAAAATATGATGCTGACGAAGCATCCCCTTCAACCATAATTCTTTGTGGTGACTGGTACACTTGCCCACCTTTCACGCTGAAGGTTTGATAGTTATCGTTTACAACTTCGACCCCAAATTGCGCCATCACGCCTATGGTTATATCAATATATGGTTTTGAGACAAGTTCACCTTTAATGGTCACTTTGGTGTCACCAGCAAACAGCGGTGCAGCCATCAGTAAGGCGGTCAAGAACTGACTTGAAATACTGCCATCGATTTCCACTTCTCCGCCATGAAGCGCTTTACCAGCTATTCGCAGTGGTGGATAGTCTTTATTTTTTAGGTATTCGATATCAGCCCCTAGCGCTTGCATCGCATCTACCAGATGGCCAATTGGGCGCTCTTCCATACGAGGTTCACCAATCAATTCAAAATGACCTGGTGTGGCGGCAAGCACCGCGGTTAAAGGACGATAGGCTGTACCTGCATTGCCCAAAAATAAAGGCTCGGTTGGTGTGTTTAAGTTCCCTGCACAGCCTCGTACAGTCGCAACAGTTTTATCATCGTTAAGCGTTACTTCAACGCCCATTTGCGCGAGCGCACTTAACATATGTCGAATATCGTCACTATCCAACAAGTTGTGTACTTGCGTTGTACCCTCTGCAAGCGCTGCAAGTAACAAAATTCGATTAGACAAACTTTTAGAGCCAGGTAATGTTACAGAACCTGATACTTTTGTTATTGGCTTTAGAGTTAACTGCTCCATCAGCTATGCTCCTTGGCAAATTTATCCATAAATGCAACCAAGGCCTCGATGCCTTCAATTGGCATTGCGTTATAAATACTCGCTCGCATACCACCAACTAAACGGTGACCTTCTAAGGCAACTAATCCTGATTTTTCAGCTTGCTGTAAAAAGGTATCATTCAAAGCATCGTCTTTTAGCCAAAATGGTACATTCATTAGAGACCGACAGTGTTTAGCAACTTTATTATTATAAAAGTCAGATTTATCGATGTAGTCGTACAATATCGCTGCTTTAGCTTCGTTGTGTTGTTCCATCGCTTTAACGCCACCAGTTGCCTCAAGGTGTTTAAACACTTCAGCAGCAAGATACCAAGCAAACGTAGGTGGCGTGTTATACATACTGCCTTGTTTTGCTTCTATTGCGTAATCTAAAATCGAAGGACGTGGTAAGCCCTCACGCTCAAGCAGCGTTTTTCTAACGATAACAATACAAAGACCAGAAGGGCCGATATTCTTTTGCGCGCCAGCATAGATAATATCAAAATCATCAACATTGATTTCACGAGACAAAATAACGGATGACATATCTGCGACTATCGGTGCAGTTAAATGCTTTGGTACATCAAAAATCTGAATGCCATCGATTGTCTCATTCGGGCAATAGTGGATAAAAGAAGCATTACTAGGTAATTGCCATTGCGATACCGGTTGAATATCAAACAAACCATCTTTGTCACAACGAATGTTGATGCCTTCAACGGTGGTAAACTTCGCCCCCTCTAAAGTAGCGCCGTTTGACCAGATCCCATTTTCAATATAAACGCCTGGTGCGTCGTCTAAGTGCAAGTTGAGCGGTACTGCCGCGAACTGACCTCGACCTCCACCATGCATAAACAGCACTTCGAATTCATCTGAAATATTCATTAAACGGCGTAAGCTGGCTTCACATTCTTTTACCATCGCTAAAAAAGGTTCTGAGCGGTGGCTTACTTCCATCACCGACACACCTAAATTCTGCCAATCTAAAAACTCTTGCTGTGCTTTTTTCATTACCTCTGGTGGCAACATGGCTGGACCTGCACAAAAGTTATATACCGTCATTATTCCTCATTCCTAAACAACATTATATTTTACCAATAAAAAAGCGGCCGAAGCCGCTTTTATCACTTATTCACCCTGCGAGTCGTCTGTAGTACTCATCGGAGTGTCCTCTGATGCTGGTAGCTCGCCACCCTCACCTTCAGGAAGTTCTTCAACTGCTATTTCTTCGATACGTTGTAAACCAACTACTTGCTCATCGTCAATAGTTCTAATCAAAATTACCCCTTGAGTATTTCGACCAACCGTTGAAACTTCACTCACTCGGGTACGAACTAACGTGCCTCTGTTAGAGATGAGCATTATTTCGTTGTTTTCTTCAACTTGAACCGCACCGACTACAGCACCGTTACGCTCGCTTACCTTGATCGATACAACACCTTGTGTTGCACGGCTCTTAGCAGGATAATCTTCAAGCGGCGTACGCTTACCATAACCGTTCTCGGTTACTGTCAAAATGGCACCATCATTTTTAGGTACAATTAGCGACACAACCTTTACACCATCAGGCATCTTAATGCCACGAACACCCGTTGCTGTGCGTCCCATTGGTCGAAGCGCTAACATTTCTTCACCGGTTTCAGCGTCAATCTTCACTTCACCCGTTTCAGAATCACGAAGCTTTTCATTAAAGCGAACAACTTTACCATGGTCAGTAAATAACATGATGTCGTTGCTACCATCAGTGATATCAGCACCAATTAAGCAATCACCTTCGTTTAAGTTGATTGCGATGATACCGCTTGCACGTTGGCGGCTATATGCAGTTAATGGGGTTTTCTTAACGGTACCATTCGCTGTTGCCATCACTACAAATTTGTCTTCTTCATATTCACGTACTGGCAAAATCGTCGTTATGCGCTCATTCGCCTCAAGTGGCAATAAGTTAACGATAGGTTTACCACGAGCAGCTCGTGAGGCCAAAGGTAATTGATAGACCTTTAACCAATACATGCGACCAGAAGTCGAGAAGCACAAAATGGTATCATGGGTATTAGCAACTAACAGACGCTCGATGAAATCTTCATCCTTCATGCGCGTTGCCGCCTTACCTTTACCACCACGACGCTGCGCTTCATAATCACTTAGAGGCTGATACTTCACATATCCCTCATGTGATAACGTTACCACTACGTCTTCTTCATTAATTAGGTCTTCTAGGCTGATATCATGTGCAGCTGCACTTATTTCAGTACGACGCTCATCGCCATAGGTTTCTTTGATAATAACTAATTCATCACGAATTACTTCCATCAAACGCTCTGGTGATGAAAGGATAAATAGTAATTCTGCGATTAGTTCAAGAAGCTCTTGATATTCAGCTAAGATCTTCTCATGTTCAAGACCTGTAAGCTTATGTAGGCGTAAATCTAAGATTGCTTGAGCTTGTTGTTCAGACAAGTGATATTGACCATCACGAATGCCCAGCTCTGCATCCAACCAATCAGGACGAGCTACGTTATCTTCGCCTGCTTTTTCAAGCATGCTCTTGACCGTACCTAACTCCCATGGACGTGCAAGTAAAGCTGCTTTAGCTTCAGTAGGGCTTGGAGATTTACGGATCAGTTCAATGATCGGGTCTATGTTTGCAAGCGCAATGGCTAGACCTTCAAGGGTATGAGCTCTATCACGTGCTTTACGTAAATCAAATACCGTACGACGTGTTACAACTTCGCGACGGTGTACGATAAACGCTTCAAGCATTTCTTTTAGGTTAAAGCACTTAGGTTGATTGTTATCAAGCGCAACCATATTCATACCAAATACAGTTTGTAACTGTGTTTGCGCATACAGGTTGTTTAGAATAACTTCGCCAACTTCACCGCGTTTAATTTCAATAACAATACGCATACCGTCTTTGTCAGACTCGTCTCGTAATGCACTGATCCCTTCAACTTTTTTCTCTTTAACAAGCTCTGCTATCTTCTCGATTAAGCGTGCTTTGTTAACTTGGTATGGGATCTCATGGACGATGATGGTTTCTTTACCCGTTTTTTCATCCACTTCAATTTCGGCACGAGCACGAATATATACTTTGCCGCGTCCTGTTTTGTATGCCTGTTCAATGCCTTTTTTGCCATTGATAATAGCCGCAGTTGGGAAATCTGGACCTGGGATATATTCAATCAGATCATCAATGGTCAGATCAGGGTTTTGGATCAATGCTAAACAGCCGTTGATCACTTCAGTTAAATTGTGCGGAGGTATGTTTGTTGCCATACCGACAGCTATCCCAGATGAACCATTAACCAACAGAGCTGGTACTTTGGTGGGCAATACATCAGGAATTTGCTCTGTGCCGTCGTAGTTAGGCACATAATCAACGGTTTCTTTTTCAAGGTCAGCCAAAAGTTCGTGCGCGATTTTCGCCATACGTACTTCTGTGTAACGCATCGCAGCGGCAGAGTCGCCGTCAACTGAACCAAAGTTACCTTGGCCGTCTACCAGCATGTAACGTAGAGAAAATGGTTGCGCCATACGTACTATGGTGTCATAAACCGCACTATCACCGTGCGGGTGATATTTACCGATTACATCACCGACAACACGCGCCGACTTCTTATAAGGCTTATTCCAGTCATTTTTAAGCTCGTTCATGGCGAACAATACTCGACGGTGAACTGGCTTTAAGCCATCACGTACGTCTGGTAATGCTCGTCCAACGATAACACTCATTGCGTAGTCTAAGTACGAATTTTTGAGTTCATCTTCGATATTGACTGGCAGGATTTCATTGCCGAGATCAGTCATTTGATTCCACTTTCCTTCAGTGTCTACCTCTTTTATGTCACACTATCGCGTAACGAAGAGGTTGAGTTATTATTAATTCTGAGTCGCCATGCTAACACACTTTTAAACAATTTACAGGCGCAAAGTTTTAGTGATTTTAATCTGACCCCTCTTATAATGCGCTCAGATTAACGAGGAAGTTTTTTATGACCGAACATCTAAATGTAGACCCACAAGAAATAGCAAAATTTGAACAAATAGCAGAGCGTTGGTGGGATACCGAAGGCGAATTTAAACCTTTGCATGATATCAACCCATTGCGCTTAGATTTTATCAATGACAAATGCCAAGGTCTTTTTGGCAAAAAAGTACTCGATGTGGGGTGTGGCGGTGGCATTCTTACTGAAAGCATGGCCAAACTTGGTGCCAATGCACAAGGCATCGACATGGGGCAAGAACCTTTAAATGTTGCCAAGCTGCACAGTTTAGAATCAGGTATTAAAGTAGAATACCAAAAAGTCCCAGTTGAAGAGTTTGCTCAACAGAACCCAGACGCGTTCGATGTTGTTACTTGTATGGAAATGCTTGAGCATGTACCTGATCCTGCTTCTATCATCAACGCGGTAGCGACACTTGCGAAGCCTGGGGCAAGCGTATTCTTCTCCACTTTGAATAAAACCACTAAAGCATATTTGATGGCGATTGTAGGCGCAGAGAAATTGTTGAAAATGGTGCCAGAGGGCACACATCAGCACGATAAGTTTATTCGACCATCCACTTTGATTAATTGGGCTGAGCAAGCAGGATTAAAGGTTCGCGCAAGTGCAGGTATAAGTTATAACCCGCTAAGCAAGACATTTACGCTCAGTAACGACGTAAGCGTGAACTACCTACTTCACTTCGAGAAACTTGCATGATTAAAGCTGTAATTTTCGATTTAGATGGTACTTTGCTAAATACTTGTGATGATTTAGGCGCTGCACTTAATCATACCTTGCAGCTGCATGGCTTACCTTGCGTAGCAAAAGAGGTATACAGTCCCGCCATTTCAAATGGAGTTCAGGCTTTACTAGAAGTTGGCTTCAAAGAATCATTGGCAAATCACGACGTATCAGCACTAAAACAGACTGTTCTTGATTATTATGCCAGTAACATTGCCGTTTATAGCCATTGTTTTGATGGGATAAATGCTCTGTTAGAGGAACTTAGTAATAGAAACATCAAGGTGGGGATCATGACGAACAAGCCCACTTTTTTAACTATACCACTACTACAGCACATCGAAGAGCTAAAAAACATAGAAGTCGTTGTGTGTGGTGATACCCTAGACGAAGCCAAACCTTCCCCCAAACCACTGTTGCATGCAGCTGAACAATTAGGGGTTCCACCTAACGCATGTTTTTACGTTGGCGATGCAGCAAGAGATATTGAAGCGGCAAAAGCGGCTAACATGCGCTCTGTTGCGGCATTGTGGGGATACGTACCAAGTGAAGAGGTTGCATTGAGCTGGCAAGCGGATCTGAATTTAACTAACCCAGAATCGTTAATATCACATATATAGTGTACAAATAAATAACAAAGCACTACATCTAGTGCTTTGCACCCAAAACCACCCCAAGTTGAGTAGAAAAAAATCAGTTAGAATTTTTTTTGAATTTACTAAAAAATCCAACCATCTTGGTTGATTTTTTAAAGGTGTGTTTAATGGTAAAACCTCATAGGTTAATAGCCACTAACACAAGTGATTTATCCTTAACTTATCCACAATTGTGAGTAAGTTGTTCTATTGCAAATTTAGCGTAACCCCACTATCTTGTGATCCACGGTATGCTCATCACCATATATAGTGGTGAATAGATAAACAATAAGTGTGAACCGTGCGTTTACCAAAAAACAATTCCGAAGGAATACAGGCGCAACTATGAACCAACAGTTATCTGTCAGCAAAAGAAACGGCCGCAAAGAGCCGCTTGATCTAGATAAAATCCACCGCGTAATCACTTGGGCAGCGGAAGGGTTAAACAATGTTTCTGTGTCTCAAGTCGAATTAAAGTCGCATATTCAGTTTTATGATGGTATTCGTACCGAAGATATTCATGAGACGATTATTAAAGCGGCTGCAGATTTAATCGACAAAGAGTCACCTGATTATCAGTATTTAGCTGCGCGCCTCGCAATTTTCCATTTGCGTAAAAAAGCATACGGTCAATTTGAGCCACCACGCCTTTATGATCACGTTACCAAACTCGTTGAGGACAAGCGCTACGACCCTCATCTACTAGTAGATTACACAGAGCAAGAACTTGATGAACTTGATAGCTACGTTGATCACTGTCGTGATATGAACTTCAGCTATGCTGCGGTCAAGCAGCTGGAAGGTAAATACTTGGTTCAAAATCGCGTAACGGGCGAAATTTACGAGAGTGCTCAGTTTCTATATATTTTAGTTGCTGCGAGTTTATTCTCAGATTATCCAAAAGATACGCGTTTGAGCTATATAAAACGTTTTTACGACGCAATATCACTGTTCAAAATATCATTGCCGACACCTATCATGGCGGGTGTACGCACACCAACTCGCCAATTCAGCTCATGTGTATTAATTGAGTGCGGCGACAGCCTTGATTCAATTAATGCGACATCATCAGCCATTGTTAAATATGTAAGCCAGCGTGCTGGCATTGGTATTAATGCTGGTCGTATTCGTGCACTTGGCAGCCCAATTCGCAATGGCGAAGCGTATCACACAGGCTGTATTCCTTTTTATAAGCACTTTCAAACGGCTGTTAAGAGCTGTTCACAAGGTGGGGTTCGTGGTGGCGCCGCAACGTTATTCTACCCACTTTGGCATTTGGAAGTTGAAAACTTATTGGTTCTTAAAAACAACCGTGGTGTTGAAGAAAATCGCGTTCGTCATCTAGATTATGGCGTGCAGTTCAACAAAACAATGTACACTCGCTTAATCAAAGATGGCTACATTACATTGTTCAGCCCTTCTGATGTACCAGGTCTGTACGATGCCTTTTTTGAAGATCAAGAAAAGTTCGAATCGTTATATGAGCAATACGAACAAGATGAATCTATTCGTAAAAAACGTATTAAAGCCATTGAGCTTTTCTCAATGTTTGCTCAGGAACGCGCTAGCACCGGTCGAATTTATCTTCAAAACGTTGACCACTGTAATACGCATAGCCCATTTGATTCTAAGGTTGCACCAATTCGTCAATCGAACTTGTGCCTTGAAATTGCGTTACCAACTAAACCATTAAACAATGTAAATGATCCTGACGGTGAGATTGCACTGTGTACACTCTCGGCATTTAACCTAGGTGCGTTAAACTCGCTTGACGAGCTTGAAGAACTTGCTGAATTAGCGGTACGCGCTCTTGATAATCTACTTGATTTCCAAGACTATCCTGTACCAGCTGCGAAAAATGCGACTATGGGTCGTCGTACCTTAGGTATAGGTGTAATTAACTATGCTTACTACTTAGCTAAGAACGGCGTTAAGTACTCAGATGGAAGCGCCAATGGTTTAACGCACCGTACATTTGAAGCTATTCAGTACTACCTTATGAAAGCGTCTAATGAACTAGCGAAAGAGCGTGGTGCATGTCCATTGTTTAATGAGACTACGTATTCAAAAGGCATTATGCCAATTGATACTTATAAACGTGACTTAGATAAAATCTGTGAAGAACCTCTTCGTTTAGATTGGGATGGCTTGCGTCAAAGCATTAAAGAGCACGGTATGCGTAACTCTACGCTATCTGCATTAATGCCATCAGAGACATCATCACAAATCTCAAACGCAACCAATGGTATCGAGCCGCCTAGGGGCCATATTAGTGTTAAAGCAAGTAAAGATGGTATCCTTAAGCAAGTGGTTCCTGAGTACGAGCGTTTGAAAGACAGTTACGAGCTGCTGTGGGATATTCCGTCAAATGATGGCTATCTTGGATTAGTTGGGATCATGCAAAAATTCATCGATCAGACTATCTCTGCAAATACTAACTACGACCCGAATAAGTTTGAAGGTGGTAAAGTTCCTATGAAACTACTGCTCAAAGATTTATTAACGGCTTACAAGCTAGGTGTTAAAACACTTTATTATCATAACACCCGAGACGGTGCTTCAGACTCACAAGATGAGCTTAAAGCCCAGCCGGAAGATGATGATTGTGCAGGCGGCGCTTGTAAAATATAAGTATGTGCGGGTCTGTATGACCCGCTGTTTTTGGTATTGAGTGTATTAAATATGTCTTATTCTACTTTTAGCAGAAATCATAATGATCAGTTAAAAGAGCCAATGTTTTTTGGCCAAACCGTCAATGTTTCTCGTTACGACCAACAAAAATATCCTATTTTCGAGAAGTTAATTGAGAAGCAACTGTCTTTCTTTTGGCGCCCAGAAGAAGTTGATGTCAGCAAAGACAGACTCGACTTTCAAGGCCTTCCAGAGCATGAAAAACATATATTTCTAAGTAACTTAAAGTATCAAACCTTACTTGATAGCGTACAAGGCCGCTCACCAAACGTTGCACTACTGCCTATCGTCTCGCTACCAGAGTTAGAAACTTGGATAGAAACCTGGGCGTTTAGTGAAACCATTCATAGCCGCTCATATACACACATCATTCGAAACGTAACTCAGTCGCCGGAGTTAATATTTGACGATATCGTTACCAACGAACGTATCAACAAACGAGCTGACGCGGTAACTCGCTATTATGATGAGCTAATCGAAAAAATATCTTTATATAACCTGCATGGTGAAGGTAAGCATGAGATAAATGGTGAAACAGTTGTTATCAATCTGTTTGAACTGAAAAAACTACTTTATCTTTGCGTCATGTCTGTAAATATACTGGAAGCAATTCGCTTTTATGTAAGCTTTGCCTGCTCTTTTGCATTTGCTGAGCGCGAATTAATGGAAGGTAACGCCAAGATCATTAAATTGATTGCCCGTGATGAAGCTCTGCACTTGTCAGGCACTCAGCATATGCTCAACATAATGCAAGATGGTAAAGATGATCCAGAGATGGCTATCGTTGCTGCTCAATGTCATGAACAAGCAATTGCCATGTTTGTTGAAGCAGCAGAGCAGGAAAAGGAGTGGGCAGAATACCTATTCAAAGATGGCTCTATGATTGGCTTAAACAAAGACATCTTGTGCCAATATGTTGAATATATAACCAATGTTCGTATGGCGGCTGTAGGTCTACCAACGCAGTTTGAAAATAAAACTAACCCTATTCCTTGGATTAACGCTTGGTTAGTTTCTGACAACGTGCAAGTAGCACCTCAAGAAGCAGAGATCAGCTCATACCTTGTGGGCCAAATTGACTCAGAGGTAGATGCATCTGAGTTTGGTGACTTTGATTTGTAATGAGTGACAATCCCTGTCATAAAATTACGATTGATAGTCTTGATGAGCCGCTAGAATTTGCGGCTCAATCCCCTTCACTTCTCGATACTTTAGAAAAAGCCAATATAGAAGTTGCTTATCAATGCCGCGAAGGTTTTTGTGGCGCCTGTCGTGCCAAGTTGGATGAAGGAAAAGTAAGTTATAATCAAGAACCTCTCGCTTTTGTTCGTGATGGCGAAGTTTTATTATGCTGTACTAAACCTCTTACAAATATAAAGCTTACCTTACTGTAGCTCCAAAAAAATAATAAAATAGATATATAAATATATTCATTTTAATTTTATTAAACAGGCTTAATATTTCATTAGTTATTATTAATTAATATATAAATTCATCACAATTACTGATACAACGAATAACACAAGTACAGTGTATAAAACTTTATCGCGTTAGGTGAAAACGTCTTCTTTTCACACGCATTATCAAGGAAGAATTATGGACATATCATGAAAATACTTACACTACCTTTACTCCTATCTTGTGCAGCAATGATGGGCTGTTCACAGTCAGTTTCCAAATTTGGGGATTCGGAAACCACTGATTTAGTATAAGAAATTGCAAATGAAGAAATGATAAAGCAATTAGGCGAAGACTCAGCAAAATTATTCACTTATGAAGTTTTGGGTATTCGTACCACCAATACACACGATAAAACAGGTGCTCACGAATGTGCCGCCGATTTAAGTATCATTGCGTCTACAACCGGTAAAAACAAAGAAATCCCGATAACATATACTGTCGAGTTAACCGACAATGGTGAAGAGTTTTACGTAGAAGCATCCGGTTTATAATAAAAAATTTTGAATGCTAGCTGAGTCATTTTAGGCTCAGCCAGCTACTTAGCAGTATGCCTCAACACACTCTTTAGCTGTTGACTCCTTTAATGCTTCACTTCACTATACTATTATGTCAAGATAAATTTCTAAGCAAATTTAAGGGATTTATCACATGCAAGAGCAAATAATATTATCATCTTCAGCGACTAATCAGGTTGGCGCAGCCAAATGCGATGGCACTCTTTCAATAACCAATGACCATTTAGAATTCAAACCAATTAACACACAAATAAACCTCGGCACAATTAAAATTGAGCGTAGTGAAATAGTGTCGGCTAAATCTTGTCTTGCAACAGGTGGAGGCATTATTCCAATCTCAACTGATGCGATTAAAGTAACTCTCAAGAATAAAAAGCAATATGAGTTTATACTTACAAATAAAGAAATATGGCTACAACACCTCAATGCTTAATGCCGTACATTAGGGAGTCTTTGTGATTAGTGAAGTTTTGAACTTTTGGTTTAAAGAAATTGATGCCAAGCTTTGGTGGCAAAAAGACCCAGTTTTTGATGAACTTATTAAAAAGCGCTTTGGCACACTACACCAAAGCGCAGCTCAATGTGAACTTTATCATTGGCGTACAACCTGAGGGATCCCCATAAATAATCATTTAAATTCAAACACATCACTAACATCCAAATTTTGCCAATTCAAGTCAGTGATGGTTTTCTTAAAATGCCGGAGCCCCGCCATATAGTCTTG
>NZ_JAAUWV010000055.1 GCF_014694405.1 Pseudoalteromonas sp. S16_S37
CTGCGCAATTCAACGGGGGTAAAAGTGCCTAACGTGTCTTTGTTGTGACGCCAGTGGTCAAATTGTGCTTTAATTTGCTCTAATGATGTTGTGGTATTCATTGATCACACCTTAGTTGTCGATTCATTATCCTATATTGGCTTTAAAGCTATTCACAGCTTTGCTGCCAGTTGGAGCGCGCAATTACATGGCGAGTGGCGATTTGATACCGCAGATGAAAACAATATAGCCAGTGCTAGGCGCGCATACACAGCAATTTTCTCCCCTTTTGGACGCCTCGCCATTGGCAAGCAACGTTCGGTATCTTATCAGTTTATCGCTGACTACATTGAGATGTTCAATTACTCTAGCAACCCACTTACTTACCCGCCTGACACTGACTTTTTCATTGATAACTTTGTCACTTACAGCGACAAATATGGACCTTTTAGTTGGATAGCTGGCGCGAAATTTAATGGCTCAAATGACGATAAACAAAGTGATTTAGTTAATATTGGAGTCAGCTATGATAAAAAAGGCTTACATGCGGGTGTTAGCTATTTAAGCAAAGAGCGATATAGTAACGCTCAATTACTCGGTCAAGACACAGCATGGGCTGGTACATTTGTGTATCAGTTTCATCCACGCATCTATGGTGCGCTGTTTTATCAAGCTAAACGTTACCAGCGCACGCCAGAAGCAGCTGATAGAAACGGATTTACAGCGGACTTATCTTTATCTTATCAGATAATGGAGCACTACAAGTTAACCACAAGAGTGATTGCTTTTGACAATGACTTTGCACACGCTGATGTGAGAAATCAAGCATACACAGGTCACGCACTCACTTTAGAGTGGCAACCAAGTCGCCCTATCAGAATACACATAGAATATTTAAACAAAGATTTTGATAATCAGCCAGATATCAACGCTATCTCGATAGGGCTGCGCTATGACTTTAGACATCGCTTGCAACTAAAATAGCCCACGACAAAGGTGTTCAAAAAATATCGCTAAATTAAATCAATATCTTACAGACAACCTCTACTTCGTTTAAGTTGTGGCAAACAGTACTTTGAAAGTGGCGCCTGCAAACTCATTTTTACCATTCACTTCAATATGGGCTCGGTGTTGCTCTGCAACTTCTTCAACGATTACTAAACCAAGGCCTTGATCTTGAGAGATAACCGCCAGGCCCAGCTCAGTTCACTGCGCGTATCTGAAAGTTGCGCAAAGGCAAGTGATGTCATTAGTAAAAGTGAAGGTAGTAATATTTGCTTAGTCATCGTTATTTCCTTTTATGGGTATCATTACAGTGCGAGCACATCGGTGACTCGTTTTCTTTGATATAGAGAAATTAAAACGACAAGCTTTCTGCACACTTACAACATAAAAAAATTTTCAACTGAATCATTATTTGCTGAAAATGTTGGCATCAGAGCATTATTTAAAAAGCAAATATCAAGGTTCATAGTGGTTAACGAAAAGCACCTAAGTTCAATTTGTTACGGTTTCAATAGGGTAAAAATAAAAGCAGCTTGAGTTATTTGCTAGGGGTAACTTCCTTAGCTACTTTTAAATACAGGCATTTAAAAACAATCTAAATTAGGAAGGCTTGTGAAAATATTGTCCGTTGATGATAACCCTCAAAATAGGGCTGTTCTGGAAAAAGCACTGGGCAAACAGTACGAAGTCACTTCTTCTGATGGCAGTGAGCCAATTCTCACACTGATGGAAATGCATCAGCCACAAGTGGTACTTATGGATATTATGCTCGGTACCAATTATACCGGTTATGACTTGGTTAAAGAGATCCGAGGACATGGCGCATATAATGACTGCGAAATTATATTTATTTCTGCTCTAACATCGAGTGAAGACAAGCTCAATGCCTATGGCGCAGGCGGTGATGATTACATTGCTAAGCCTGTGGACTTTCAAGAGTTACGCGAAAAACTCAGACGTGTTGAACTGAGAATCTCCGAGCGTGATAACCTCAAAGAATTATACGAGCTGGCATCAAATACCGCGTTTACGTCAATGCAACAGGCAAGTGAGCTTGGAGAACTCGTTACCTTTTTTACCGACAATTTAGAAGTTACTGATTTAGACATCCTGTTTAACAATATAAAACATTACTACGCCAATGCAGGGGTTAAGTGCTGCGTCGAATTTAGAGTAGCTGGTGAATACCATCAATTTCCTAAAGCGACAATTTCTGATTTAGAGCGTGAAATATTAGAGCTTGGTAGGAACGCCAAGCGTATCGTGCCTTTTGGTTCAAATTTACTTTTTAATTCTCCTTCTTGCTCAATGCTCGTTAAAGGTATTCATGTTAATGATGAGGAAATGATTGGTCGATTACGTGACAACTTTGCCATTTTGCTGACTATTGTCGATAGCCGCATTGACTTTATTGAAGAACAAATTGAAAAACACACTATTCGTCAAATAGCCATTAACAACTTAAAGAGTCAACTCACCGATGACTTTGCCACCATCAAAAGCCTATGCCAGAGTCAAGACGCTCAAATAAGCAAACTCGTTAACGACCTATCTCAGGCCGTGCAGTTAAAAATTATTACCCTAGGCCTTGATGAAGAACAAGAGTCTGAACTGATGGGGTTAGTAGATGAAACTAAAGAGGTCGTTGAAGAAACGTTAGGCCTATCATTTGTGCTCGAAGACAAGCTAAAAAACATCACTGAACGGCTTAAAGCAGTTGAGTAATTACAGTATGCAAGTGTTTAACCTGATAAACATCAACCTAATGGCTACTTAGCAGCCGCATTATTTAATTAGATAGGTCGTAATCACAGTGAAAGAGATACGTAACAGTTCGGTCATCCTTGCAATAGACGACAACCCAACCAACTTGAAGTTGCTAGATAGGCTTCTAAAAGCTAAAGGGTACCGGCATGTTCATCTTCTAAGTGACTCTAGAGAAGTTGTAACGACTTTTCTCGACCTACAACCTGATCTCATTTTACTAGATATTAATATGCCACACTTTGATGGTTTTGAGGTAATGGACGCGCTATTTGCACTAAAACGAAAATTAATGCCACCCATTATTGTTATCTCAGCGCAACAAGGGCTCGAAAGTACACTCACTGCACTACAAAAAGGCGCAAGAGACTATGTAACCAAGCCTTTTGAAAAAAATGAGCTATTAATGCGAGTGCAAAATTTGTTAGATGCCCACCTCGCTCACAAAATGCTCGATAACCAAACGCAAGTATTGGAACAGATGGTCGAGGCTAGAACAAGAGAACTACACAGTACTCGTTTAAGTGTTGTGCAAAGATTGGGCATGGCCGCCGAATATAAAGACGAAGAAACAGGTAATCACATCTTGCGTATGAGCCATATGTGTAAATTCCTGGCGCAAAAACTTGGTTGGTCAGATTACGAATGCGAGCTGATGCTACATGCCAGTCCAATGCATGATATCGGTAAAATAGGCATTCCTGATTCAGTACTACTAAAACCCGGAACGCTAGACGCCGAGCAATGGGAAGTGATGAAAACACATGCCCAAATAGGCGGTGAATTGCTCGGTGGTGATACCTCTGACTTGATGATCATGGCGCGAAATATCGCACTATGCCATCACGAGAAATGGGATGGGTCTGGTTACCCTAATGGCTTAAAACAAGAAGCCATCCCTATCGAAGGAAGAATCGCGGCGATTGCAGATGTTTTTGATGCATTAACCTCTGTAAGGCCATATAAGAAAGCATGGAGTACAGCAGCAGCCATTGATTATATCAAAGAGCAAAGTGGTCATCATTTTGAGCCAAAACTGGTAGATATTTTTGTGCAACATATTGATGAAATCAATCACATTAAAAACCAATTTCAAGACTAGTTTTATGCATATTTACTTGCTAAGCCACCGCGACTCTCATCACCTAGTTAATCAGGAGTAGAGCTTTATGTACATTGAACAAAATTTACTCCATAAATTAGTGCAACTACAAAAACAAATTGCTAATCAAGAAACTGTAAAAACACTTTTAGTAGAAAGAATCATAGAGCTGATACGTGAAAGGTGTGATGACCAAAGGGGCAGTGGTATATATCCAGAGTCATATTTAAGTCATGAACTTATCAACAACTTAACCGAGTATGTCGAACATCCCGATGCGCAAAACAGGGAAAAACTCGAAACCAGCGTTGAAGACATTTGCCATATTCTGTCTCAAAATCACACGTTCGCAAACAGTATGCGTGTTGAAATTATGGAACAGCAAAGCCGCTGCTTGAACGAACGCGTAATCATTATTGACAATATACACACTGAAGGAGACAAGCTTGCCAGCATATTGAAAGCCTCCGGATACGACTGCCAAGTGCTTGATAACATTAAAGCGCTTTATGAATATCTGCATGCACATCAAGACGTCGATATGTCTTTGATGGTTATTTTTAAGTGGAATGCGCCCCTTGAAGAAGGGGATATTCTTAGCAATATTTCTGAAATAAAAAGAATGCTTCCACACGACGCGCTGTTACTTTTTATGTCGAAGTGTATGAATATGCAGTTCAGATTAAAAGCACTTAGAGCTGGCGTTGATAGGTATATCAGAATCCCAAATCATGAAGTATATATCACCTCAATCATGAGCTCATTGTCTGATGCCAAAAAAGATACCCCCTATCGAGCGCTGATAGTCGATGATAGTAAAACATTTTTGCGCCTTTATGGTGAGCTTTTAGCAGGGCAAGGATTTGAAACCTATGAGTTTTCAGATCCATTACAAGTACTGGAACAATTACATAGTTTAGACCCCGATGTCATTATTCTTGATTATCACATGCCGTATATTATTGGTCCTGAGCTATCCATTATCTTAAGAGAACAACCGCAATTTGTGGATGTGCCAATTGTCTTTATATCCTCAGACACTGATTACACCGCACAGCTGTATGCACTGAGAACCGGTGCTGACGACTTTTTGTTAAAACCCGTTGAACAAGAGCATTTTTGTGGTTCAATTTTAGTCAGGGCAAGAAGGCACCGATTAAAAAAAGCGTTAAAAGAGAATCTACAAAAAGAAGTCTATGAAAGAGACAAAGAGCACTTGGCTATTAACTCTCATGCCATCGTCAGTATTACTGATCACAAAGGCGATATCATCTATGTGAACGACTATTTTTGTAAAATTAGCGGCTACAGTAGAGAGGAGCTGCTAGGTCGCAACCATCGTATCGTCAAGTCTGACATACATGATGATACATTTTATAGGGACTTATGGAAAACCATAAAAGGCGGTCGAGTTTGGAAAGGTGACATTTGCAATAAACAAAAAAGTGGTGGCCTTTATTGGGTAAATTCAACCATCACTCCAATGATTGGAAAAGACGGTAAACCCTACCAATACGTATCGATTAGAACAGACATCACCACCAATAAAATGCTGCAGCAGGCGCTGCAAGCTATGGTGATAAGTACCTCTACCACTATTGGCAGTGAATTTTTTGAAGAAACCACTATGGGGCTGACCATAGCAACAGGTGCCACAACCAGTTTTATCTCAATACCAACCGCAACACCTGGTGTTGTAAAAACCCTTTCCCTTGCCCACTATGGAGAGATAATCAACGATTACGAGTACGAATTAAAGCACACGCCTTGTGAAAAAATACAAGACGGTGGTGTATGCTTTTATGAAGAAAACGCGCATTTAGCCTTTCCTCAAGATGAGTGGCTAGTAAAACACAAGATAGAAGCGTATATCGCTGTGCCGCTTGCAACCGTTGGCGGCGATATACTCGGGTATATCGGCTTAATGAGCAGTAATAAGCTGTACAATTGCGACTACATCAAGTCACTTTTAGCGGTATTCGCAGACCGTGTTTCGTTAGAAATGGTCAGGTTGAAAAATGAAGAAAGGCTAATTCAAGCAAAAGAAGAGGCGGATCGCGCAAACAAAGCAAAGTCCGAATTTTTATCCAATATGAGCCATGAACTCAGAACGCCGCTGAATGCCATATTAGGGTTTGGTCAGCTGTTGGAATCATCAGAGAGCCTTGGTGATGAGGACGCTGATGATGTAAAAGAAATACTCAAAGCCAGTCGCCACCTATTGAACCTGATCAATGAGATTTTAGACTTATCCAAAGTAGAGGCAGGCAAGTTTAAAATAGACACCCAAATGCATGACGTTTCTAAAACACTCATTGAATGTACTAAGCTTATCGAAGCCGACTGTACGAAAAAAGGCATCACTTTAAACATTGACAACGTTCAAAGTGTTTATGCGATGTGCGACCCGCTTAGGCTCAAACAGGTGCTACTCAATGTACTATCTAACGCAGTGAAATATAACAGAGAGAGCGGAAGTATTACTGTAAAAACGAAGCAAACCCAACACCACTGCGTGATTTCTATCTCCGATACAGGACAAGGGATTGCAGAGCAAGATGTAGAAAAACTCTTTGAGCCTTTTAACCGACTTAGCGCCGAGCGTTCAGAAACCGAAGGGACGGGGATAGGCCTGACTTTAACTCAGAAGCTAGTTCAACTTATGAAGGGTGAACTACTTGTTGAAAGCAAATGTGGCGTAGGTAGTACGTTTACCATTCAGCTACCTAAATAAACGCTTTAATACATAAAAATGAATATACAGCGAACATATAGAGAGCAAATATGAAGTGGCTTGAGTCAATTCCCTACCCTTATGTCATTGCGTGTTTAACAACGGTGTTACTGAGTTCACTGTTTATTGTTGTGCAAGATTCACCAAGTACGCAAATACAAAGTAGTAATCAAGCGCCTACAAACGCACAAATGCAACTTATCAGCCAAGAACTAACCCAGTTTAATCAGCTTGTAGATACCACAGACAATGACCCTAAAAAGACATTTGCAATATGGAAAGCGAGCCGTGCTAACCTTAGCCACAATAGTTTAAGTGAATATTTTATCCATCAAAACACACTCACTATTGCAGCATCAGATAACCAAGACGATATAGGTAAAGCATTACCTAACACCATAGAGAGCACTCATTTTTTATCCTCAGTGAAAGGCTCTACACCGTATATACATCAAGACGAATATCACCTTTTCGGCGCCATTAGCCTGTGTGTATCAAGCGCTGATTGCTATTATTACCTGCAGATAAGAAACCTACCTTCTAATGTAATAACTCAGAGTAACTTCATTTATATTGGTAATTGGGTGCTCATAGGTTTGGCGCTTATCCTGTTGAATATCGCATATTTAAAGTTTCGGATGCGCACACTTAAAAGTGTACTGGCAACACACTTTGAACAAACTCCCGGTTTTTCGCTTATCAGTATTCGTGATGACATTACTTTACTGACGCAATCCATCGTTAACAAAGCGGCTGCTTCAGACGCCCCGCAAAGCGATAATTCTGAACATATGGATAACCTATCTGCTCAGCTGCAATCCCAGTTTTCACGGTTATCAGCCATCATCAATACCGTAGTTGATGGCATTATCACCATTGATAATGAAGGGATTGTAGAAACATTCAATCCGGCCGCCGAGCGTATTTTTGGTTATAAAGCTGACCAAGTGATTGGCCAGAACGTGAAAATGCTGATGCCCTCGCCATACCAAAATGAACATGACAGCTATATTGATAACTACCTAACAACAGGAGAGGCGAAAGTTATCGGCTTAGGACGAGAAGTGCTTGGTCAAAAAGCGGATGGCGCATTGTTTCCTATGGAGCTGTCCGTTAGCGAGATGAGCGTTGATGGACAAAGAATGTTTACAGGTATTGTAAGAGACATCTCAGAAATTGCAGAGCAAAAGTCACTTTTAAACGACCAAGTTGCGCGTATTAAAGCCATTATCGAAACTGTGATAGACGGGATTATTACCATCGATGAAAAAGGCATTATCGACAGTTTTAACCCTGCTGCAGAAAAAATATTTGGCTATAAAGAGCCTGAAGTAGTTGGCAAAAATATTAAAATGCTGATGCCTGCCCCATATCAGCAGGAGCATGACCAATATCTGGTTAACTATATAACCAGCGGCGATAAAAAAGTAATCGGCTCGGGAAGAGAAGTGCTAGGGCAAAGAAAAGATGGTGCCATTTTTTCAATGTCACTGGCAGTCAGTGAAATGAATGTTAATGGTCAAAGGATGTTTACGGGTATCGTCAGAGACATATCCGACATAGTCGAGCAAAAAGCACTCTTGAACGACCAAGTTGCGCGCATTAAAGCCATTATTGAGACCGTGATAGACGGCATTATTACCATCAATGAAAAAGGCATTATCGACAGCTTTAACCCAGCTGCAGAAAAAATATTTGGCTATAAGGAGCAAGAAGTAATTGGCAAAAATATAAAAATGCTGATGCCTGCTCCATATCAGCAAGAACACGACCAATACCTCGTTAACTACATGACTAGTGGTATAAAAAAAGTAATCGGCTCAGGTCGTGAAGTGTTGGGTCAACGAAAAGACGGCTCGGTATTTTCTATGTCTCTAGCCGTCAGTGAAATGCTTGTTGGCGACAAAAGAATGTTTACCGGTATCGTTAGGGATATCACCGAGCAGAAAAAATACGAAGCAGCTTTAACACAATATCGCCTTGATTTAGAAGAGCAAGTACAACAACGAACCAGCGAACTTGAAAGCGCCACCAAGCAAGCGCAATCAGCCAGTAAAGCTAAATCAAAGTTTTTATCGCGCATGAGTCATGAGCTGAGAACGCCGCTTAACGCCATTATTGGCTTTACTCAGTTACTCGAAGAAGAAGATCTAAGTGAAAGCCAAATCGATAGCCTAAAAGAAATATCTACAGCAGGTAAAGATCTCACTTTAATGGTAAATGAGATTTTACAAGTCGCATCTGTTCAGACTGGCAGCCTGTCATTAAGTATCGAAGAAGTTTTACTGAATGAGAACTTAAAAGAGTCTATTAACCAGCTATTACCCGCCGCTCATCAAAAACATATATCGATATCGTTTGATGAATCGACGCAATATTATGTAAAAGCTGATTACTCAAAACTAAAGCAGGTCATCACCAATCTCATCGACAATGCTATTCGATATAGTGATAACAATACCCAAGTTACGATAGCGCTCAAAAAAGACCGCGATAGCGTTTGTACGCATATCAAAGACACAGGAAGTGGGATATCAAGTGAAAAGCTCGCTAATATATTTGAGCCATTTGAACGTGGTGCCGATGAATACTCTGGAGAACAAGGCATTGGTATTGGTTTAACTATCGCTAAAGAGTTCATTGAAGCTATGGATGGGCAAATCGACGTACATAGTAGTGAAGGAAAAGGCACTACGGTCACCTTTACGCTGCCCCTAGCTAGAATAGAAGACGTCCACCAGAGCAATCAGCACACAGTGTTGTACATAGAAGACAATGCAACCAATAGAAAGCTGATGAAACGCCTCATTAGCCGGTTTGACAATATCGTCTACCATGAGGCCATTGATGGGATTAGTGGCATCGAGGCTGCTAAGAAGCTCAAACCTAGCTTGATCCTACTCGATATTAATTTACCTGATATCTCAGGGTATGAAGTGTTTGAAAAACTTAAACAATATGAAAGTACAAAAAACATTGCGGTGGTCGGTGTTTCAGCCAATGCCATGTCTACCGACCAAGATAAAGCGCGAGATCTCGGTTTTAGTGATTACCTAACAAAACCAATAGAGCTTGACGCATTAACAGACTTGTTTGAATGCATGTTTAAAAAACACACAAATAGTTAAACGTCTATCGGAAAGTAAACACTTGATGGGTAGAATAAAAAACTAACTGCGCCGCTTACCAATCTTGGATGGCGTGGCTTTACCACCTAACTGACCGTCCCCAATAAAAAGCGGTTTATGAGCCACGAGCGCCATCCAACAATCAGGCTTTTGCATCTATACGCTTTATGCTACTTCAAACTGCAACTGACACAAGCGCTGATAAAGCGGATCTGAGCTAATCAGTGTTTGATGATCGCCTTGATTTACCACCTTGCCTTGCTCCATAACGACGATACTATCGGCATGCTTTACCGTTGATAATCGATGGGCAATAATCAATGTCGTGCGGTTTTTCATAAGCTCTACTAAAGCCGCTTGCACGTGAAACTCACTTTCTGAGTCTAGCGCACTGGTTGCTTCATCTAACAGTAAAATACTAGGGTCTTTTAAAATTGCTCGGGCAATCGCAATACGCTGCTTTTGCCCACCCGAGAGCCTAACACCTTGCTCGCCCAAAAAGCTGTTATATCCTTCAGGCAGCCCTTCAATAAACTCGTGCGCATGTGCTTTTTTAGCAGCGTTTATCACTTCTTCATCACTGGCGGTTGGTTTACCATAACGAATGTTATGGATCACATCTGCACTGAATAATACAGGGTTTTGTGGTACTAGCCCCATTAACTTTCTAAGTTGTGTTAAAGGCAATGACCTAATATCTATACCGTTGAGTGTAATAGTGCCTTGTTGTGGGTCATAAAAGCGCTGCAACATCTCGAACAAGGTACTTTTTCCCGCACCAGAAGGGCCAACGATAGCGACAACCTCACCTTGGTTTACGGTCAAATTAATCTGGTTCAATGCCAGTTGTGAACGTCTTGATGGGTAGCTGAATGACAGCTGTTTAATAGCGATCGCGGTACCTAAGCTTATATCTAACGGCGCATCATCCTCAGGGCTTTGCAAATCGCTTTGTACGTCTAGCAGTTGTAATAACCTTTGTGCGGCCCCGGCAGCACGCTGAAGCTCGGAATAAACTTCAGCAATCGTTGCTACCGACATCGCCACCATCACCGCATAAAACACAAATGCGGCAAGGTCGCCTGCTGTTATTTCACCTGCAATAACATCGCTACCACCAACCCACAGCATCACCGTAATGGCACTAAAAATGACAAAAATAGCAATAGCAATCAACAAGGCTCGCTGTTTTATCCGCGCTTTAGCGACCACAAAAGCAGACTCAACCTCTTTGGCAAACGCCTTACATTCTGCTTTTTCTTGGGTATAGCTTTGCACCACCTTAATATTTTGAATGATCTCTCCAGCATAAGTGCCTATATCGGCTATGGCATCTTGACTGCTACTGGCGAGGCGCCTGACTTTTTTGCCAAATGCAAACATCGGCAATAATACCAAGGGTACAAATGCAACCACGATGAGCGACAGTTTTAAGTTAGTGACAAATAACATTACCAAACCACCAATCAATGTTAGCGAACTGCGCAGAGCCATCGAAAAAGAAGAGCCTATAATGGATTGCAACAGGCTGGTATCAGTGGTTAATCGAGATGTGATCTCTGCACTGCGGTTTTCTTCAAAGTAATTGGGATGCAGATACACGATTTTTTCAAGTACCGCTTTGCGCATATCTGCAACTACACGTTCGCCAAGCCAACTCATCAAGTAAAAGCGAAAAAAAGTACCAATAGCCAGCAGTAATATCATGGCAATCATACTCATCGCTGCAACATTGAGTTGCGATGTAGAACTTGCGACAAAGCCACTATCAATGACTAATTTGACTCCCTGACCTAACGACAAAGTAACCGCGGCAGTGACTATTAATGCAATGAGCGCCAAAACAACCATAACTTTGTAAGGTTTAACGAACGCAGCTATTGGGAGCAAACTTATGATCCCTTGCGGTTTTTTATCATCATCACTGGGAGTATGTGAAGAAATCGATTTATTCATGCTTTTGGACTTCCCTAAACAGGCTTTCGTTTAGCATGCCTGTTTTGACAGAACAAATACAGTCTGGATTTAGTCTCGCTATAGTGTAACCTCGCCGATTATCTGCAAAGTGTGGATCAGTTCTCGCGTTAAAATGCAATTTCTACGCGTGTGCCCAATGCACTACTTGCGAGCGAATACTGCAGTGAAAGCTTTTCACACAAACGTTTAACAATGTTCAAACCCAAACCCAAACCTTGGCTATTTTCACCTTTAAATCCGTCTTCAAATACTAACGACTTCTCATCGTTGCCAATCCCCTGCCCAGTATCTTCAATACACAACGTGTTATTACTAAAGGAAATGGTGATTTTTCCTTGTGTCGTGAATTTAAACGCATTACCTAGTAAGTTATTGAGCAATATAAGCAAACTGGTCTGTGCGACTGGCACCTCAATTTGACTATCAACATTAACAACCAACTTAATATCTTTTCCTGATAAATGCTCATATTGCTGTATGACACTTTGTTCTATTGCTGACAACAAACGGCTTTTACCTTCCCCGAGCGAGTCTTCGCGCGCTAGCGCCAGTAAAATAGTCAAACTTTGTTCAATTTGTTGCTGCGCTGCGTCAATACGCTGCACTAATGATGACTGTTGCGCGTCCAAATTCGTCTGCTTTAATAGCGTCAAAGCGCCTTGGCTAACGGTAACCGGTGTTCTTAGCTCATGAGATACATCACGCGTAAATAATTGCTCACGACGAATAAATGCGCGAATACGCGATAACGCTGATTCTAGCGTTTTGGCAAATGTGCCAATTTCATCGTTATTGAATTTTCTGGCAAACCCTTGCGGCAGTTTATCAACAGGCGCATTAGTTAAAATATCCATAAGATCATCTAAAGGCTTCAACAAGCGTTTAGAGATCTTATAAGATGCAAATCCCATCACAATCGCTATCAAGCAAGCAAATGCAAAAATAATGAGTAAAAAATACACCATACCTTCGGTGAATTTACGCACCACTAAATGCTCGCTTACTTCTGCGACTAGATAACCTGGTTGGTCTTTTAGTGTTAAAAGATGAAAATGTTGACCGTTTTCACCCGAAAATTCACGGCGATTTGGCTCTTCGCGCAAACGTGTTAATACCGGCTCTGGCAGTAACTCTTGATACCTAACATAATGCACAAAATCCAGTTTTGGTTGCGGCTCTTGACCTTGTGATATCTGAGTTTGTACAACCTTAACCTCATCTTTAAGTAAGTCGTAAAAAAACTCATCTTCAACATTATAAGCAATAAAAAAACTACTTAATCCAAATAAAATGCTCGTCAGTAGAGTACTACCTACAAAATAGATAACTATACGATTACGTAACTGCGTTATTTTCATATTTTGTTTACTCTTTATTTGCTGCGGCAGCCGCTGCTGTGGCAGTCGCCTCAAGCGCAAAGCCAACGCCATGTAAAGTTTTAATCACAGGAGACGAAAACGGTTTATCTATCGCTTTGCGCAGCTGATAAATATGCGAGCGCAATGCATCAGAGTCCGTAGGCTCATCACCCCAAATTTTTTCACATAACTCGCTACGGCTAATAGCTCTGGGGTGAGCTTCCATCAACACCCTTAATATTTTTAGCGGTATTGGTTGTAAAACCACTTCTTTTCCTTGGCGGGTAACATGATGAGTTTGCTTGTTTAAAGAGATCTCACCAACGGTGACGGTATGCGAGGTATTTAACGTATGACGTTGCGATAATGCCATACAACGTACCCATAACTCTTCCAAAGCAAAAGGCTTGGTCAAGTAATCATCGGCTCCTTGGCCAAAGCCCTGTAACTTATCATCCAGTGTGTCTCTGGCTGTCAGCATGATAATAGGAATGTGCCTATCTGCATTTTTCCTAACTTGTAAACACACCTGCAAGCCATCCATTTTGGGCAACATTAAATCAAGCACAATACAATCATAATAGTTGCTCAGAGCTAACGATAATCCTTGCTCTCCGTTGTAAGCAAAATCGATCACCGCGCCTTTTGATTCAAAATAATCGGCAATATTTCGGCTAATATCCGGCTGATCTTCCACCAGCAGAACTTTTATTGAGCTTGTCAGCATTATTACTCCATCCATAAGCAAGCTATGTGTCACATATAGTAAAAAACAAAATGTGAAACAAATGTGAAATCAAGCTTCACACAGCCTTCACACTAGGCCTGCCACCTTAGCATGATAATTATCCAGGAGTATACGTCATGCAAAATAGTTCGGGCATTGCCTTATGCGCAACTAAACTGAGTCACCAAGTAACCATCAACTCTCAAGACAAATTAAATTTAATCAATCAATTATCTTTGACAGTGCACGGCGGCGAACAAATTGCCATTACTGGCGCATCAGGCTGTGGTAAGTCTACTTTACTTAGCCTGCTCGCTGGACTTGAAAACGTACAACAAGGCAACCTAACGTTTACACATAATGGTCAGTCAGTCGAACTGGGGTATTTACGTCAAAATAGCGGCTTTGTTTTTCAACAATTTCACCTGCTACCTGAGCTTGATGCGCTCAATAATGTTGCACTCCCCCTAAAGCTTCGAGCTATTAAAAATGCCGAAGCAAAAGCCGCTCAGTGGTTAGACAATGTTGGTTTGTCTCATAGAAAAAATCAGCCAACCACTAAGCTCAGTGGTGGTGAGCAACAACGAGTTGCGATAGCCAGAGCATTTGTGAACAAACCAAGCATTATTTTTGCTGACGAGCCCACCGGTAATCTGGATGAGCAAACTGCCAGCGAGGTGGCTTCTTTAATGTGTGAATTTGCCCGCCACAATCACACCACGTTGGTACTAGTGACACATAATTTAGCGCTTGCAAAACAATTAGATAATCAATACAGCCTAGAAAACGGAGCGCTTTCGCATGTTAGCTAATCATAAAACACCTGCTTTGAATGTGTGGGCTCTTGCGCTACAGCAAGCCATATTACACACCAAACGAGGGCAAAACTGGTTAACATTAGCAAGTTTAAGTGTTTTGTTTTTCTATTTGAGCTTTATCACACTGGTCGCGCAAGGTGTAGATAACTACCTAAATCAAAACCTTAAGCAACTTTTAGGCTCTGACAGCGTTATTCAAATTAATCGCCCGCTCCCAAACAAGGCGCTTAGTGCATTAAAAGGTATAACCAGTAAAAGCAGTCAAACTCAGTTGTATAAGTTAACGCTTACACACAAATCTAATCATCAATTTGTGCAGTTAAAAGCTGTTGATGATAACTACCCTTTACAAGGTCAGTTAGAATACAGCCACAGTAAAGCATTTAAAGGCAAATACAGCGCGAAAGCACCTGCGATTAATCAAATATGGCTAGAGCCAAGGCTTGCCTCTGCACTGGATATAGAAATCGGCGAAACACTCAAATTGGGCAACACTCAGTTATTGTTCAAGGCTTATTTATTACATGAACCTGATCGCCTACACGAGGGCCATTCAAGCGATATGCGCGCTTTAGTCCACGTTGACAGTATTCAAGCACAGCAGCTAGAAGCCAAGCAGTACCGATACCTGTTTAATCATGATGAAGCACGTATCACTGATATTCAAAACATCCAAAAAACCATGCCTGACAGCCAGTTATTCAGCAAAGTTCTCGGGCAGCATCCAATTTCTGCTATTTACCAAAGGGTAGAAAAATTCTTAGGTCTTTTGAGTGTATTACTGATCATACTAGCTGGGATCACACTGTCACTGTCGCGCCATAAAACCAGTAATGCGCTAAGCCGCCTTATCGCAATATGCTTGGCTAATGGCATGAACAACCAATACAAACTGCATATTCTGCTGTGCAATAGCCTATTTACTTTGATTCTAAGCTTCACACCCGCAATGGTGTTAGCTATGTTAAGTGCGCTGTTATTTGAGCAATCCACGCAAAACTTGATGAACGATTTTACACTTATTTGGCAACCACTTGATTTGCTAAACGTGCTGGTATTGTGCAGTACATTGTGTATTGGACTATCTTTGCCTATCTGGTTAAAAGTATTGCGTACACAGCCCGCTGAGCTTTTATCGGCGCATAGCGCTAAGGCTGAACATTTGTCTCTTAATGCAATTTTCCTGTGTTCAATGATGGCTGGCATTATCTATTTATATTCAGATAACTGGACCCTAACCGCACTGTTACTAGGTAGCTTAAGCTTATGTATTATTGGATTATTGGCTGTGAGCATATTGGTGCTGAACCTAGGTCGATGGGGACTTGGCAGGCACGGCAAGTTACTGGGTTTTACTTTGTACTTAATGCGCCAACGGATCACTGTTAAAGCCGCGCAAATGATGTCTTTAGGTCTAAGTATCACCTTATTATTGATGGGCGCTCGCGTACATCAAGACATCACCTCTATGCTTGAGCATTTTAAATACGAGCAACAAGGTAACTTGCTAATCACCCAAGTAAACAATGATCAAAAAACGGCGCTTGAGCAGTTTTTAGCAAGTAACGGTAGTGAACTAAAAGAGCTTTATCAATACCAGTATGCACAGCTCACACACATCAATAATACCCCGCTGCATGATGCCAATATTCCCATCAGTGATACGCTCAGTACCGTACAAAAGCCCATTCGCTTGCATTGGAATGAGCGTTTGCCCCAGAACAATAAGCTACAACATGGCCGCTGGGATAGCACTGTTAACTCAAATACACTGATTAACATTTCTGTTGAAGACGAAGTATTTAACGAGCTAAACCTCGAACTTGGCGACCAAATAAGCATGCAAATGGCTGAGCAAACACAGGTGTTTAACGTGGCATCTGTACACAGCTTTGTATCTGGTAGTAGCAATATAACTTTTTGGTTTGTAGCTCAAACCCCAGTGCCAGCACCTAACGTGTCAATATACGCTATGGGTAGCGCACAACTATCAGAAAAGGCCTGGCCGCAACTTGCCAACCTCTGGCAAGCGAACCCAACCATGCGATTACAGTCTATAGATAGTTTATTATCAAAAACACGCTCTTACTTAAACGTACTAACGGGCGCGGTGTTTATCTACAGCTGTTTGATAAGCATACTGACCATACTACTGATCATCGCTGCCATTGAGAGACATTTATTAGACGATAAAAAACGTAATGGCTTGTTGGTTAGCTTTGGCTTGAGTAAAACACAGCAGTATAAAATAGCAGCCTACGAATGGCTTATAGTTACTCTTCTGCCCACTTTAAGTGCTTACGCTTGTGTGTATTTTACAATGAATGCATTTTATAAATATGAGTTAGCGCTACCCTACAAGCCAGACTACGTCGCTTTGCTAATGCAAGCCCTTTGCATTGTGCTTATTATCACAGTACTTGGTCTGTTCTTTACAAGAAAGCAGTTTACAAATAACGTTAGAGGCTTACTGGTGGAGCAATAAGTGTAAAGGGCCTTGTAAAGGCCCTTTACACTAGGTTACTTAAAATGATTGGCAAAGCGCGTAGCCGCCTTTGAGGTGTCCTACATTTTCAAATCCTAAGCGGGCAAGCGCATTTGCCGCTACTTGTGAGCGACTGCCACTTCGGCACACTAAAATAAGCTCTTGTGATTTATTATGTTGCTGCTGGCAAATAAAATCAGTTAAACGCGTCAGTGGTACGTTCATATCAAATTCTTGATCATGATTAAGCGCATACTCGTGAGGCTCACGAATGTCGATTAATTTTATCTGCGAATTGTTCTTTAACTTTTCTTTCAATTCAGGTCCGTTATATTCGTGCAAATGCTTCTTAGAGCATGAACCAGTAAACGCACCACACATGATCTCTTCACCCTTTTGATCATTAATGTTTTTGTCTAACTCAATCTTACGTTCAACAAATTGCTCAACGCTAATTGCGTCATTTAAAACGTCATTTAACAGCGAGTTCCTGATTGCTTCTGCTTTAAAATTGGTAACAAATTCATTGTGATAGTCATGGCTTGGGCAAAGTAAGCTTTGCTCTCCAACCAGTGTCGCCAATGACTGCAAACTTTGATACATCTGTTTGGCATCACTGGTCGAAAAATTAGTTCGACCAAGGCTACCCATTAACACTAAATCGCCGCAAAAAACGTAACTGATATCAAGCTCACCACTTTGCAACTTGTTTTTGTCGCACAACACCAAAGAGATACTGTCTTCAGTGTGCCCTGGTGTGGCGATACGAACTAAATATTTGTCACCAATCGAGATTGCTCCAAAGTGGCGCTTGGCCAATTCAACCTCGATTGTTTCTAAAGGCCACCCTAAATAATCAGCATGTTGATTAGTTAAATGTGCTTGCGCTAGAGCCACACGCCCTGATTGATGATCGGCATGACCATGAGTATCAATCGCTGCAACTAATTGCAACTGCTGACACTGTAAAATGGTCAATAAGCGATTGCTTAGCTCTGGTAATGGGTCAATGATCACAGCGGTTTTAGTTACTGGATCAGCATATAACCAACTGCAACTGCCACCCACTTTAAATTGCACCAAGCCTTGTAGCTGGGTTTTTTCGTCGATGTTACCCGTCGCATTGAGCAAACAGCTATGACCTAGCGCTTGTGCACAGTGATGAATACGGTCGCAGGCTTGATCAATTTGCTGTTGAGTAACCGCGGGGCCAAATGACATTCTAATTGCCGACTCGCTTTGCCAAGCAGGCAATCCCATTGCATCAAGCACAAAGCTGCGGGTTACTTTTGAGCTACAGGCAGAACCTGAACTAACGCGAATATTGGCCGCATCAAATAAATCCATGATCTCTTTTGAGCTAAAACCTGGAATCGCAAAATTCAGCGTAGTCGGAACGCTATTAGCAAAATCATGATTAAAAACCACGGTTGGAAAAGCATTTTTTAACGCAAGCGCCAACTGAGAGCGGAACAACTGTAGCTGACCTGCATTGGCAAACACGCCATCGCCATTGTCTAACAGCTCGTCAAAAATCACATTTAAAGCCGCTAAGCCCGGCAGGTTTTCGGTGCCAGAGCGCAACCCGCCCTCTTGTCCACCACCGGCAATGAAAGGAGTAAAAGGCGCGCCTTCGCGAATATACACAAAGCCAATGCCCTTAGGTGCATAAAGCTTGTGGCCACTAAATGGTGCGTAGTCAATGCTGGTATTGGCTAATTCTAAACAGCGCTTACCCAGAGCTTGAACACAATCGACCATCCAGAAAACATCGGCATTGTGGCCTCTAATTACCATTTCCAGCGCTGATAAGTCTTGGTAAACACCGGTTTCATTATTCACCGCCATGGTGCAAATCATCAGTGCATTGGGTACTTCTTTTGCGATGAAATCGTAGTCAAGCGTGCCTTTTTCATCAACAGGAATTGCCTTTATGTCAGCGTCGATCTCAAGTACTTTGTTCCAATGTTTAAGCGACTCAGGCACCGCTTTATGCTCAGTAGCACCATATAAAATACAATACTGCTTATGTGCTCGCATTTTACTTTTTGCAGCACACAACGCAGACAAAATGCCGGTTTGGATCCCTTCTGTTGCACCGCTGGTAAAAATAACCTGTCCAGAGCCTGCCCCCAATACTTGTACCGCCTTACGACGTGTTTCATCCATAATTTGCTTTGCTTGCAAGCCACTAATATGGCTGCTGCTAGGGTTACCAAACATTGTTTCCATAGTAGACAAAGCCGCTTTTGCAGCCTTTGGCAATACAGGTGTAGTGGCATTTGCATCTAAATATATTTGGCTTAGTGCTTGTTGCTCAGACATGACAGGACCTTTCTTTATATCGAACCCAACAGTTATAACAAAAAAGAATAACTAATTACTTATTGCTATATTAGCAAGTTTGGGTGCTTATTCAACCATTAATTTTCGAATAAAATCGTGCAAAGGCTCTAGCTATCAGCTTTTCAAAGAATTGCTTTAACAATCATACGCTAACTTCCTTATAACATTTATTGTACATTTTAGGTTAATCTAAAGTTAAAAAATTATAACAATAGAGTTTATTTTTTGTTCGTTTTCAGTCATCGTAAATGTGAATCCACTCAAAACAACATGTAAAGGAAATAATATGACAAAGCTAAGCACTCTCACTTTAGCAGTTACTTTAGGTCTTGCTGCAACACATAGTTACGCAGCAAAAATGTTACCCGTTCAAGCTGATAAAGCGATTGAAGATAAGTATATTGTGGTATTTGATACCCCAAGCGTTATTGATCCAAAAGATGCAAAACGCATGAATGCTTATCTCCATGCACAAGGTAACGATTTAGAGACCAAGTACAATGTGCGTGTAGAGCGTAATTTTGGTACTGCACTTAGTGGCGTACTTGTAAAAGCCAACAAGAGCCAAATACATGCCATGTTAAATGACGGCAACATCAAATACATTGAGCAAGACCAGATTGTTTCGGTTGAGCCAATGGTTGATGTTAAAGCAGACCAAAAAATGGTTGAGATCCAAGGCGACCAAAACAACGCGGTTTGGGGTTTAGACCGTATCGATCAGCAAGACTTACCACTTAACAATGTATACCACTATGACTACGATGGCTCTGGTGTTACTGCCTATGTAATCGATACTGGTGTATTAATCAGCCACAATGAATTTGGTAACCGCGCAAGCCATGGTTACGACTTTATCGACAACGACTCAGATGCAACCGACTGTAACGGCCACGGTACTCACGTAGCTGGTACTATTGGTGGTTCAACTTACGGTGTTGCCAAAAATGTAAACGTAGTTGGTGTACGCGTATTAAGCTGTAGCGGTTCAGGTTCAAACTCTGGTGTTATCGCAGGTATTAACTGGGTGAAAAACAACGCCAGCGGCCCATCAGTTGCAAACATGAGTTTAGGCGGCGGTGCGTCTCAGGCAACCGATGATGCGGTAAACAATGCGGTAGCATCTGGTATTAGCTTTGTTGTAGCAGCGGGTAACGATAACAGCAGCGCATGTAACTACTCGCCAGCGCGCGCCGTTAGCGCTATCACTGTAGGTTCAACTACAAGTAGCGATGGCCGTTCAAGCTTCTCAAACTATGGTACTTGTCTAGATATTTACGCGCCGGGTTCAAGCATCAAATCAGCTTGGTATAACTCAAACACAGCAACCAATACTATCAGCGGTACGTCTATGGCATCTCCGCACGTTGCTGGTACTGTGGCATTATACCTAGATGAAAACCCAAGCCTAACACCAGCTCAAATCGACCAAATGCTTAGTGATAAGAGCGCGAAGAACAAGATCTCAGATGCTAAATCTGGTTCACCAAACGAGTTGCTACAAGCGGCAGCAGGTCCAATTGTTGAACCTGATGTTACTGAGTTATTCAGTGGTCAAGGCCAAGCGGTGTCTGGCGCAACAGGCTCAACAAGCTACTTCAAAATTGACGTACCAGCAGGCAGCAATGCACTATCGTTTGTGCTAGGCGGCGGTACTGGTGATGCTGATTTATATGTTAAGCAAGGTAGCATGCCAACAATGAACGATTACCAATGTCGTCCGTACAAAAATGGTAATGCAGAGCAGTGTGACTTCGCTAACCCAGCAGGTGGCGAGTGGTTTGCAATGTTACACGGCTACTCTTCATACAGCGGTGCAACATTAACTGCGACAGTAGGCGGCGACACAGGTGGTTGTGGTAGCAACTGTCTACAAAATGGCGTACCAGTTTCAAACTTATCTGGTACTTCAGGCCAGCAATTAAACTACACCATTGAAGTACCTGCTAACGTGACTTTAAATGTATCTATATCTGGTGGTAGCGGCGATGCAGACCTTTACGTTAAAAAAGGCTCAGCACCAACACTATCTAGCTACGACTGTCGCCCTTGGAAAAATGGTAACAGTGAAAGCTGCTCATTAAGCTCAGGCACAGGTGGTACATACCACATTATGCTAAATGGCTACAGCAGCTTCTCAGGCGTGAGCTTAGTCGGCCAATATTAATAGCTGTATTTTAGTTGTCATAAAAAAAGCCCCAGCAATTTAGCTGGGGCTTTTGTGTTGGGACTAGTGTTATTCTTTAACTGGCTTATATAGGCCATCAAATACCGTTTGCCATGACGCTTGCTGGTCGATTTTGTTTTGCCATAGTTGACGTACCGAGCCATCTTTATTAGCTGTCCAAGTTATCCGCTCATGTACTTGCTGACCCGCTTTGTTTTTACGAATACCCTCGAGCACCATTGCGCCATCTACCACGTTACCTTCAAGTGTTAACAACAAACCTGAATTATCGACCCACGTTTGATGCCATACATTGCGCGTTGCGTCATACGTATTTAGACTCTCTCCAGAGAACCCAGATGGCGTTGTATAGTGCTCTTTAATCACGCAGCCATCATGAGACTTGCTTATGTCATTGTGCCCAGCAAGCTTGTTATCTGGGGTATACACCTGCCACTTGCCTAACCAAAAATCAAACTGGGTAAATGCTTTGTCATCGCACTTGGCAAAACCCCCAAAGCTCAAGCATAAGCCGCCTAAAGTCATTAATATACGTAACATGGCTTTACCTCTTAACTATGACAAACCAACCGTAATTTATACCGTTAGTAATGTTGTTCCGTTCTTATTTCTTTGGGATGTAACCAGTCAAATGAGCGATACAAAAATTTTACTGCATCTTTATAAACAATCTCTCCATGAGACATAATGATTGTTTTTGGTTGCCACGCAATCATGTTTTCTACATGCTCCCGCGCCAAGTCTTTATGAAACGAAAAGCTCAAACGCCAATCAAGCGGGGTTTTACCATTGGGCGCAATAATACCCGCAAATTTTGCTAACCAACTTTTTGGGGGTTCAAAAGCGTTTTCAGAGAAGTTTTCAATTAAGTCTGTGACGATTAAGGTGTGTGACGGGCGGTGAAAAAATACCGCTTCTTCCATTGCAGGCGAACCTGTAAACAATAATTGAGTAATATCATCAGGCCAAGGTGGCGAAAACTGCTCAGTTAGCGTGTCATCAAATGTGAGGTCGCTGCGCTTTTTAATCACTTCGGCGGTCCCTAAAGTGGTTGCTTGAGGAAACTGCAGTTGCCAATCTTTGACATATAAATGATGTAATTCATTTGGTGCGATAAGATATTTCACCTCACCAAGCGACTTAATATTACTCAGCACATGGACATCTAGTTTGATAGGGCTATGCACCCATAGCGACTGATCGGCAAAGCGTACTACCGTCATACGTGTGGTATAGGGAAGCGAAAAATACGACACCGCTTCTCCGTCAAAAATCCAAATGTTATCAGCTATTTTCTTCATAATACTCTCCTTAGACGTTACTCCTGCTAGTCAAAACTCCTTCACTATCAGGTGAGTAATCAAAAATATCAATCTGACACTCAGCACATTAACCATTACTTTATTAACACACACTTAAGACAAAAGTATGTACCTCAGTTAAAAGCGAAGTTAGCCATCTTGTTGTTTGCTCATGACCTCTTCCATTGCTTGCATAATTTGCTCACTACTTAAGTCTTCTTTATGAGTGGCAATGGTCCAAACATGACCAAATGGGTCTTCTAAAGTACCTGCCCTGTCGCCATAAAATTGGTCATGCACTGGGCGTATTTCTTTACCACCAAGCGCCAACGCATTGGCAAACTTACTGTCAACATCATCCACATACAGCATAAGACTGACGGGCGTGCCGCCAAGTGAGTGAGGGTCGTCAAAATGAACCTCAGCACATTTGTCGCTGAGCATAATATGCGAGTCACCAATTTTTAGCTCAGCGTGTGCTATGCCCCCATCGGGAAGTGGCAGTTGGATCACCAACTGTGCATTAAAGGCTTGTTGATAAAACATAATGGCATGAACCGCCCCATCAACAATCAAGTAGGGGGTGATACTGTGGTAACCTTCAGGAATTGCTGGTGTGGCCATCATATGCTCCTACCAAAAACGCATCCTTTGAGGTTAGTTTAAAACGGCTATATTTTCATCTAAACGTTGTAACGCGAGTTTGGCTTAAGATAAGCTCATAGCGACTTTTTCAATGCCATGTGATGGGGTAAAACGTTTGGTTATTACAAACCCATGTTTGCGATACAGGCGGATAGCGGGCTCATTAACGGCCGCAGTCTCTACAATGGCTTTGCTTGTAGCAAACGCGCTTAACACATAACGCATCAGCTTATCGGCAATGCCTTTTCTAAAAAACACTGGGTCTACAATAAGGCTATGAATATCTAGCGTTTGCTCGACAATCTCAATTTCGATTACCGCAGCAAGCTGTCCATGCTCCAAAAAGCCATAAAAATCAGTATGAGCGTTGCTAATCTCTTTTGCCGAGCGAGACAGTGGTGGAAAGTGATCTGTGCCAATCAACTGCGCTTCAATTTTATACGACTGCTGAAAAACAGTATAAATCCTCTGCGCTTCATCACTATTCTGGTGAGCGAGTTTGGCTATCATATTGATCCCTAATTATTATTTTATAGTCTGCATTTAAACACACTATACTGGATAATGAAGTTCAAGAACAAAGATAAGACTTTTACTTATTATTGCCTTGGCTTGCGAGAATCTGCTTTTCAACCAGAGGAATTCACCACCCAAGTGCCGTGTTTAATGAGTTTGAACTTAAACGTGCTAACGACTGCAAAACCGCAACCGGTCAGCCATGCCAAACACTGCTATACAGCGTATCTAGTCGATTCTGAAAATCTCGGTTTTTCAGAATCGACTAATTATTTTGATGAACTTTATATTTTAGATGAAGAGTTACTTGAAAAAGTAAATCAATTTCTAATATTTAATCAGTCCCTTTCAAGCTTACATATTGAGGTAAACTTTAAAAACCAACCTGAACAACAGTTTGATGCATGGATTGCAAGGCTAAAAGTTCAATGCGAACATAGAGCATCTATCTACAAGCACCTGTTAGAAATTGCTGCATCATGACTTAGGCGTAAATATGCTTGTATTTCTGCAGTGGCCTTTCGCCAAGAGTCTTGGAAAACCTTTAGTTAGATTTTCAGTTATCTTCGGTTAGATACCAGACAAATACGCAACGCGCTAAGTTGAACTAATTCATCATTTTTTCAAATGGCGTGGCTTTGCCACTTATCCGACCTACTGTGATGTAATCGCAAGCTGAATAAGCCAAAGGGCGCCAGCCAACATGATTAAAGCCACAACACGCACCTTTTAACATGTTTTATTCTTAACTTTTTGTGTATTCGCAATATTGTATTAATCACTCTTTCGTGCAGCGCATATGGTTGAGTTGTTAACAAACCCAGCTCGATTTAAGGTATTTTCACCAAATTCATGATGATACGCTTATTGCTTTAAATTAAATTGCCAAATTTATTATCCCGATAAATAAATTAATTAATAAGCACTGCACAGCAAACATTAAAACCCCAAAACCAGTTAACCTTTACAGTTCATTTTGTTAACATATTGTTTTTGCCACAATAAAGCTTACTCAGCAAATTTTCTGCCATTTAAAGAAGCACACTACTCATTTTAAACGTATTTTATATTACTTTTAAATATACTAAATTCTAAAATAATATTTGACATTATTAGTTTTTCTCAATTGATGACGTAATTATGTTCGGTACACTTCGTCTTGAATTAGATGGCTGGCTGTCTTTGCGTGTCTTCGCAGCTAATTCCCCCACTTATTAATAATAAAAAAATAAATTATCAAGGGATCCCTATGACCTACAAATTGTCACCAGTTCAAAGTGCAATAACGACGGCACTACTTATGATGTCTGGCACAAGTTTTGCCGCTGATGAGGCAAATAAAACCGATAACAAACAAGAAGCACAAGAGATTGAACGCGTTGCCGTTACCGGCTCACGCCTTTTAAGGCCAGAACTCACCTCTTCTTTACCCATCACCACAGTGACCAGTGAAGATATTGCCCTAAGTGGGCTCACCTCTATCACCGATGTGTTTACGCGATTACCCGCCATGAATGGTCATCAAGTATCCATTGATGAAAACTTTGGTGCAGATGCTCGAAACAATGACGGCAGGCAAAAAATTCAACTTAGGGGCTTAGGCTACGCGCGTACTTTAAACTTGCTCGATGGTGTGCGTATGGCCGCCGATACCGATGGCTCGGTCGATATTTCGATTATTCCAACCACCATGCTAAAAAGAGTCGACATTAAAAAAGGGTCGGCGTCTGCAATCTATGGCTCCGATGCCATTGCAGGGGTGGTTAACTATCAATTACTCAAAGACTTTGAAGGTATTAAGCTCAGTGCCTCAACGGGGATCAGCGAATACAATGACGCGCCCACTCACACCATCAGCTTTGTAGGCGGTTCAAGTTTTGACAATGGCGGATTTACTTTGGGTATTGAAGCTAAAAAAATAGGCACCTATAACCGCGGTTCTCGCAGCTTTTACTACCCAGATCGCAGCTCACATAAAATTCATGGGATTTTTGAGGGGACTAACTTTTTGAGTATTTATGGTCCCGATGGCAACTTTACTTATGCTGATTGCGACCCAGATACAGCCACAGCCACTTATTACATGATGCATCGAAACAATGGCACCGATGGCAGCGATTTATCTGACTTTTCACCATACTCGGCAACCTACAAAGGGCAAGTAGGACAAGCATGTTGGGAGTTAGAAGAAATAGCCCAAGAAGAGGCCGAAAAAATATACAAAGAGGCGCATGGTTATAACTTCCAAGGTGAAACACTCGATGCCTCAAAAAGAACCGAGTACAGCATTTTACTCAACACCTATTATAACTTTACCGACACCCTAGAGGGCTCTTTTCAGCTGCTTTATGCCGATAAAGAAAACTACGCACAAGAAGCGGCAGCGCTAGTATCGGGCCTGTTTGTAAGTAAAGATAATGAGTTCAACCCATTTGGTCGTGATGTACGAATGAATCGTCGTTTAACTAACCTTAATAAGCGCAATACCACAACAGTAACAACCCCTTTGCATGTGCGCTTTGGTTTAAATGGCGAGCTATCTGAAAGCTGGACTTGGTCAACAGACTTAGTACACAGTAGTTACGAGGCTAAAACAACCTACCCGGCGGCATTAAATAGAACCCTACTGCAAGATAGCCTGAGTGGCCCCGAGGTATGTTTGCCAGAGAATAATTGCTCTGCGCTTAACCCTTTCTTAGATTTAGATAAGCTCAATAGCGAACTGATAGATGCCATTATGATTGAGGGCATTTGGACTGAGCATAAAGCCACCACCAATACCTTTAACTTAAGCGCTGTAGGGGATGTATACGAGCTACCAGCTGGTAATATTCAAGTGGCGCTAGGCATTGAATATCGCACCGAAGAGGCCAGCAACAAGTTTGACGACGTGCGCGGAAAATACAAGCTAGTAGGTAACTTAGCGCAAGAAGAAAGCAACATACCACCAAAGCGTAAAATTAAAGAAGCCTACATCGAAACCAGTATTCCGATACTTGAAGATGCTTACCTTGCAAAACATTTAAGCATTGAATTGGCGATGCGCTACTCAAACTACAGTGATTCAGGCTCATCAAGCACACCATCGACCAATATTTACTGGAAACCAGTGGACGAGTTGATGGTTCGCGCAAACTACTCAGAGGGTTTTAGAGCCCCTACGCTGTTTGACTTATATCGTGGCCGAGAAATACTCACTGATAGATGGTACTCAAACTCGTCAGATCCGTGTAGCAAAACCGGCTGGGAGCAACTAGCGCTGTGTAAGAGCTTTGGTGCCAGAGTAGCTGAGGCCGAGCCTTATCAGTGGTCGTTTGAAATGGGGGGCAACGAAAACTTAAACCCAGAAACATCCACATCGCGTAATATCGGCTTGGTGTGGACACCAGATTATCTCAAAGGATTTACGGCAACGTTAGATTTTTGGAAAGTCGATATCGAAAACGCCCCAGAGCGCTTAACACGGGTAATGCTGCGCGAAAACGCGCGCACCAATGGTGAGTTATTTGCTGATTTAATCCAGCGAAATCCTACAACCCATGTGCTTGAGCACTATAAGAGTATTATTATTAATATCGGAAAAACTCGCTCTCAGGGCTACGACTTAGACTTAAATTACACCTTTCCTGAAACGGCAATTGGTCAGTTTAGAGCCAGTTACTCATTGGCTGAGATCACACGCGGTGAAAATCAGTACTTAGGTGATGACGAATGGACACCCTCTATCGGACGTTACAATAATTTAGAGACTAAACAATCGTTTGGCCTATTTTGGAACAAAGAAAACTGGAGCTCTTCATTTACCGTTGCCTATGGCAGTAAAGCCTTTAACTCCGATGAAGATGACACGCTGGATTTAAGCGATGTGGCTGAAAAAGACAAATACCGAGTAGCCAGAGAGTACGCCAGAAGTTGGTCGCCCTCTTATGACTTAAAAACCTTTACCCTTGGTTATGATGCCGACGAATATGGCCGCTTTAACCTCACCGTGCAAAACCCGTTTGGCGAAACACCGCCATTTTTGGATGATGCGCGTGGCTATGACCGTGGACCAAACCCAAGAGGGCGTTACTACACCTTATCTTGGTTTAAAGAGTTTTAATATGCACCCATAGTCAATTTAAGTCGTGGTCACGCATATTGGCCACGACTTGGTTGCCAGTCAACAGATAGTTTTACTTTAAATGCTTTTTTATTTTAACTATTTGCAAACACAATAAGCGTAATTAGTCGATTCTGAAAAACTCGGTTTTTCAAAAAACTGAGGTTGTTCAATTTGGATTGCTATCTTTAGATTCGGTTAACCATCTAACGTTATTGTTGTTGATTTTCACGTGCCAAT
>NZ_JAAUWV010000056.1 GCF_014694405.1 Pseudoalteromonas sp. S16_S37
GCTTTAATTTGCTCTAATGATGTTGTGGTATTCATTGATCACACCTTAGTTGTTTAGGTTGCAATCAAGTATGCCGGATGGTTTTTACTTATTTGCGCTATCTTGCCGTAAGGTCACCAAGTGTTGCCACTGCAAAGGCAAGTTTTTTAAGTTCCATTATTTACTTCTTCCAAATAGTTGGGGAGGGCGTATTCTAATGGGAACGAAAGATAATGCAATAAAACAGCCTCAAGCAAAGAGGCTGTTTTGTAAATAAGCGTAACTAGCGACACAAGGCAGCATGGTTGTATCATACACTATCATCAACTAAGCTCACTGGTTTACAATATCAGGCTTGGGCGGCGAGAGGGCTCTATGCTCTGACAGTACCGCCAATTAGATGTGTAGAGTGAGGTAAAAAAATGTTTCAACCAGTTATTATTGCAGGTGGCGTAGGTACGCGCCTTTGGCCGCTATCTAGAGAAAAATACCCTAAGCAATTCCTCACGCTAACTGACTCAAAACACTCGCTATTTCAGGACTCCCTGCTGCGTTTGCAAGGACTGTCACACGAAAATCCTTTGGTTATTTGTAATGAAGAACACCGTTTTATTACAGCAGAACAACTTCGGCAAATTGACCAGGTGAATGCGCAGATCTTGCTGGAGCCCGAAGGACGCAATACCGCACCGGCCATTACACTTGCCGCTTTAAAAGCGCTTGAAAAAGGCCTAGACCCCGTTTTATTAGTATTGGCTGCGGATCATGTTATAGCTGATACAGCGGCATTTCATCAAGCCATTGAGCAGGCCTGTATATTAGCTAACAATAATCACCTGGTCACTTTTGGCATCGTTCCCATGCATCCCCATACTGGCTATGGTTATATAAAATGTGGACAAGCTCAGTTGCCTTATGGGTATCGGGTTGATAGCTTCGTTGAAAAACCCAACTCAGAACTTGCCCAACATTACCTTGATAGCGACAAATATTACTGGAACAGCGGTATGTTTATGTTTAAGGCAAGCCGATACCTTGAAGAACTGAAACTATATCAGCGCGATATTTACTCGGCATGTAAAAAGGCTATGAATGAGCAAAGGCCTGATCTAGATTTTATTCGGATAGACCAAGAGGCATTTTGTGCATGCCCAAATGATTCGATAGATTACGCGGTGATGGAACATACTAAACACGCTGTGGTTGTACCATTGGATGCGAAGTGGAATGATATTGGGGAATTTGCTGCATTATGGGATGTAGCGCAAAGAGATGAGCACGGAAATGTTACGAAAGGTGATGTGAAAGCACTCGATACGCAAGACACCTTGATACTAAACGAAGATAAGCTCGTGGCGACAATTGGTGTGCAAAACTTAGTGATCATTAACACCAAGGATGCGTTATTGGTGGCACATAAAGAGCACACGCAAAAGGTCAAAGAGATAGCCAATCAGTTGCAAACTGAAAATCGGCCTGAAGCGAGTACTCATCGTGAAGTTTATCGTCCGTGGGGAAAATACGAAGCAGTTGACCAAGGGAAGCGCTTTTTGGTTAAGCGGATCACGGTAAAGCCTGGCGGTAAATTATCAAAACAGATGCATCATCACAGAGCAGAGCATTGGGTTGTAGTTGCTGGTACAGCGAAAGTAATGATAGGAGGTGAGGAGAAATATATAACGGAAAATGAATCAGTTTATATTCCAATTGCGCAGGTTCATTCGTTAGAAAACGCAGGTAAAGTCAATTTGGAGTTAATCGAAGTTCAATCTGGCTCTTACCTAGGAGAAGATGATATTGTGCGCTTTGAAGACAAATATGGTCGCAACTAATATCTATTCAAATCATGTCATTGCTCATAGTGGTGTTGCATTTGGTACTAGTGGAGCTAGGGGGTTAGTAACACAATTTACACCGCAAGTTTGTGGCGCTTTTACTTTAGCCTTTGTTGCAATATGTAGGGACAAACCACATAAAGTAGCTATTGCAATGGACAATCGGCCTAGTAGTCCAGATATTGTTAAAGCCTGCGTAGCGGCGCTTAAAGCCATTGATATAGAAGTAGAGTTTTATGGTGTAGTGCCAACACCCGCATTGGCGTATGCTGCGCAACAAAAAAAAATACCAGCAATCATGGTAACTGGTAGTCACATACCTTTTGAACGCAATGGCATCAAGTTTTATTCTACGGCAGGAGAAATATCCAAAGTTGATGAGCAGTTGATCATCAATGTGCTGGTTCCGCTTCCTAAATTCCAGCTCGCGAGTCTTCCAACGATAAACCAAGATGCACAAAAGCAGTACATAAATCGGTACATCGATTTTTTCCCAAGCAATATTTTACAAGGCAAGCGTGTTGGAATATATCTGCACTCCAGCGCTGGTCGGTATATGTATGAACCTATTTTTAGCGCATTAGGTGCCGAGGTTGTTGTATTTGGACACAGTGACGATTTTATTGCAATCGACACCGAAGCCGTCAGTGACGACGACAGACAAAATGCGAAAATTTGGTCTGAAGAGTTAATGTTAGATGCTTTATTTACCACAGATGGCGATGGCGATAGGCCGCTGCTTGCGGATGAAAAAGGTGAGTATATCGCAGGAGATATACTGGGTTTGCTAGCCGCTCAATATCTTGAAATCAAAAGCATCGCAATGCCGATTAATTGTAATACGCAGATCGAAAGTTGCGGTATTTTTAAACATCTTATTCGTACGAAAATCGGTTCTCCTTATGTGATTGCTGCACTCAATGAATTGGCAAATAGCAGCACACAGTTTGCGGGGTTTGAGGCCAATGGCGGCTTTTTATTAGGCAGTGATTGTACTAAAAATAATGTGACAATTGATAGGTTAATGACCAGAGATGCCGTACTTCCTGTACTTTGCGCATTAGCTTTGAGTCAAGTTAAATCATTAAGCCAAGTTGTCGATTTTTCCAAACGATTTACTTACAGCGATAGAGATCAAAATATAGATAAACAAGTTGCACATACAATTATTCAGCTTGGACTAAAGTCTCCGTATAAGCTATTGAATAGCTTATGCGTGGAACATACGGGTATCCTCAAAATTGACGATACCGATGGATTGAGAATAACGCTCGACAATGATGATATTATTCACCTTCGTCCTTCAGGGAATGCGCCTGAACTTAGGTGTTATGCTGAAAGCTCCAGTTTGGATAAAGCCAAAATTTTGGTGAAGCGCACGTTAACAAAAGTAGCTGCTGTGGATTTAAAGCAGCTAGAGCCTAACAGATAAAGGTGGCTCTCAATTCTCAAGACTTTCGGGTTCTGTATTGTACCAGTTCATAGTCAAACTCGTCAGGGTAAACGATTAAACCATCCTGTTCGGGTACTGGAAATACAGCAATAGCCAACTCGTCATCTGCTAAGCCATCGGTCCATTTAGCATGCCATTTTTTAAGACTGATAGCTTGTGGCTCGCATGCTTGCCAGTCATCCGTAGCCCAAAGCTGAGCAAACTCTCTATTTGGCCAAATGGGAACGCAATCTTCATTATCAGTGTTGAGCATCACGCAGCCGTGTTCATCGGTCAGGATCCAGATTTGTTCGCTTTTAGTTACTTCTTTGAGTAAATACTTATAGCGTTGTGCATTATCGTTGCTTAACAACGCTTTAATTCGGTCGGGACTAATAGGTGTATCCATAAATTATCCGTGGTTATTCTTGCCAGAGTAGGTTAGCTCATCTTAACGCAAGTTTTTTCTATATAATACCGCCTTGCAATCACCCAAAGGATCTTTATGGATATACTCTTTAACAAAGCACATCCCTAGTTTTTTCATTATGGCGATAGAGGCTAGGTTATCTGGTAAGGCTGTGGCGCTAAAAGAGTGAATTGCCAAGTTCGAAGCCAAGGTGTGCGCTATATGATTAGCCGCTTCACTCGCATAGCCTTTACCCCAAGTGCATTGTTTAAAACGCCAGCCTAGCTCTAAGTCACTGTCAACACGTTCATTATTAAAAAAGCCCATCGGACGCACCAATATCCAGCCAATAAATTGGCCGGTTTCGGCAATATTCACCTGCCATAAACCCCAACCTTGTTGTACGTTGGTGAATGCTTTTAGGCGTGGAATAAATGTATTATTAATGTCGTCCATAGTATTCGGTACCCCGCCATTGATGTATTTCATCACTGCAGGGTCTTGATCTAGTTCAAAAAGTAAGTGAGCATCGTTTTCATTCATTAAGCGATAGCTTAAGCGTTCTGAGTTAGCGATAGTCATTTTTTCTCCGTTACTGCTTTTAAGTTTGAATTTTATTACAATACGCGCCCAGTCTAATTGAGGGTGTTCAGTGAACAATTCCGTATTGGCATTACGCCAACAGCAAATAGCCGCTGCAAAGCGTGAGTACAAGGCCAGAGGGTCAAAGCTAAGCCGTTGTGAAGCATGTTTATTAGCGCAAAGCTTGTGTATCTGCGATGGCATTAAAGTGGCAGATGATTGTCAAAGCGCAGTGTGCTTATTAATGTACCATAATGAAAGCTTCAAGCCATCCAATACTGGACGATTAATTGCGGATATTATTCCAGATAATCATGCATTTAGATGGGATAGAACCGAGCCTGATGCGGCGCTCATTGAGCTGCTGAATAACCCGATTTATCAGCCTATCGTAGTGTTTCCAGCGGATAATGTAGAACCTGAGCGTGTTATCACACAAGTTACTAGGCTATCAAATAAAGTGCCTTTGTATCTTTTTTTAGACGGTACTTGGCGAGAAGCCAAAAAGATGTTTAGAAAAAGCCCTTATCTCGATAGTCTGCCTGTGTTATCAGTCTCTCCAGAATCGTTATCTGATTACAAGCTTCGTGTTGCACCGCATGCACATCAGCTTGGTACTGCAGAAGTTGCATGCGTTGTATTAGAACAAAATGGTGAACTTCAAGCTGCACAAAGGCTTACTCAGCATTTTATTGATTTCAGAGATGCGTATTTGAAAGGAAAGCGGCAAAAAGGGTAGTGTTTTTTAAGGTTAAAGAAAGAAGCGCGACTCAATGAGTCGCGCTGACGGAATCTTTTATAGCGTCCTGCTATGTTGAATTATCAACTCCTAATACGTCAAGTTCCTTGGTTTCGCTTGGCGTTCTGTTGGTGCGAAATCTAGCATCCTGCTAATGTCCTATTCATCCTTGCAGCTCCGTGCGCTCCCTCCATTGAAAACAGCTTCCAGCTGTATCTCCTTGCCAAATTCCTTTTGAATCCATTTTGAGCCCTGTGGCTCTAATCCTAATTACGTTCTTTCCTAGAACATAATTTTCCTCTGTGCTTCCTACACTCTGATATGCTAGTCCGTAGCAAATCCTTAATGCGTCACTGCGGAATAAGACGTCCGAATATGTCTATTCCAAAACACAATCCGCTGTGCGTCCATTTGCCTTCCATTGCGCTTACAATCTAGTAAACAATGTGCTCATTCCGTTTAATCAGCTTGCTAAAACCGATGTCATCCTGAACTTGTTTTAAAGTATAGAGCAATCGGGACGCTCGAACAGCGACTAAAATGTTTATGAATTTGTTCGAAACGATTTGTTATGATGTAAAAGTTAATAATTACAATTACTTATATTTTATTTGGTGGTATAAACAGCAGTCAGTTCCTTCATATCCCTGTGCTTAGTGAGACATATCTCACATATAAATTCTACTCTTTCGCTTTTGTAAGCAAAGATGCAGATGATTAGTATTTGCTTTGGGGTGTATAATGCAGTGATAAAGGTTAGAATTGCCCGAATAAGAATAAACGTAAAATTGGAGCTTGATTATGAAGCGATTACTCGCTGCTGTGTGTGCCTCGTTACTATGTACCCCCGCTGTTGCTAATGAAGAAGTAAATATTTACTCATTTCGTCAACCTTTTCTAATTCAGCCAATTTTAGATAAGTTTACAGCCCAAACTGGTATCAAAACTAATGTGGTTTTTGCCAAAAAGGGCTTGATCGAGAGAGTTAAAAGAGAAGGTCAGCATAGCCGCGCAGACCTAGTATTAACCTCCAACTTTAGCGCGCTCATGCAATTAGAAGAGCTTGAGCTGACGCAGCCTATAAACAGTGAAAAAGTGAATAATAACATTCCATCTGCATTTAGAGATCCTAAGGGTGAGTGGGTTGCTTTGACTAAAAGGGTTCGTAATGTTTATTCATCAAAAGAGCGTTTAGGTGAGCTGAAGTCGCTAACTTATGAAGAGCTTGCTGATCCTAAATATCAGGGGAAAATTTGTACGCGTTCAGGTAAACATCCGTATAACTTAGGTCTTGTTGCTTCGATGGTTGCACATCATGGTGAAGAAAATACCAAAAAATGGTTATTGGGCGTTAAAGCAAACTTGGCACGTAAACCACAGGGTAACGACCGTGCTCAAGTAAAAGCTGTGAAAGAAGGGTTGTGTGATTTAGCGCTAGGCAACAGCTATTACTTCGGAAAAATGCTAACAGATGACAAGCAAAAAGCTTGGGCTGAGTCGGTATATATTAACTTTCCTAACCAAAAAGACCGAGGTTCTCATTTAAACGTCTCTGGTGTAGTAATGACTAAATACGCCAAAAATGCAGGCAATGCGCTGAAATTAATTGAGTTTATGAGCAGCGATGAAGCGCAAAGTATGTACGCATCGGTGAATATGGAATACCCAGTAAAGCCAGGCGTTGAGTTATCTCCACTGGTTGCATCTTGGGGTAAGTTCAAAGAAGACAGCTTGCCGCTGGTCGAGATTGCGAAATATCGTCCGGTGGCACTTAAATTAATTGATGAAGTAAAATTCGATCTGTAATTTAAGGGGCTGATGTTTGTCTAGATGGCAACTGGCTGCTTGGTCGATAGGTGTATGCCTATCGGCACCGCTGGCCTTTTTAATTTTTGAATCATTACAAGGTGACTCAGAGGTGTTCTCGCATCTTTGGGAAACCGTGCTCTGGGATTATGTTAGCAATACCTTGCTATTAATCTTAGGCGTTTTGATACTCAGTTGTATCATTGCACTGCCGCTTGGTTGGTTAGCCGCATACTGCCAGTTTCCGGGAAAACGTTTTTTTGAGTGGGCGCTAATGTTACCGCTGGCTATGCCAACTTATATCATTGCTTATATTTACACCGACTTACTTGATTACGCAGGGCCCATTCAAGTTCAATTAAGAGCTTGGTTTGACTGGCAATCTCACAATGATTATTGGTTTTTTGATATACGTACTTTACCTGGGGCAGCGGTAATGATTGCCTTGGTGCTCTATCCATATCTGTATTTGATATTTAAAACCGCTTTGCGAGAGCAGTCATTTAAACTGGTTCAAGCCAGTCAGCTGATGGGGCAAAGCCCAGTACAGAGCTTTTTCAAGGTTAGTCTACCAATGGCTCGCGGCGCTGTGGTGGCTGCACTGGCTTTGATCAGCATGGAAACCATGGCTGATTTTGCCACTGTTCACTATTTTGCAGTCAGTACGCTTACTACGGCAGTATATGATACTTGGCTGGGATATTATTCGCTGACGGCAGCGGCGAAAATATCAGGCATCATGTTGTTGTTTTTGTTTATCTCACTAGCGTTAGAGCGCATGAGTAGAAAAAACAGTGTTGTTCATGAGCGTCAAACCAGTGTTAATGACGAGGCGCTTTATACCCTTAACGGTAAACCAGCCTTGTTTGCAACGCTTTATTGCGTATTAGTGTTGTTCTTTGCTTTTGCACTACCAGTTGGCGTTTTACTTGGCTATGCCATTGATTATTTTGAGCAAGCTTGGAGCAGTGAGTTTTTTGTATACGCTTGGCAAAGCTTAAAGATTGCTTTGTGGGTAAGTGCAATTGCTGTGGTGATGAGTTTAATCGTGGTTTTTTACCAACGAATTGGCGAGCATAGCGGTAAATATATACCGGGTAAGTTTGCCAGCACAGGGTATGCGTTACCAGGTACGGTACTCGCTATCGCGGTGCTTTTACCTTTAACCTTGCTTGATAACAAACTTAACGAGTGGTTTGCTCAGAGCAGTTTTGAACCCGGTTTACTGCTAAGTGGTAGTATTTTTGCGATGATATTCGCATATATTGTGCGTTTTTACGCGATTGCTCACGGTGCTGTTGAAGCAAGCTATGTACGCATTAGTCCATCTTTGGATATGGCAAGCCAAAGCATGGGGAAAAACCTGTTACAAACCTTGAGCCTAGTGCATTTCCCAATATTAAAAAGGGGGATATTGACCGCCGCGCTTTTAGTCTTTATCGAATGTATGAAGGAATTGCCAGCCGCTTTGTTATTGCGCCCTTTTAATTACGAAACATTAGCAACCCATGTATTTCAATATGTGAGTGATGAGCAGTTGGAATTGGCATCTATCTCAGCACTGTTTATTGTTATGGTCGGTTTGGTCCCGTTATATATTGTCAATCGTTCAATGGAACAGCATAGCCAATGAGTAGTCTCATCCTAGAAAAAGTATCGTATCAATATCAACAACAAAATGTGATAAATGGGCTAGATCTCACCGTTGCTCATAACGAAATCGTTTGTCTTCTAGGTGCCAGTGGCTGTGGAAAAACAACGACATTAAAAGCCATTGCGGGTTTAATTAAGCCACAACGTGGGCGGATTGTTATCCATGGGCAATGCATGAGCAACGAGCAACTGTTTGTTGCTCCACAGCATCGTAATATAGGTATGATGTTTCAAGACTACGCCTTATTCCCACATTTAAATGTGGCTCAAAATATTGCATTTGGTTTATCAAAATTGCCAAAGAGAGAACGTCAGATACGTGTGGCTCAGATGGTGGAACTTGTCAGGCTTGAAGGCTTAGAAAAACGCTTTGTGCACGAACTTTCAGGAGGGCAGCAGCAACGTGTTGCGATAGCAAGAGCTTTGGCTTATAAACCAAACTTATTATTACTGGACGAACCATTTTCTAATATTGATACTCAAGTGCGTTTTCAATTGATCAATGACATTCGCGGTATCATTAAAGATCAGCAAGTCTCAGCCATTTTTGTTAGTCATTCAAAGGATGAAGCGTTTGCATTTGCTGATAAACTGGCCATCATGCATGAGGGCAAAATTGCACAATTAGATAGTGCTCAGGCTTTATTTCAAAAACCAAGCAACAAAGCGGTTGCTGAGTTTTTAGGTCGAGGGATCTATCTTGATGCCAATCGACTGAACGGTCAAAGTGTTATTACTAAATTTGGCCAAGTCAGCTCGGTTGTTGCCTTGCCTGACACACAAGACAAAGGACAAATCTATGTGCGTCCACAGCATTTAGAACTTGTCAATTCACCCTCTGGTGAAGTGGAAATTTTACAACAAAGGTTCATTGGGACGGATTACGTCTATCATATAAAGGTGGACGATCAACAACTTGAAGTTCCTGCACCTGCCGAGCAATTATTAGATACAACTAAACCTGTCTCTTTAAAAATTAAGGCACATGCGGTAAATTTCTTTTCTTAACACCAGATGAATAAAAGGAACGAGCATGGCGCAAGCACAATCAGGGGTCTGTGCTGAAGCAAACCTACACGGGCTGCATCTATTTTTTAATGTACTAGAAGGTCAAGATGAAGCCGTTCGTGCTGCGCTAGCCAATTGTGAACGTTTGCAAAATGAATTGAGCGATCGGTTCTCTGAATCTATGGTATCCAGCTTTGTTGCGATAGGTGCGCAGTATTGGCCACATATCTACCCTGAGTTTATTCCTGAGCAACTTAAGAGCTTTCCTAATGTGACTAGCTCTGAGCATGTTATTCATTATCAGCCGTTCGATCTTTTATATGTGATCCGCTCAGATAGAGAGGATGTTAATTACCTCTTCGCGCAAAGTGTTTTGCATATGCTGGCGCCCAGTGTTGAGTTAGTTGCGCATGTACGAGGTTTTCGGTTTTTAGATGGACGTGACTTCAATGGTTTTGTCTATGGTGCGAATGCCCCTCATGGGCGTTTTAAGCGCCAAGTCGCACTGATAAATAATCCGCAAAAATTAGACGACCAAGGAAGTTACTTGCACGTGATGCGCGTGAAGTTTGATATCGATGCTTGGCAGCGTTTGCCATTGGTAGAGCAAGAGCAGATCATGGGACGTACACGTCTAGATAATACCTTGCTTGAGCCTATTCAACCGGATAGTCATGCAACATTAACTGAATTAAAAGATGACCAAGGGCAGGCATTGTTGCTAGATCAAAGCATGCCTTTTGGCGACGTTTTTGAGCAGGGGAGTCTGTGGTTAAGTTGTTCTGCAAATGGTTCGGCATTTGAGCAGGTACTGACTTCTCGGCTTGGTAATTCACAGTGCTACGATCCATTGCTGGATTACAGCCAAGCCGACATGGGGGCTGCATTTTTTGCGCCTTCTGTGCAGTTTTTAAATGATATGGCAAAATTGTGTGAACAATCAGAGTGAGCAAAAGCCTTTGCTCACTCCAACAAACTTAAACGTTATCAAATAGTGTTTTAACACGCTCTAATGTTGCGTCGATTTCTGAGATTTTTGCAGGCGCGATAAATATTGTATCGTCGCCGGCTATCGTACCTAATACACCATCGGCTGTGCCTAGTGAGTCAAGTAAGCGTGCAATTAGCTGAGCAGCACCTGGGCTGGTGCGAATGATGATCATCATTTCGTTATGCATAATATCAATAACCAGCTGACGCAAAGGGCTTTTTGCTGTTGGTACGCCCATTTCTGCTGGTAAGCAATAGACCATTTCTTGTTTGGCATTTCGGGTTCTTACAGCACCAAATTTGCTGAGCATGCGTGATACTTTACTTTGGCTGACATTATCAAACCCTTGATCTTTTAGGGCGTCAACAATTTCCCCTTGAGAACCAAAATTTTCTTCTTTTAGCAGAGCTTTAAAAGCCTTGATTAAAGCTTCTTGTTTTTCTTGTGGTTGCATAACGTTTCATTTCTTTTTAAAGCGGTTTGTTGGATTTTACACAAAACTAGCTAGTTACCCAAATTTTCGCATTTAACGTGATTGCTTATCATTAGTACAAGATGAGATTTGCTAATCGTAAAGAGTAGAGTGTGTAAAGCTTTACAACTATAGTCGAAAAAATCATGAAAATAACTCGGATTAATTTGTTTTTAGCGGCGCTTTTCATTATCTTTACAGCTCATTCAATTCCACCTTCAAATTATGGAGAATTCACATGAAAGTTGCTGTATTAGGTGCCGCTGGCGGTATCGGTCAAGCTTTATCACTTTTACTAAAAAATGGCTTGCCTGCAGGCTCTGAGCTAGCACTATACGATGTTGCACCAGTAGTTCCTGGTGTAGCGGTTGACCTTTCTCACATTCCAACTGCAGTTAAAGTTGCAGGTTTTGGTGCTGATGATTTAGACGCTGCATTAGCAGGCGCTGATATCGTACTTATTCCAGCGGGTATGCCTCGTAAACCAGGTATGGACCGTGCCGACTTATTCAACGTGAACGCTGGTATCATCAAAACGTTGGCTGAAGGTATTGTTAGAAGCTGTCCTAAAGCACTAGTGGGTGTTATCACTAACCCTGTGAACGGCACTGTACCAATCGTAGCTGAAGTATTCAAAAAAGCGGGTACTTATGAAGCTTCACGCGTATTCGGTGTAACAACGCTTGATGTTATTCGTTCAGAAGCATTTGTTGCTGAGCTTAAAGGTGTTGATGTATCACAAGTGAAAGTACCAGTAATCGGTGGTCACTCAGGTACAACTATCCTACCTCTACTTTCTCAAGTTCCAGGTGTAACTTTCACAGATGAAGAAGTAGCAGCACTAACACCACGTATTCAAAATGCAGGTACTGAAGTAGTTAACGCTAAAGAGGGTGGCGGTTCTGCGACACTTTCAATGGGTGCAGCAGCAGCTCGTTTCTGCTTCTCTTTAGTTAAAGGTCTACAAGGCGAGAGCAACGTAGTAGATTATGCATACGTTGCTGTTGAGAATGGCGATGCGCCTTACTTTGCACATCCAGTGCGTCTTGGCCTAAACGGTGTAGAAGAAATCCTACCTTACGGCGAGCTAAGTGCATTCGAGCAAAAAGCCAAAGAAGATATGCTTGAAACATTGAAAAAAGACATCCAAGAAGGTGTTGACTTCATGGCAAAATAAGCCATTAAGTAATTGAAAAGCCCGCTGATTGCGGGCTTTTTTATGCCTATAAAAAAGGCCCCAACAGAGGCCATTTTTATAATAGGGTTTAAATTAGTTATTCATCGCCAATCTTAGTTCTCGATTGCGTTCTAATTGCGTAAGCAAGTCTTTAGCAATCGGCTTAAATGCCGCTAACTGATCTTGCGGTAACGACTCTGATTTAGGCAGCTCTACTGTTTTTGGATTACGATGTACCCCATTAACTAAGAACTCATAATGTAAGTGCGCGCCGGTTACACGACCTGTAGCGCCCACAGTACCTATCTTTTGGCCTTGCTTCACTTTTTGACCTGTTTTAACCATGCGTTTGTTTAAGTGCAGGTACTTTGTTACGTACTTGCTGCCATGCTGAATGAATACGTAGTTGCCGTTTAGTCGGTTATAACTTGATTTAATAACCTTACCATTACCAGAGGCAACAACTGGCGTGCCTGTGCGTGCGGAATAGTCAATACCTCTGTGCGCTGTAACTCTGCCTGTTACAGGGTGTTTACGGCGAGGATTAAAGCTAGAGCTAATATATTTGAAGTTAACCGGTGCGCGTAAAAACGCTTTTTTCATGCTGCGTCCTTCTGGCGTATAAAAATTGCCATCAGTATGACGAATGGCGCTGTAGCGCTCACCTTGGTTGATAAATTCCGCAGCGATAATTTTGCCTGTGCCAATTTCTTCACCATCTACAAAATGAGACTCATAAATGATAGAAAAGCTATCTCCTTTGCGAATATCATTGGCAAAGTCAACGTCCCAGCCAAAGATATCCGCAAAGTTCATGATCTGGCGCTCAGACAGCCCAGATGTGATCCCCGCAGTCCAAAAACTTGAAGAGATCTCGCCGCCAGCAGACTTAGCAACCGTTTCAATTTCTTTACTTTTGATAGCCGTGTCATAGCTATCGTCTTGGTTTAGTGTAACAAACAAGGTATCTGTTTTAGATAGTACGTATTTAAGTTGAGCTAGTTTGCCGTCTTTATCTTTTGCAAAGCTTAGTACTTCACCAGGGTGAATTTTGGTAAGCTTACGCGTCTCTTCATTGGTATTAACCAGCTGGTGCAATGTTTGTGCTGAAAAACCCGCTCTTTTAAAAATAATAGCGAGGTTGTCGCCAGCTTTAACTTCATGATCAATAAAACTATATTCTACTTTTTTTGTCTCACTAGGCGTGTCAGCGGCATTTAACTCAGTCAGGTGCTCTGTTTTTTCACTGACTTTTACAGGTAACTCATATCGTTTACCTACTTCTAATGCATTTTTATCGTGATCTTTAGATGCGGTTGCTTTTTCTGAAGGCCATAGCGCAACGATCATCATTAATGAGATGAGACTAATAATAAGCAGTTTGTGTTTTTTAGGGAGCTTATACACCACGTCAACCATAAGGCGCCTTTTCTGCTGTCAAGATTTTTACTGATAATATTGCAGGATATACGCAATAAAGCAGCAATACCAGTATTTTGTGCATTTAAACTCGCGTCAATATAGGCTAGAATCGGGCGATAAACTGAATATTTGGAGCGATGAATGGTGGACTTTGAAACTGCATTTGCAGAGATAAAACGCGGTGCAGAAGAAATTCTTATAGAAGATGACTTAAAAGAAAAACTCAAATCAGGTAAAAAGCTCAAGATTAAAGCGGGTTTTGATCCAACAGCGCCTGACTTGCATTTAGGTCACACTGTTCTGATTAATAAGTTAAAGACATTTCAGGATTTTGGTCATGAAGTCATTTTCCTTATTGGTGATTTCACCGGCATGATAGGTGACCCAACAGGAAAAAATGTTACCCGTAAACCTTTAACCAAAGAAGATGTTCTTGCTAACGCTGAAACCTATAAAGAACAAGTCTTTAAAATTTTAGACCCAGCCAAAACAACAGTAGCATTTAACTCTACTTGGATGGAAAAATTAGGCAGTGCTGGGATGATCAAGCTAGCAGCACGTCAAACTGTCGCTCGTATGCTTGAACGTGATGATTTTAAAAAGCGTTATGCAGGTGGCCAGTCAATTGCGATTCATGAGTTCTTGTATCCGTTAGTTCAAGGTTGGGATTCAGTAGCACTTGAGGCGGATGTAGAGCTGGGTGGTACAGATCAGCGCTTTAACCTTCTCATGGGGCGTGAATTACAAAAAGAAGAAGGACAGAGACCGCAAACCGTATTGATGATGCCTCTGCTTGAAGGTACTGACGGTGTGCAAAAAATGTCGAAATCTTTGGGTAATTATATCGGCATTACTGACGCACCTAACGATATGTTTGGCAAGGTAATGTCTATCTCTGATGATTTGATGTGGCGTTATTATGAGTTGTTAAGTGCGCTTTCATTAGAAGAAATTGCTGCTTTGAAAGAGCAAGTTGCAGGTGGCCGTAACCCTCGTGATATCAAGATCGAGCTTGCAAAAGAGATGATCGCGCGTTTTCATAGTGCCGATGACGCAGAAGCTGCACATCAAGACTTTATCAACCGCTTCCAGAAAAACGCACTGCCTGACGATATTCCTGAAGTTACCATCACCATTGATGAGCCTACAACGTTTATCACAAACCTTCTTAAGGATGCAGGATTAGTAGGAAGTACTTCAGAAGCGATACGTATGATCAAACAGGGTGCCGTAAAGTTAAATGGTGAAGACAAAATCACCGATAGCAAAATGGCCGTTGAGAAAGGCAGTACAGCCATTTATCAAGTTGGTAAACGTAAGTTTGCGAAAGTGACGGTAAACTAACTGTCTAGGCATACTCAGCAAAGTATAAATTAGCTAGCGCCAGTCGCTGGCTTTTTACTTTATGAAACTAAATTTTTAAGAATGTTGCGCTTAATAAGTAGGTTAGCCAGCAAAGTGCTAAGACCAAAAAGAAAAACACTCTGATCCTATTTAGTAAGTTGAGCAACGAATCGATATCACTGGGCTCTGGATGGCGTTCAATACCCAGTCTCATCTTCTCAAAGCGATCACCAAGGTAGAAGCATGGGCCGCCAAGTTGTACTTTTAAGTTTGCAGCAAATAATGACAAAACCCAGCCACTATTTTTTTGATAAAAGTAACGTGCATAGTGTTTTAGGTAATGCATGACCTTTTTTACGTGTAACGGCATCGCAACCAGCAAAACAAAAGCTCTTATTGGGAGCCACTCGATAATATAAATACTGCTTTTCAATGTACTCATGAAGCGACTATTTGGCTTTATTTCGCTACGCCATGCATGATCGCATAACAGCAAAAGCTTATAAGTTAAAGCCGCCAATGGTCCTAACAATAAGTAGAATATGATTATCATATAATAATGTCTTACGGTTGTTAGGCTGGTACTGTCGATACAGGCTTTGCTAATACCTACGCTTGATAGTTTCTCTACATCTCTGGCAACGATGTTACTAAGTAGTTGCCTTGCAGTGGATTTTTGTCCTTGCTTGAGTAGGGTGGCTATGCGTTTAGCCCGTATGGTTACTCTTGTATCTAAGCATAGATACAGCACAATTCCTCCTAACCAATTTGGGTAATAGGCAAACTGGGCGATGGCAAAACATAAAATGATGACAGTTAAAGAAGGTAACAAAAATGCGAGTGTGCCACTTAAATGCTGGTACCCCCCGGGCGCAGTGCTTCTGTAGACGCGTTTAGCTATTGCTTTAAAAACCAAAGATAAGATGGTGTTAGGATGATAGCTGTTAAGCAGCGGAACAGAGTGTGCAGCAGCGAGTGATAAAATAAAGATGAGCAAGCCCTGCTGGGCTTGCATAAACTCTAAAAGCATCTTACAGCTTAGTGTCTACTAACTTTTCAAGTAGCGCAGTGACTAATTTTGAAGAGTTAACAGAAGCAACCTCTAAGTACTCTTCAAAAGATTGCGGAGATTCTTTACCTGCGATATCCGATAAAGAACGAATAACCACAAATGGAGTATCAAGTACGTGACAAGTTTGCGCTATTGCTGCACCTTCCATTTCAACGGCCAGCATTGTCGGAAAATCAGCACGTGCTTTTTCAATACGAACTGGGTCACACATAAACGAGTCACCGGTACAAATTAAGCCAGTCATTGTTTGTGTGTCAGCAAGGCTTGCTACACTTTGCTTTGCTGCTTCAATTAATGTTGGATGCGCTTTAAAGCCAGCTGGCATTTGGGGTACTTGACCGATTTCGTAGCCAAATGCAGTTACATCTACGTCATGATGTTTTACTTCATCTGAAATAACCACATCACCGACATTTAAACTCGGCTCAAAACCACCTGCAGAACCCGTATTGATCACACAATCAGGTTGAAAGTTATCAATGAGTAGGGTTGTCGCTACAGTCGCTGCTACTTTACCAATGCCTGACTGTACAAGTGTAACAGTGTGGCCAGCTAATTCGCCTGTGTAAAACGTGAAACCACCTTTAGTGAGCTGTTGTTTGTTTTGAATTGCCTCACGCAAGATGGCAACTTCAGGCTCCATTGCGCCAATAATACCGATTTTCATGATATAAATTCCTAAAAAAACTTGCCCAGTAGTATACCTGAGCAAGCCATAAATGCGAGTTTCATTCACTTTATTACAGACATAGAAAAAGCAGGCATTTGCCTGCTTCTTATGCGAAATATAAAGATTATATTTCCGCCAACTGTGTCGATTGCGCTTTGGCTTGAGACGGTGAAAGCACCGCCGGCTTTTCTGTGCGATTGCGAGTTCTAATTGGTGTTTTGGCGGTTTTACCAAGTTTAAAAAGAATCGCGCTACGCACTTCAGAAGACTTGTAGCCCGCTTTTACTTTCATTCTAATGTGAGGGATCCCAGCAGACTCAAGCGCACCACTGACAAACCAATCGCGCTGTGCCTTGTGACCGCTTTTATTGGCGTTATTTACCAAATCAACTGCGGCCATGATTTTTAAAGTATCTTTATCAACAAGTACATAGTCTAATTGTTTATTTTTAGCTTTGATTAATGCCGCTCTGCGCGCTTTATCTGACAGGCCAGGTTTACACTCAATTAAGTCTATGAGTTTGACACGACTCACAATTTTGAATCTATCACCCACAGCTCTTTCTAATAAAGTGAGAAACGAAGCTTCTACATTACTAAAAACAGACTCTTTTTTGTTAAATGGATAAGGATTTCCCCCTGCATCGGTATACTTAGCTGCAACGACAGAGGCAATGACCACCAGAGCTAATATTGATAATAAAGCAAATTCCATAAAACACTCCAACGACAATTTGACAATTTATAGTTATGTAAGCAAATGTCGTGCCCGTTTGGAGTGTTATTTGGATTATTTTATATTTGGTAACCTTGAGGTAAGCCTTTCACTGCGTAAGCTACTGCATCGTGCGCATGTAATGACTCATAATGGTTAATTTTAATGTAGTAATCTTGATAGTGCGACATCTCAAATAGCGCTTTAAGTTTTCTTGCAGCATCTTCACAAAACATTAAGTTTTGACCGTTTAGTCGAGCAAACTCTTGCTCATCTTCACGTTTAACAGCCGCTTGAACGGGGGTTTTGAGTTCATTTTCAGTACTGTTAATGAGGGCTAAAATGTCAAACTCTTGACTATCCGATGGCACCTTCACTTTGATATTGGCGATGCTCCGCTGAGAGTGTGGTGTTGCCACAATACCTTGTGTGCTTCCAAGCCAGTCATGTACTTGTTCAAAGCTAAGTTGCTGTTGTGCAAATTGCTCAGTAAACGCTTTTTGAATAAGTTGTCTTGCTAAGGCGGCAGAACAAGGGCAAGTTGATGAGTAGGTAACATCTACGGCAACTTCTAGTTGATAGTGGCCCTCGATTAAACTTGCTGTAATAGTCACAGGGTAGCTTTTCCAACCTTGTTTACCACTTAATAAAGAAGGACGACGCAGTGGTAATTCAAAATGTATTACAACTTTAGCTGCATTACTTAAATCTTGATGACTAGCGACAAAGCTTTCTAATACTTGCTTGAGCGTAGTTGGAGTGAGCGTTTGTTCACAAGACAAGGTATCTAAAGCCAAAAATAAGCGAGACATATGAATACCTTTGGCTTGCTCGTTATGCAAGTTTACAAAAGCGTCAGCTTTGGCTGTGACTGTGGTGTCGGATAATCCTTTACTTGAAAATAACAGGGGTAACTCAATGTTGCCCATACCGACCCAATCTAAAGTTCCGGTTTGCAAGGCTTCAGCTGTGTCAGCAATATCTGGCATTATGGTTTGCATCTAAACCCTCATAGTCACGACAATTAAAAGCGGGCATATTACACTATAAATGGACGAGTTGCCCCTATAAGAATTGCTTTAACATGACAGAAATATGTATTTTGTGCATAAGTTATTACAGTCTTAATTGCGTCAGTATTAACAAAAAGGATTATTCGCATCTTGGTGTTGCTTGCGTATAATATGCGGATAAATTGGGTATATGGTTACTATGACAGAATCTTCTTTTGGCCCGTGGGCTCGTGTATTAGCAAATTTAGTCAGTAAATATGGTGCAAAGCCTGCCAGCTTTATGTGCTATTTTTTCATCTTGTTAGTCGCACTCATTTTATCTTGTATGTTTTACTATGTTGCGTTGGGTGAAATAAAAATAGTCGATGTACTGGCTGTTATGTTTTTTTCCGCGGTGACTTCTCCTATTCTGATATCGATTATGATCCGCTCAATTCACCAACTGGAAGACTCTAAGAGCTATCTTGAGTCAGCAACTCAACAAGAAAAACTCCTCAACCAAACATTAAAAGATAATATCAATCGCCTAAATAATGAGATTGATGAGCGTAAAATGGCATTGCATGCTAAGCATCGAGCCATTGAAGAGTTACGTAAAGAAATTGCAGAAAGAAAGAAGACCCAGCAAGAGCTTGCACAACAAGGCATGCTATTGCGTTCCATCGTGGACTCATCACCTGACTTATTTTACTACCGTGATGAAAATGGGGTGTTTGCTGGTTGCAACAAAATGTTCGAGCTAGTCATTGGTAAGCCCAGTGAGGAACTCATTGGCCGCTCAGTAGAACAAATCTATCCGCAAAGTTATTTACCTGAAGTCCTGCGCACAGATACTGAAGTATCCACAACCCATAAACCTATCACGTTAGACGTCGAATACCCCGTTAACGACGAAAATCGTTGGTTTGAAATGCGCAAACTTCCCTTTATTACCGATGATGGTAAGTACATAGGTTTGTTAGCGTTTGGTCGAGATATTACAAGTCGTAAAGAAGCTGAACAGGCTCTAGAGACTGCGTACAAAGACAAAGGCAAGTTTATCGCGACCTTAAGCCATGAGCTGCGTACCCCCTTGAACGGCATAGTCGGTTTAACACGTATGTTATTGGACACTGAGTTGTCTCAACAGCAAAAGAGCTGGTGTAACACCATCTTTTCTAGCGCTGAAACGCTCGGCAATATTTTTAACGACATTATCGACTTAGATAAGATTGATCGTGAGCAGTTAGACATAGCGACAGACAGTATTAATGTTTCAGACTTTATCAATGATGTGGTGAACTTTGCCGGTTTGATAGCTGATCAAAAAGGACTCGAGTTTACCATTAATCGCTCAGGGGTTTTGGATGTCTACGCATTGTTAGACCCAACGCGTTTAAGGCAAGTGCTGTGGAACTTAATTAATAATGCCGTTAAATTTACGCATCGAGGCAGTGTTACGCTCGAATGTAAGCGAGAAAATAGAGAATCAGGACCTTGGTTAAATATTAGTGTCATTGACACTGGCGTTGGGATCCCAAGCGATCAACAAGAACGTATTTTTGACATGTACTATAAAGCCCCTGATTTGACGGGCGCTAATGCGATAGGTTCGGGAATTGGCTTGGCTGTTACTAAAGCGTTAGTGCACGCAATGAAGGGCTGCATTCGAGTTAGTAGTATTGAAGGGCAGGGGAGTCGATTTGATGTGGAAATTCCACTGACTTTGTGTAGTGCACCAAAACAACAAAGTTATGCTGGGCGCAGTCTATATATTTTGTTAGTTGAGGATGTGCCATTAAATGCGGAGATAGCGACTAACTTATTGGAGCAGCGCGGGCATGAAGTAATATGGGCTGAGACCGGTGAAGATGCCTTGTCTTTAGTTGCCACTGAAGATGATTTAGATCTTATCTTACTTGATATGCAGCTACCTGATATTAACGGTGACCAAGTTGCCAGAGAAATTCGTGCCGACAGCCATTTTGATAATCTTCCTATTGTCGCATTAACTGCTAACGTGCGTAGCGCAGAGCAAGAGTTAGAAGGTATTAGTATTCAAGGGGCTTTGGCTAAACCAATAAATACAACTCGCTTAGATAAAATGTTAGCAGAGTTATTTGGCATAGATGCCAAGCAAGCTGGTGCGAAAGAGTTTCTCGAAGGTATCACTTTCAGTGAACAGCAGAGACATGAATTAGATATAGATACAATAACAGATTTCATCGACTCTATGGGTGGAGAAGCTTTCGAGCGTAGTGTCACTTTATTTAAAACGCTCAACCCTAAATATTGTGCTGAACTACGTCAATCTTTAAGCAATGACGACATTGATGAGTATGCGTCCGTTGCACATAAACTTAAAGGCGCTGCAGGCTCTGTAGGATTACATCAAGTTCAGTTACATACCAAAAAGATGGAATTGGAAGCACATCAGCACAGAGTTGAAATTTTAACGCAGTGGATAAATGAATTAGAAGTCAAAATTGCAGATGGGATAGTTTTATTGGAACAAACTCTAAGTCTGTTAGGGATAAAGAATAACGGCAAATAAAATAAGGGGCCAACTAGCCCCTTATCCAATAATTGCAAAACTCCCTGAAACCATTGCTTTATCAGCTATCAATCTTTCCGATAAAGCGATAGCCTTCACCATGAATGGTACTAATTAGCTCAGAAGTGTTGCTGTCACTTTCGAAATGCTTACGAATGCGACGAATAGTAACGTCTACTGTACGGTCATTAGCGCGAAGTTCTCGACCAGTCATGTGCTTGATCAACTGTTCACGGCTGAAAATACGGCCTGGAGAGTCAAGCATTAGACGTAAAGCGCGGTACTCACCTTTTGGTAGACGCTTTGCTTCACCAGCAGGAGAAGTTAGGCAGCGACTATTTTCATCTAATTCCCAACCGTTAAAAGTAATAACGCCGTTTGTGTCGATTGAAGACTCTTCAGTTGATGAGCCTGTACGAGAAATTAGATTACGCGCGCGAATAGTTAGTTCACGAGGGTTAAAAGGCTTTGTTATGTAATCATCAGCGCCTATTTCCAAACCAAGAATACGGTCGACATCGTTGTCACGACCAGTTAAGAAAATAAGACCAATGTTTTTCTTTTGGCGTAATTCACGAGCTAGAATTAGGCCATTTTTACCTGGAAGATTGATATCCATAACCACTAGATTGACGTCGTCATGCGTTGTCAGTTTGTCGTGCATGTCATCGCCATCAATGGCTTCAATAACTTTGTAACCTTCCGCTTCAAATAAACTAACGAGGTTCAGGCGAGTTACGTCTTCATCCTCTACAATCAGAATGACTGGCGTTTGCATTATTAATTAACCTTTTCGGAATATATTATTTACATGAAATTCGGTACTATCTAATAAAACCGAATATTTACGATTATAGGAGTATATCTAATTGTTAACAAGTAAAATTAATCTGGATGAAACTTAGAAACGGCAAGCAATCTTGATAACACCTTAAAGTTGTGCTGAGAAACTTGTTGCTTATTTATATACAGCCGAATTTTACTCCCTTCTTGGACTAAAGAGGCTATCCCTCCGCCTTCGAGGAATTCTATTGTTTCCCCCACAAACACCGTATCTAAAGGGTTTGTTTTAATCCAAACTGCAAGTATATCATCTTCATTACTTTCATCAATGTATGTGATATCACATTGTCCTGAAAGTTCCCTTAAATTCTTTGGCTTTTCTATTTGTATTATTTCTATCGGCAAATTTCTAATTTTTAAACTTCTATTTCCCGCTAATATTAATCCAGGGCCATTATCTATATTAAAAAAACAAAACTTAGTAGAATTTTTAGTTTGTTGATTAGGAAACTCAATAAACTTTGCCATCTGATATAAAAAAGCAGAACGCACCTGATCGGGTGACTTGGCGCTGCATATCATCGGAATTAACAAAATTAATGGTAATAGATACTTCATTGCTTAACCTCACCCAGTGGTAAAGTTAAAATAAATCGTGCACCCTCATCATAATTTTCGTCTAAAGAAATATTGCCGTGTAATGCCTGAGTAATAAGGTTATAAACCAAGTGCATACCCAAGCCGCTTCCGCCTTCTCCTCGTCGTGTGGTGACGAATGGGTCGAAAATGCGTTTTTTAATTGCGCTGGATACACCACCCCCATTGTCACTATATGTGATATTGAGTTGGTTGTTATCAGTGTCGATTTTTATATTTATTTCATTATCTTGGGCATCAGCAAAGCCATGTAATAGAGAATTTGATATTAACTGCTCAAATATTTGTTGTAGTGGCCCCGCTTTACTAGTTATTACTAAGTTCTCTTCACAATCAATATTGATTTTTGGGTTTTTGCTGGCCAGCTCAGGTTTCATGGCTTTGATGATATTATCTAATAACACAGCCAAATTGACATCTGAACTTAGTTCTAAGTCTTGGCTTACAGCAACACGTTTAAAGCTCGATATTAAATCAGCTGCACGATTTAAGTTTCGATATATTAAATCTAAGTTTTCAATACCATCAGTAATAAAACGCTCTAATTGCTTTGATGTTAAGCTCTTTTGCTCAAACGCAATCTTGATATCGGCGAGTTTGTCTCTTAATAGGGTTGAGCCAGTAACCCCTAAACCAATGGGTGTATTAACCTCATGAGCAACACCTGCGACCATTTGCCCTAAAGAGGCCATTTTTTCATTTTCGACGATTTGGTTTTGATATTGATGCATTCGTTCAAGGGTATTAAGTAACTCTTGGTTTGCTTCACGAAGCGCAATGGTTCTTTGGTTTACTTTTTCCTCTAGACTTTGATTTAACTTTTTTATTTCTAATTTGTCGGCTTGGTGGCGTTCAATCTGATTTTGTGTGCGCGTCAGCATTACATTCAAGCTACTAGCAAGAATGTTAATTTCTTCGATATGACTGCTAGAGGCCCGAGTGCTGTAGTTATGATTCTTAGAAACATCTTGTAGTAATATGGAGAGTTCTTCAATTGGCCGAGCTATGCGGCGTTGAATGCCTCGGGCAACAAGTAACACCAAAAGTAAGACAAAAAGTGTCAGTGTGATATCAACCAATATCTTAGTATTTATGTACTCATTTAAACGCTCCAACCCACCGCGAATATAAACGTATCCTTCTATTTTATCCTCATAAATAACAGGCTTGATAAGCTCTACGTAGTCTTCGGTGATCCGCGGTTCTTTGAGTTCCTCGATGCTATTGACCTTTAAGGGAACTGGTGGCGTTTTAGAGGCATTATAACTGGTAAAAAATACCGGTTTATTGGTTACATCATCAATGTCATAAATATGTATATTTTTAACTAAATCAACAGCTTTAAATGACTTTAGGCGCTTTTCTTCGGTCTTTCTGTCTTCAAAAATGAGGGTTATTTGGGCATTGAATGATACTATTTCGGCTATCATATCAAGTTTGTTGATAATGAGCTGTCGTTGCTCCTTGATATCAAGATAAGTTGAAATAGAGATAGATAGTGACAGACATAGGGCGGTAACTAGCATTACAGCGCTAATTAACACTTTCCTTATACTAGTTTTAGAAGCCTGTCTTGTCATTATTAGCCTTTATTGAGCCAGTTACCAATACCTACTCGCTATTCTTATGGCAAGCTATCAAGCAACCAAAGGCGCGTAAGTCACTCAATTTGCTTTGTTTGGCGCGAAAAAGAGTTGAACACAAAAACTACATTTTAGTGTAGCAAACAGATTGGATAAGATAACAAAAAAATACCTGATTTCGCATGTTATTTTATCCATTTCAAGCTGTAAATGGCTATTTTTAGGCCCTTAGGCTGTTATTTGGATGCTTGGTAAACGGTAAACTTGGTATTTCTGGCTAAGATTGAGAATTCACCAAACTGCTGCTCCAAAATGGGAGGATATTTTAAAAAGTTATTTGCAACTATCTGTATCTGCCCATGAGGCTTTAAGAAGCCTTTTGCTTGTTCTAAAAATCGCTCCGCAATACCATAATCTGTAGCAATCCCAGTATGAAATGGTGGGTTACTGATTATTAAGTGGTACTGTCCTGATACATTACTCATACCATCACTTAAAATACACTCTGCAGTTAAATTATTAACTGCAAAAGTTTGTTCAGTCGCATAAATTGCTAATGCGTTCACGTCTAAGCAATGTAGACTAAGCTCGCTTTGTTGAATCGCTAAAAATGTAGCAATGATGCCCGCACCACAGCCAAAATCGAGCACTTTCCCTTTGTATGGCACATTGACGTTTTCAAGTAGTAACTTGGTACCAACATCTAGTTTTCCATGGTTGAATACACCCGGCACACTAACAACTGGAAATGATTGGCCTGCAACAGTAACATTAAACGTAGACTGATAATGTTTAATATCAAAGTCTTCAAAAGTTTCTAACCTTGAAAACTCATATAATACGCAGTGTTTTGCACTTTCGAGTTTGTAAAACTGCCCTGCAAATGGCGTGAGTTGCTTTTCTACCGACTTCGCTCCACCTTTATTATCACCCACAACCAGCAGTCGCGTGTCTTTGTTCGCGATAGCTCGGATGTTGTCTAGCATCATCAGTGCTTCGGGTTTAGATTTTGGATAGTAGTATATGATTAAATCTAAATCTTTGAGCTGGGGGAGGCTATGACCAACAAAGCTTTGTACGTTGTGATACTGACTAGAGTCATTATGATCGGCAATATTATAGCTAAACGCGTTAATAGTGGCGTTTGGGTTTAGTTTGCGAAGTTCCAATAAAAAGCCATCACGATTGGTGTTAATGACTAGAATATTATTGCCGTAAAGCTCTTCTTCATTACGAAGTAGTAAAAGGCTAGGATTAGATAATTTGCTCATAATTACTCATTATAAAGGGCCTATAAAGGCCCTAAAAGTGTTAGCGATATGCTTCGATTTACTCAACGCGTTTAAACATTAAATCCCAAACGCCATGCCCAAGGCGGTGGCCGCGTTGTTCAAATTTAGTAAGAGGGCGATTATCAGGGCGTGGTACATAATCATTGGTAGTTGAAGTGTTTTCATAGCCAGGAGCCGCTAACATAACTTCAAGCATATGCTCAGCGTAGTTTTCCCAGTCCGTAGCCATGTGGAAAACACCACCTATTTTTAACTTCTTACGTAAGCTTTCAACGAATTCAGGTTGTACTATTCGACGCTTGTGGTGGCGTTTTTTATGCCAAGGATCGGGAAAGAATAACTGCATTGTTGTTAAGCTTTCATCAGGGATGCAGTCAGCTAATACTTCAACCGCATCATGCTCAAACACACGCAAGTTTGTCACTTGCTGCTCATCCGCATCCATTAAGCAAGCCCCAACGCCCGGGCGGTGAACTTCTATACCAATAAAGTTAAGGTTTGGCGCATTTTTGGCCATTTCAACAAGAGACTTACCCATACCGAAGCCAATCTCTAGCACTACAGCATTGTCGTTACCAAAAACTTTAGAAAAATCGAGCATACCCTGATTGTGCTCTAATCCCATGGTGGGCCAGCATTTATCGATAGCAGCTTGTTGACCTTTGGTTAAACGGCCTTCTCGTTTAACAAAGCTACGCACTTTACGGATATATTTACCTTCTTGCTGAGCTTGCTCTAGCGAGGTTTTACTCGATTCATTCATAGTCAATTCATTGGTGTAAAAAACGGGCGCACATTATCCCTGTTCGTAGACATAAGTACAATAGCTTGACTGTTTTTAAAAGCGCCATACACTGGCGCTCTATTGAATTGGTTATAAAAATAGTGTGATTAATGCAGGTTTCTAGTCAACAAGCTAAATGGTTTGCCGAACAGGTCGTCAATTGGTATCACCAACATGGTCGCAAAACCTTGCCTTGGCAGTTAGAGAAAACGCCTTATAAGGTTTGGGTTTCTGAAGTGATGTTGCAGCAGACTCAAGTGGTCACTGTGATCCCATATTTTGAGCGCTTCATGGTGCGCTTTCCTACCATTGAAGCACTCGCGCAAGCGCCAGAAGATGAAGTGCTGCACCATTGGACTGGATTAGGTTATTACGCAAGAGCAAGAAACTTACATAAAACTGCAAAAATAGTGGCAAGTGAATATAGTGGTCAGTTCCCTCAGACTCTTGAGCAAGTCATGGCGCTACCCGGTATTGGGCGCTCTACCGCTGGTGCTATTTTGTCTTTAGCTCTTGGGCAGCATCATCCTATTTTAGATGGTAACGTTAAGCGAGTATTGGCACGCTTTTTTATGATAGAAGGATGGTATGGCGTTAAGAAAGTTGAAAACCAACTTTGGTCTTTAACTGAAGCAATAACACCTAAAAATAATGTTACTGAATTTAATCAAGCTATGATGGATTTGGGGGCAAGTCTTTGTTCACGTAGTAACTTTGATTGTCTGGCTTGCCCATTAGTAAGTCAGTGCCAAGCGTTTAAGCATGGTCAAGTCAAGGTTTACCCTAATTCAAAACCCAAGAAAGAAAAACCAAAAAAACAGGCTTATCACTTGATAGTCAATGCGCAAGATAAAGTGCTTATGGAAAAACGGCCAAACTCAGGTATTTGGGGTGGGCTATATGGCTTTTTTGAGTTTCAGACTTCAGAAGAGGTTGAGCAGTTTATTGCTCAGCAAGGGTTTCATGGTCAAATATATTCATTGCAATCATTTGTTCATATATTTACTCATTTCGAGTTAACCATCCACCCACAAATTCTTAAGCTAACGCGTATTCCTGATTTTGCCCATGAGCAACCAATTATTTGGTATGACATTAAAGATCATCCACAAGTCGGTCTTGCTGCGCCAACAAAAAAGTTGGTTAAAGTCCTTGGCGCAATGAGTTAGACTAGCATTATTATTCTTCGATTTAATTTTGGAAAACGTTATGGCACGTACGGTATTTTGTCAAAAGCTACAAAAAGAAGCACCAGGTTTGGATTTTCAACTGTATCCGGGCGAAGTTGGAGAAAGAATTTTCAACAATATCTCAAAAGAGGCTTGGCAGCAGTGGCAGCATAAACAAACCATGCTTATCAATGAAAAGCATCTTAATATGATGGACCCTGATCACCGTGCACTATTAGAAGAGCAAATGGTAGGCTTTTTGTTTGAAGATAAAGAAGTAGAAATAGAGGGATATCGCCCTCCAGAGCAAAAATAAGCCTTAGAGTAAAAAAAAAAGCCGCTGAAGCGGCTTCAGACTGTTGAAAAAGGGCTAGACACAGATCTAGCCCTTTGATCTAATAAGCGTAGTGAGTTTAGGGAGTTCACCATGCTTAAAGACAAAACCCCTCAGCAATTCGAATTGGAAATGG
>NZ_JAAUWV010000057.1 GCF_014694405.1 Pseudoalteromonas sp. S16_S37
AGCAAAGTGCAGATGCAGACAAGCAAAGTGCAGATGCAGACAAGCAAAGTGCAGATGCAGACAAGCAAAGTGCAGATGCAGACAAGCAAAGTGCAGATGCAGACAAGCAAAGTGCAGATGCAGACAAGCAAAGTGCAGATGCAGACGAGCAAAGTGCAGATGCAGACAAGCAAAGTGCAGATGCAGACGAGCAAAGTGCAGATGCAGACAAGCAAAGTGCAGATGCAGACAAGCAAAGTGCAGATGCAGAAGAACAAAGTGCAGATGCAGAAGAACAAAGTGCAGATGCAGAAGAACAAAGTGCAGATGCAGAAGAACAAAGTGCAGATGCAGAAGAACAAAGTGCAGATGCAGACGGCACAGGAGTAGATCCCTCCGCTGAGCAGACTCCTGAGCAACAGGCTGAACGCTTAAAGCAGTCAGTGGACTCCATGCTAAACACTATCAATAAGGTGAAACCACACGCGATGGGCGTGAGCCAAATCAGTGCGTCAATTCAAGCTATAGATGAGGCGTCAAGCCAGTTTTCAGCGGAACAAAAAACACGCTTAAGACCTTTACATAATGCTATGATGAACCTCAAAAAGTCCCTAAAAACTCTAGGCGGTTCTAGCTTATCCACCTATCAGCAGAGCAATCGTCAAGCAGTATCAGACGGCCAACGAGTGGGATCGCCAGCAGCAGCGCAGAGCGTGAATGAATCGCGTGAACGCTTAAAATTAGAGGTCGATAAAGTGAGCGGCCAGCTCGTTGATCAGCTCCCTAATACATTTGAGCTCAAAGCAAGCCTAGAGAAAGCTACGCAGGATACTGCTGCGCTTGCAACTTTGTTTGCAAAATCTTACCTTGAGGTCGTCAACACAATGGCAAGTTTGCCTGAAGGGGCACCATCGCAAGTTGGGGCGTCTCGGTTACGAAAAACCCTCACTAAACTGACTTCATTGAATGAATCTGACGCCAAAGGGTTAGATGAAGCATCTCTTAGCCAAGTTATTTCAAATAACCTCAATGGTGAGTCAGTCAGTGCTGCTGGTATCGCCGAGCTTAGTGACGCACTCAATCAATTTATTGAATTAGAATAAGGTCATGCTCAACGCTTTAATGTTTTAGTGCCGTGCAGCGACACATCATAGTGACGCTGCACGGTATGCAAATGCTTTTAGTACTGCACTTTTGGTGGGAAGTTTTGCAATATGTCGGCAACGGTTTGGTTGATAGATGCTTCTCTTTGCTCAGGTGTTTGCTTGTTGCGCAACCGACCTTCTTTAGCGCCGCGCCACACTAATTGTTTAGATGTATTGTCAATCACATCAATCACGAGTGTACCAACATCATACTCTCTGGTTGTGGTATGGGTTTGCACACCCCAACCCCAGTAGTTCCAGCGTACGCCATAGCTGGTATTGAGCGTATCTGCTTCAATTTTACTCTCAACCGACGCATGATAGTTAATTAGCATATCGGCATTTGCTTGCTCAACCAATGTAATACCTTGGCTTGATAATGTTTGTGCAATTGCTGCTCGAACACGTTTCTCCATCAACTCATTGATTTGATAGTCACTTGCGCTGGCTTGAAGTTTTGCATCTGGCGCCCAAGCAAAGGTTTTATAATTAGCAAATTCTGCCGACTTATCATAATCCCAATCAGGCGATGATGAGCAGGCGCTTAGTAGCACAAGCAATGATGTTATTAAAAAACTTTTTAACATGTTAAGTCTCCTTGGCCCAGCGGCTCATCAACGTCCGCTGGGTGCATTTATCAAACCTTTTAAGATCAGACTGCTTGGGCGGTATTATGTTCCACTTCAATCCAGTCTTTCTCATCTACCCAGTTTTGGCTACCATTTTTAACACTGCGAATAGGTACGATATAATCACAGCTAATTTGCGGTTTAACAGACGCAAAAATGGGCACAAAGCCAAAACTTAGCGCCGTCTCAATGATGGCTTTTTGGTTTTGTGGGTCAATGTCTGCCGCTTCGTCGATGTATATAGGAATACGATAGAGCGTTTGTTCTTGCTCAGAAAGCAAATAGCGTATAAACAACATACCACATAATAACTTAATGGTGATACGAGTACCGTTTGAGCCAGCTGAGTCAATTTTGTCAAAGTGTTCAGTTTCTCCAGCTCGGTTGACAACTTCAAAGCGAATATCAAATAAGTCTGTTAGCGTAAGCCCAGCTTTATCACTGGCCAACTTAATTAAATGATCTTTAGCATCGTTTAGTGCTTTTTCATCACTTGGCTGCACAGATAAAAGGTCAAAGTTATCGCCTTTTTCATAGTTATCAGACGTACTAATAATGGTATCAATACTATCGACAAGCATTTTACGAGGGATAATATTAATCTTAAATGACTGTAAATTTGAGATACGATGCTGACTTATGCCTTTGTTAAAGCTATTCATTTCCCGGCGAAGTCTATCAAGATCTTCACGCAACCCTTTAATTGTTGCGGCAACTTCAGTAAGTGCAACGCGAGCTTGGCGGTCAACGGCGTCGCGCTCGTTATCTAGATTATGATAAGCGCTGATAAGTTTTGCATATTTACTGTTTTCATCCGTTTCATTGTCAAACTTAGTGATACCCGCGTTATAGATGTGCAAGTAAGTATTACGAACATTAACTGCCAAGTTTCTTAACTCATTGCACTCTTTATTAAACTGATGCACAACCTCGGCTAAGTTATCAAAGTCGAGTTTAACGTCAACGGGATAGGGCGTTTGCTTGCCCGAGAAAATATCGAGCGTATGGTCAATTCGCTCTGATTTTACCTGCCTTAATCTATCGCTTTGACGGGTGAGTAAGTCTTGCTTACTTTTGATGATAGAACGTCGGTCAGAAATTGAGCCTGCGTTACGTTGCACATCTTGTAAGTATTCGTCAACTTGCTCACGCTCAGCATTTAACTGTTCACGCAACAACTCCTGCGCATCGACTGATTGCAACATGGTTTGATATTGCTCAAAACGTTTAAGTGCCGCTTCTAAGCCCATTAACTCGTCGTAAAGCGCATCTCGTTCTTGCTGCTTTTGAGCAACGTTGGCGGCAACTTCACGTTGTTGCTTAAATTCAACTAAAGACTGCTGTAAGGCATCAAGTTGTGCCTTAAGTTGCTCTTTGTTTTCGCCACTTTGCATTTGCACTGGGCTCAGCTTTTTGAGCTTTATTATTGCGCCTGGTAGGGTTAGCTCACCCCCTTTAACACTTGCCGATAGTAATTCTAAGAAGCCGCCAAAAGCATCTTCATCGGTAATCGTGATATCACCTTGATTAGTTGTCGCAAAAGACAATAAATCAGGGTTCAAAATACGCGATATCTCTTCAACTTCTTTGAGCGATAAGTCCTCACGCATACGGGTAAACAAATTAAACTCTAAATTTTTAAGCTGTAACTTTAAGCTCTTGATTTGCTTTTGAGTTTCGTTAATTCGGTAATCTAATGTATATAAACTCTGTCCTTGCGCGCTATTAATTGAAAAAGACAATTGCTCATATTCTTTTTTAAGTAGCTGCAAATTAGTTTTAAGCGTTGCGTGATTAGTGAGTTCAAATTCAGTTTTCAGCGCATAAAAGTCAGTAAACCACTGTTCAATCTGTGTTTGACGTCGCTCAATATCCCTAGACTGTTGCAAGTACAGTTGTTGTTTTTGCTCGAAGTCATGCTTTTCTTGCTCAATGTCTTCAAGTTGCGCGTTTAGCTCTGCTAAATGTTCTTGCTGATATTGGTCATACTCTACTAATGCGACGTCTATTTTTGGCGCATATGCTGCTAACTTACCTTTTATGGTCGCTTCGCTATCTAGCATGGCTTCGAGCGCAGCTATTGGCTCTTGCATAGATTCAAGGGCATTGAGCTCACGACGAGAGCGGTTTACTTTGTCAAATGCGCGGCGCCATACTTCATAAAAATCTACTTTAGAGTTAGACATATGACGCTCAAAAACGCGCAGCATAAAGCGTTTTACATCACTGGCGCCTAGCTTATGTAAATTCAAAATACGGCGAAAAATCTCTTTATAAATTGCCGCATCTTGAACATTATTAAGCGGGATCATTTTTAGATTCACATCGCCATCAAAGGGCGTTGCACCGCCAGTGAGTAGGGCGTTTAGTTCTTGCGCTTTTAGCTCAATAGGTTTTTTACCTTGCGCTTCAAGGTGTTTAAAAAGTTTGGTGTATTTAATGATGCTTTTTTCTTGGGTAAAGTCATCTAAGTTTAACTTACCAGGGAAGCAAAAAAACTGATGCGCAAACCCTGCTATTTTACCCAAGCCAGCAACACCGATAACAACGTCGCCATGTGGCAAGTTGGCTTCTAGCAAGATATACGACTGATCGGTCGAAAAATAGAACTTACGGGTTTCTTCGAGGTCGTGTCCATCCCATTCAGTTAAACGCAAATCGTTGATGAGGGGAAACTGTAGAGCATTGATAACCGAACTTTTACCTGTGTTGTTCGGTGCACATATTGACGCACTTTTATCCAATGGGATAACACATTTTGCATAACCCGCAGTGTTTAATAATGCTAGCTTACTTAAGCCATATAACTTACTCATACTTCTTCCTCGAGTTCGTCAAAATTGTCTTCATTTACTTCCATCAATGCATCGATGTATCGATAAATAGGTGCTAAATGCATAAAACCTTGCTCACCTTCTTTTGCAAGACCTAAACGAACCATTCGCAGATATACGTCTTTGCGCAAATCTGAACCCGAGAAAATTTCTAGCTGGTCAAATAGATGCTTATTGAGTTGTACTAAGGTTTGCATTAGCTCTAAATCAGCTATTTCGTCGAACAATGCTTTTAGTGGGTCTTTACCTTGGTTTGCGTAGTGTTCGATTAAAATAAACACGGTTAATGCAATCGCTCGAGATATTTTGCCCATATTAGGGGTGCTTTCGTCGCTTGCTAGATAATAAAAACCACGTGCATCATGTTGAAGATCATGACCAAGCGCATTAAACAGCGCTTGATATGAATCTATATGTTGATCGAGTTGCTGCCATAACGTGGTGTCTTGCTCACTGATATGATAACCACTGACTAATTTTTTATTGATAGCTTGCAGCTCACTGAGCTCAGATAAATTAATTTGCGTCATTAGGTGTTTCTTGTACTTTGCATGCATTGAACGGGTATAGGGCGAAGGTATGGTCGCTAATGGTTACCTTGCTTCTCTGTGTATCTTGTTGTAATTCAAAATGTCCATCGCTGATAAGTTTTTGATATAAAAACAACATTTCGTCAGCATCAAGACTAGGGTAGTGTTCGCTTAAGAAGCCTAGTAATGCGTGGCGCTGATTGCCATTACCAGTGAACTGTTTAGCGAATGACGTGCGAACGTCGTTATAATCTGGAATATTTGGGCTTTGATAAGCTGGCACATCGGTGTGATCAGGTAATTGATAATCCTCATGTTCAAAGTGCGCTAAGCTTGCCATATAAGCAACCATATGTCGTTGTTGACCAAGTGAAAAACGCTGAATATCAGAGACAAAATCTGGCTGAACAGGGGTCAGCATGCTATCAACACCATTTTTTCTAATTAGGCCCAACACTTTAGCCGCTTGCCTTGTGATCAAGGTGTTGCGTCGTAGCTCTTCGCGCAGAGGCATCAGCATATCGGCACTTTTACGTAAGCTTTCACGGCCAATGAGGTGCATATCCAAAATTCTGGTACGTAGCTGTTCTAACATACGCTTATCGTGCACGCCGCGGCCAAACAACTCTATGCTTTCAATTTGATTGCTGATCTGTTGTTCTATAACGGCAAAGCAGGCATGAAAATCGCCGCGAATATCCACCATTTCTAACATTGGCTCTATGTATTCGTCAAAAGCCTCGATCACGGCTTTATAACGTTTTTGTAGCGATAGGTTACTGTTGTCGGATTTAGCTTGTTCTACAAGGTTAAAAATTGCGCTTTCATTATGTTGAAATAATTTCACAATCTTTCTTACGCGTTCATCCATGATCCGGCTAAAACGGCGTAATTCACTAAAATCCCCCTCATCACCAGCTTGTTGTAATCTGGTTCCTAGGCGCTCTAAGTCTTTTACAAGCACGGTTATTTCTTCAGCTAAACCTAAGTCTTCTTCTTGTAATAAGAAACTTGCAAAATCGGCTATCGCTCGGTTTATTTCTAATTGCGAAGATTTTGCCAGAGGTATAATAATCTCTTGATTTAGCAGGCGGTTTGTTTCTCTGAAAATCCGTTCGCTGGTCCACTGAGGGTTTTTATGTTTTATGACGTTTTGAACGTCTTTTAGGCTGAAATCGGTCATTTTAAACCGTTTAAAAAGCAGCTCTAACACACCCCAATGTTCATTGAGTGTGTTTAATACTTTTTTTGCTGGGATCATAACTTTCCAGTTTGTATCAATTTTATGACAAGCAGGGTAAATTAATTACTTGTAGCCGTAGCGAATACAAGCAGCAAATGCTATTCTTCGCGCCGATTTACACGTTACCTTCAAACTCTATTAATTTTACTTACAGGTTGTTTACGCAATATGGTTACGCCCATTATCCTTACCCTGATAGCGATTGCGTTCGTGCTTATCGTTATAGAGGATATCATCCATGTAAACAAGGCCAAAACTACCCTTTTTTTTGGTACTTTGTGTTGGATTATCGCTTTCATATCTCCGATTCATGGGCAAAGCCCAGAAACTGTACAACATCAACTAGATCATAACATTCTTGAAATTGCCACTCTATGGTTATTCTTAATGGCTGCAATGACATTTGTTGCTTATTTGAATTCCAAGGGGTTTATTCAGAACATCGTTCATCGCGTAATGCCTGCGCAGATAAGTGAACGTAAGCTTATGTTTTTAGTCGGTATATCTGCTTTTGTGTTCTCTTCTATTTCGGATAATATCACAGCAACGCTGATTTCTCTTGCTGTTGTTATGTCTTTGAAGTTGGACCCTAAAAAGCTTATCAAGTATGCAACGCTAATCATCTTTAGTGTCAATAGTGGCGGGGTGTCTCTCATAACGGGTGATGTAACGACGCTCATGATCTTTTTAGCTGACAAAGTGACTATTCCTGATTTACTGCTTTTGATAGCGCCTGCTCTAACTAGTGTTATTGCGCTCGCTGCCATGTTGTCGGTTGGCATGAACAGTACTTTAGAATTCAATAAGGACGAGCAAAGAAGAATCGAGAAAACAGATATCACCATTGCTGTTATCTTTATGTCGACTATTTTTGCAACGTTATTCTTAAGTGTTCAATATCAAGTTCCACCCTTACTCACATTTTTGTTTGGTTTGTCTTTAATGTTTTTAGTTGCGCAGTTTTTAATGCGCAAAAAAGACGTGAACAAAAAGATCATCGACTATATTCGAGAAATTGAATACGACACGCTGCTGTTTTTCGTAGGGGTTCTGTTGCTGGTTGGTGCATTGAAGGAAGTGGGCGTACTCGCTATGTTTACGGATTTATATGTATATATGAGCCCAGAGTATGCAAACTACTTAATGGGGTTATTATCTGCGGCCGTAGATAACGTACCTTTGACCGCTGCATTACTAAAAGCTGATATTACCATGACTGCACAACAATGGTTGATGTTCACCTATGCAACCGGTGTGGGTGGTTCTATGTTAGTCATTGGTTCTGCTGCTGGTATTATCGCAATGAGTAAAGTTAAAGCATTGACTTTTATGAGCTATTTAAGAATGTCGTTGTATTTGCTGATTGCCTATACATTAGGTTACGGTGGCGCATATTTATCAGGCCAATTTATCTAAATATTTTTGCCATCTTAGGTAATAAAAACTTGACACCTAGACGGCTAAAAGATACTTTCTATCAGCCCACTCATTAGTTAGTGGGCTTTTATTTTGCTTTGATTCAGTTTTAGCAAGGCAAAATATACAGAAGAGGTGCGATGCTTAGGTATTTAACAGTAGGTGACGAAAGCCAGTGACTGTTAAAGAGGGAAGTATTCGCCGAGGAGAGTTATGGTACGTCGTCATAACTTTTCGGTTTACGAGGCTGAATCCTCGGAACTGTCACCGTTATTGGTGGAGAGCTTCTGGCAAAGGTCAATTCAACTATCTTCAGTACCTTTATTGCCAAGTTCTCCTGTTTTTTATGACTGCTATCTTAGTGGTCAAAAGGAGATATCATGAATTCGCAGTACACAGTCGCAAAGTTTGGCGGAACAAGTGTAGCCGATTACCCAGCCATGCATCGCTGTGCTCAAATTATTAATGATGACAGTCTGGTCAGAGTGGTTGTAGTTAGCGCAAGTGCAGGTGTTACTAATCACTTAGTAACGCTGACTCAACAAAAAGCAGATGAAGTGCAACGCCAGCAGTTAGTACAAGCCGTGCTCGATATTCAAAATGCAATTCTTGCAAAGTTGACCTTAGATTCGGATCTAGAGTCGGGCTTTGAGCAAACTATTGCAGAGTTTAAAACTTTAGCGGCTTTGCCTGCATTAAGTGCGCAGCAATGCGACGAAATGCTTAGCTTTGGTGAGCGTTTATCTTCTTACTTGTTTACGCAAGTGTTGCGTAACTTAGGGATAAATGCAGATCGCTTTGATGTGCGTACTGTTTTAAAAACAGATAATCGCTTTGGTAAGGCGTCACCTGATATCAAAGCGACAGAAAAGGCTGCACAACAACACTTAGTTCCCTTGCTGGATGATAAAGTGTTAGTTACTCAAGGGTTTATTGGCAGCGACGTGTATGGTCAAACAACCACTTTAGGAAGAGGTGGATCAGATTATAGTGCCGCGTTACTCGCTGAAGCCATCCACGCTAAGAGTGTGCATATCTGGACTGATGTAGTCGGAATATTTAGCACCGATCCTAGATTATGCGCTAAGGCTTCACCTATTGCGCGTTTGAGCTTTGACGAAGCTGCTGAAATGGCTACATTTGGCGCTAAAGTGCTGCATCCTGCAACTATTTTACCAGCTAGCCGCAGCGGCATTGCCGTATTTGTTGGTTCAAGCCGCGACCCGCAAGCTGGAGGAACTTGGATTGAGCGTGAAAAATCGACAGTACCTGGTATTAGAGCAGTAACACAGCGTAAAAATCAGATTTTATTGACCCTAAAAAGTCCTGAAATGCTGTTAGCTAGCGGCTTCTTGGCGAGAATATTCACCATTTTAAGTGCGCATAATATTTCCGTTGATTTGGTTACCACGTCAGAGATAAGTGTTGCTATTACCTTAGACAATGCGCAAAACGCATCTCGTCCTGAATTAGAGCAGGCGTGTTTGGATGAATTGAGCGAGTTTTGCCACGTTACCGTTGAAAACAATTTAACGTTAGTGGCGCTGATAGGCTCTGAAATACAGCTAAAGCAACATGAAATGAACTTAATGAAGGTATTAAGCGAGTTTAACATTCGCTTGATCTGCCATGGCGCAAGTAAGCACAACCTGTGCTTTTTAGTTGAACAATCCCATTCGGATCATGTTGTACAGTCTATTCATGAAAAACTGTTAGAGTCAGCATAAGATAATCTAAAAGTGGCACCTAAAATACAATATAGGGTGCCACTTAGACAGATTAATTTACTTCAAACTTCAGATACGTATTAAGTTTTCCTGTTATAGCGGGGCATGGACCTATTTCGTTCGCATTTCTTAACAACTTAAGTATAATCAGCCGTCTAAAACAATAACTAAATTATAATTAATATGGCTCAATTGCGAGAAGGTTTTCAAAGCCGACTTGGCTTTGTTCTAGCTGCAGCTGGCGCTGCTGTTGGTCTTGGTAATATCTGGGGATTTCCCACACAAGCTGCAAACCATGGTGGCGGCGCGTTTTTGCTAGTTTACTTTATTGTTATATTTGTGTTAGCGCTTCCGGCACTTTATACAGAGTTATACTTGGGGCACCAAGCACAATCCAATCCTGTTAATGCGCTAAGACAGGCCTGGAAAGAAAAAGCGCCAAAGGTCGGCGCAGGTGCAGGTTATTTAGGTTTGCTTGGCGCCATCATTATGCTGAGCTTTTATTCAATCGTTGCTGGCTGGATGCTTGCCTTTTCAGTTGAACCTTTGGCGAGATTTGTTGGTTTGGAGCAAGCCAGTGAGTTTTTAAAAAGTGACTCGACATTAAGAAACTTCATTTTTACGCCTCTTATGTTGTTGCTTACCGCGAGCATTATATTAAAAGGCGTAAAGTCGGGAATTGAAACTTGGTCTAGACGACTTATGCCAATGTTGCTTGTACTACTGATAGCGCTTATAGGTTATATCGCAACGCTAGAAGGCGCTGCGGATGGCTTTAGCGCCTATCTTGTCCCAGACTTTTCCAAAGTAACCGATCCTGATTTAATCATTGCAGCCATGGGGCAGGCCTTCTTTTCTTTATCCTTGGGCGTTGGTTGTATGATGATTTACGGCTCGTACCTTAAACCCAATGAAAACTTACCCAAACTAACTCTGAGTGTTGCTGCACTTGATACTGGCGTGGCATTTTTAGCTGGGTTGCTAATAGTTCCAGCCGTTTTTGTGGCACAGCACAACGGTGTAGAGGTATTTCAAGATGGTAAGCTGATAGGTGAGGGAAGGTTAATTTTTGCGGTATTACCAGAGCTGTTTTCGAGTATGGGCGCTATCGGATTGTGGGTTGGACTTACTTTCTTTGTATTGATGTCTATTGCCTCTGTGACATCTACAATTTCTTCAACTGAAATTCCAGTATCATTTTTAGTTGAAAACCACGGTATGCAGCGAAAAGGTGCAACATGGCTCGTAACTACAGTTATTTTTGTGGTATCTAGCACCATAATCGTTAATTTCGAATGGCTGTTTGGTCTGGTTATAACGCTGCTAACACAATATCAGCTACCATTAATGGGCTTGTTTTACTTTGTTACCGTAGGCTGGATATGGAAGCGAGGTAATCAATTAAGCCTCGAATGCAAAGGGGCGCACTACTGGTTTGCACAGTATGTTCGTTTTGTTTGCCCAATATTAATGACAGCCGTATTTTTAAATGTGGCAATGAAATAGTGTTTAAAACAACAACTAGGAAAGGCGCATTAAGCGCCTTTTTTATATGTTTACCAACGATTGATGTAATTTAATTTTATCGTCTTTTCATCAAAGCGTGTTTGCCTCTCATGCCAGCCATCTTCTAAATCATAGCCTTTGTTTACACTGATCTGATATAACTCGTCAGGAGCACTTTGATATCGTAAGCGACTGAAAATAGATAGACTATCTGCTCGAGTATTATGCTGGATGAGGGTATTCCAAGACCAATCGCTGTTAAAGGCAATGTTTGCTTTAAAGCGGGTGTTGTACATGTTTTCGCTTAAAATATTTTTGCTGTAATAATGATTATGCCTACTCAATTGCAGTAACACGTGCTTGTTAGGCTTATAGTTGATTTCGGCCAGCACTTGTTGCCTATCACTGTCATAAAATTTACCTGAACTGAGGGTGATGCTACCAAATATGCTTTGATCTGACGGTGTTTGATAATACGTTTCCCATTGATCAAAATGATAGTCTTTTGCGTCAAAGCCAATCTGGCGACCCATTGCGTAATGCTTTTTCAAGCGCTCTTTTCTTGCAATATATTGCAGTTGAAAAACTGATGAATTTTTCATCTCAATGCGCATAGGTCTAATGATGTATTTTTTGCTCAGCCAGTGGTTGTCTACATCATTGCGTTGGTAATAATGATAGTTAAATTGCACGTAGTTAATGTATTCACTTAAAAAGCCAGATTGAGGACGCTCTCTAAAATGTGATACGAGTTCATAGTAGTTAATGCCATTTCGATTCACAAAACCAAGTGCAGGATTAAAATCTTCACCTAAATATCGATACTTGGTTCGTAAGTATATTCTGTCATTGGGCAAGGTTATTTGTGCGCCATATGCTTTAGTATCTTGCTGAGGATACATTTTTTGAGTTTGTTGATACCAAGCATATGCTCTGATCTGTTGGTCATCGAATATATCGCTTTCATAGCGATAATCTACACCAAAAAGTTGGTCGTCAGTTCTGTCGTTGGCGCTGCCATCAGTTAAAATAGCGCCTATTTGATGTTGTTCACCAATTTGCTGCTTAACTCTCGTTACGGTGAGCTGGGTTTTATCATCTGTTTGGCCATCTTTTTCCTGGCTTACACTGAGTAAGCCAAAGCTGGTATTGCCTACTTTGCCTGTTAACTTTGTGCCCCAATCAATATCTAATACACCACTTTGCGGCCCTTGACCGATTGTTCTTGAATAGAAAGGCATGCCGTTGTAGTCATCGTTGTTAAAGTCGCCAAAGCTAAACACCTGACTGTCTTGTAAAAAAAAGTCCCGCTTTTCCGCAAAAAACTGATTAAAACGAGTCATATTGATATCCACTTCATCAACGTCAGTGCCCGAAAAATCGGTATTTACAGTGAGCACGCCAGTAACACTGGGTGTAAATTTATAAAATGCATCTAAAGATGGGGTCCACTTAGACTCCGTAGTGTTATCTTTAAAGCTCAAGCCCGATTTAAGCTCAATGCCTTTGCCTTGAGAAAGTCCATTAAGGTTGGTTATTTGTGCAACTTGTGGGGCGGTCCAACCACCATTTTGGGGATCATTAATGTTCCAATAAATTTGTTTGTAAGGCTTAGATAATTTGTGTCTTAACTGTAGGCCCCAATTACTTTTATTCGGATCAAATGATACTGATTGCATCGGTATGGCCATTTCAACGCTCCAGCCTTGCTCTGTACGTTGAGTTTTTGCGTACCAAATGGTGCTCCATTCACCTATATATTGTGTACCATCAACTAAGCCATCTTCTCTGACTCCTGATGGGGTGACATGAAATAAATAAGCGTCACGCTTATCAAAGTTAGTGTCTAATGTTATGCCAAAGTAGTCTTCATCCCAAATTCTATCTCCCTGAGTAAGCACTCTGTCAGTGATGCTTTGTTGTGGCTGAATGATTTGAGCGCCAATGTATAAATACGATTCATCATAGGCGACTCGTGCTTTGATTGGATATGGCGCGTCTTTGCCTAAGTTGGGTCTAAATTCAACAAACTGCTCAACAAGCTGAGCCCCTTGCCATTCTTCTTCATTCACGTGGCCATCAATCACTGGCGCGACCTTTAACTTATAAATGCTTAACGGTGGCCTTTTAAACTCTTCATTTGCCTGTGCGCATAGCACAGGTAGCAATAAACTTAGGGTTAGGCAGTTAGCGTAGTTCATCTTATTTTCCTGCGTAAAGTAACTTTGCAAAAGAGTGCCTTAGCGCTCAAGCAAAGGCGTGAAAAAGTGAGGAAATTGCATGACAAAAAGGTGATTGTTTATCGTGACAAACACCAACGTATTGATATTTAAAGTTTGTTTTATCATTTACTGCGGTTTTGCGATGCCCTCAGCGCTACTTTTAACTGCAAACTGAACTTATTTTCAAACCGTACGTAACAATAACAGGATGAATTTAAGGAGACAGACCTCTATGTCAAAGGCACTTTATTGGTTTACGCATGACTTACGACTCAATGATAATTCTGGGGTAGATGCACTTTTGGATAACCATACTGAAGTTGCTTTTATGTTTGTAATAAATACTGATTGGTTTAAACCAACAAACTATTTGCAAAAATCTATAGGTGTGCATCGCTGGCAATTTTTAAAATCATCGCTCGAAAATTTACACAGCCAATTGAGAAGTCGGGGTCACAGATTATTATTGAGACTAGGCAAACCTGTAGCCGAGCTTAAGCAGTTTGTAGAAGAGTATGAAATCAAACAGATTTATACTTCAAAACAGTTTGGATTTTATGAGCAAAAGGAGATAGATGCGCTCAAAACATTGCTTCCATCAGTTAAAGTGAGCTGTTTAAGTACGAGTACTTTGTTTAATGATGAGCAAATTTTAACTGAACAAATCCCCATGCAATCGTTTAGCGCATTCAGGAAGCATGTAGAAACACAAAATTTTAGCATCAGTGAGCCATGTCTTCGTGATAGTTCAATATGGCCACAACCTATTGACATACACGGTGCTTACGAGAACAGTTATTTCGGTCGTGTTCTCGATAAAGTTACACGTGAATTGGTTGGTCATAACACTTCGGAGCTGAGTGAAGATTATCGGCTTTTAGGTGGCGAGCAAAGTGCAATATCACATGTTTGCGATTACTTTAGCTCATCAGCACCTTTGACGTATAAAGAGACCCGTAATGAATTGGATGGCAAATACAATTCAACCAAATTTAGCCCATACTTGGCGATGGGTAATGTGTCGCCAAGATATATTTGGCATGAACTTATCAAGTATCAGCAAAGCCGCGGTAAAAACGAATCAACATATTGGATTGGCTTTGAATTGTTATGGAGGGAGTATTTTCAGTGGCTGCTGAAAAGCCACGGTAAATCCTTCTTTCTATTTCAAGGCAACACAAAAAACAAGCCGTTAACTAGCTTTTATGCGCATAGATTTGCGCAGTGGTGTAACGGACAAACCAAGTACCCTCTAGTTAACGCCTGCATCAATCAACTAAACGCAACTGGGTATATGTCAAATCGCGGTCGACAGATCGTTGCGAGCTGTTTGGTTAATGAACTGAGTGTTGACTGGCGTTATGGCGCAGCCTACTTCCAACAACAACTGGTTGATTACGATGTGGCTTCAAATTGGGGTAACTGGCAATACATTGCTGGCGTGGGCGTTGATCCACAAGGTGGGCGACACTTCAACATCAGCAAGCAAACGCAACTGTATGACAAAAATGGAGACTTTATTAAAAAATGGCAAGGTGCATATAGAGATGTGCATATCTATGACTTAGTAAATGAAGCTGATTGGCCGAATATATGAACAAAAAGCATTTACCCACAAAAATTTGTATTGTGTGCTCGCTGCCTTTTTCTTGGCGCAAAAAGTGGGAGAGGGATTGGGATAATGTCAAATATTGCTCAAAGCGTTGTGCCTGTAGCCGTCACACCATAAAAAAGGTACCTAAATGAAAAATACCTATAAGAACTTGAGGTTGGTTCTTGGCGATCAACTAAATGCAAATCATAGTTGGTTTAAAGAAAAAAGTGACGATGTGGTTTATGTCATAGCGGAGTTACATCAAGAAGCGTCCTACACTACACATCATATCCAAAAAGTATGTGCGTTTTTTTGTGCGATGGAAAACTTTGCAGCGGCTCTAAGTGAAGCAGGCCATCATGTTTTACACCTAACACTTGATGATACGGTGCGATACCACAGCTTGCCTGAGTTATTGCAAGCGTTGATTGAGCAATATCAAATTCAACAATTTGAATACCAGTTACCTGATGAATATAGACTCAGAGCTCAGTTAGCTGGCTTTTCAGAAAGCCTCGAAATCACAGTGAAATGTTATGAAACTGAGCATTTTTACGTAAATGAAAGCATGCTTAAAAAGGAATTTAAGGCAGGGAAAAGTCATAGAATGGAGGCTTTTTACCGTAAAATGCGCAAGAGGTTTAACATCTTAATGGAAGGTGAGCAGCCTCTTGGTGGGCAATGGAACTATGATGAACAAAATAGAAATAAACTAAAGCCTACTGATTTTGAAAAAGTGCCTGAGCCGCTCTTGTTTCAAAACGACATATTATTAATCATTGAGCGCATCAAACGCCACAAAATACAGGCAATAGGTCGTATCGATAGCACCTTGTTGTGGCCTGTGACTCGCATTCAAGCGAGAGAACTCGTTGATTACTTTTGTGAGCACTGTCTTGAACATTTTGGGCATTTCCAAGATGCGATGAGCTGTGAACTTGACGACGCATTTGCACAAAAGCAATGGTGTTTACTGCACTCAAGGCTGTCTTTTGCCTTAAATATCAAAATGATCAGTCCTGATTATGTAGTCAATAAAGCGATTGATTTCTATCTGAAGAACCAAAGTCGAGTGTCGCTTTCGCAAATTGAAGGCTTTGTAAGGCAAATAATAGGCTGGCGAGAGTTTATTCGTGGTATCTACTGGGCAAATATGCCCAAATATGCGCAGCTCAACGCATTATCTGCACACAACCCGTTGCCAAGCTGGTTTTGGGATGGCAATACTAAAATGAACTGTGTTAAGCATGCAATTGTACAGTCACTCGATTTTGCCTATGCCCATCATATTCAAAGATTAATGGTGACAGGAAATTTTTGCTTGCTTGCAGGTATCAATCCAGATGAAGTAGATGAATGGTATTTGGGAATATATATCGATGCAATAGAGTGGGTTGAAATGCCCAATACTCGCGGCATGAGTCAATTTGCAGATGGCGGGATTGTTGGCTCAAAAGCTTACGCAGCAAGCGGTAATTACATAAAAAAAATGAGCGATTATTGTGGTAAATGCCATTATGACGTTTCACAAGTCGTCGGCAAAAAGGCCTGTCCGTTTAATTCATTGTACTGGCGGTTTATGAACGTTCACGAAGCCCAGTTTAGCGCGAACCCAAGGCAAAAATTAGTTTATGCAAATTGGTATAAAAAACAGCTAAGTCAAAGAGCTGAAATACTAAACCAAGCAGAGACTTACTTAATTGAGATAGAAAACCTCTAAGCGATAGAGTGTAAAGGGCCTTTACACTCATTTAGCTCAAATCCAAACACATTGATCTAACGAAATCTACTGACATCTATTTTTATATTTCATACCATACTGGTTTTAATTATTGAGGACAGTGAATGGAAGTATCTACTTGGTTAAGTTTGGCTGCAATCTGTATATTAGGAGCTATGTCACCGGGCCCAAGTCTTGCGGTTGTTCTTAAGTATTCTTTGCATAACAGTGCATTGCACGGCATTGTCGCAAGTGTTTCACACGGTGTAGGTGTCGGTTTATATGCAATGATCTCGGTGCTGGGCTTGGCTTCACTGATCAATCATTATCCTGCATTATTTCAAACCATGGTCATAGGCGGGGCTATTTATCTAGCGTACATGGGTATAAAAATTCTAACTAGTAAGTCTAACGGTGTTGAGATCCAATCAGTTAAACCCGTTGTAAATTATAAACAAGCGGCACAAGACGGATTTGCAATCGCATTTTTAAATCCAAAGTTGGCGGTGTTTTTTCTTGCGCTTTTTTCACAGTTTATCGTGCCTGAAAAGCTTAACGGTATGACTGCTTTTATAATGTGTGCAACGGTATTGGTTATTGATACTGCTTGGTACTTTTTTGTATCTGTGCTCAGTGCAAAAGCAAAACAAAAATTTGATTTACAATCTAAACAAGGGACTATCGACAAAGCGCTTGGTATTGTATTTTTGTTATTGGCCACACGTGTAATTATGAGTCAGTTTGCTTAAGTGTAATGACCGATCTTTAGTCCAACGTCTCACTATAAAGTTCGAATATTGTCTGCTTAAGCGCAGATAACCCTTCATGTATATTCATAATCTCAAGCGACACTGCGGTGTCGTTTACAACTCTTGAAAGCTCAACTTCAAACGACGCTCGTTTACCATCTAATAAATGCAGCTCTACAACATCTTGTGTTAAAGCTTCTTTGAGCGTCATCGCCATAAAAGGGTGGGTTCGAATAACGAGTCCGGATAGTGATAATGATAAAACAGGGAAGGGAGTACAAATTGAAGGGACTTTTAAAACAATGCCAGATAAACGTTTTGTTACCCAATATCGGTTACTCGACTCTGCATTAAATATATTTGGTAAGTCACAAGAAAAGGTTGCTGAGCCATTATCTGTCGTATGTATATGAGCAGGAAAGTATACGACTTCTGAATTAATCTTAGCTACAAGTTGGATGTCTGATGCTTGACTCAAGGTATGCAACCAGTGTTTGAGTTGTGAGGCATGGCTGTCTTCTAAACATATATCAAAGTGTGGCTCGCTTTCGTCTTTCAATACTTGTGAAATAAACTTAGTTTCTTCCTTCGATAGTTTCATCATGTGAAGTCCGTAAAAGTAACATTGTATTTATAATGCACAATTTGTACCGCTTATAGCTAATAAAGTGAGTTTAGGATCATTTACAACATTGGCTATTACAGCATATTACAGACTACACAGACCAAAAATACTCTATAATTTATAGTGGCTTATAGTTATATCGGCACTTGGAGGTTATTATTTAGCAATAATATTAGTCCAATTTACTCAATAATGTATTCTTTTGGCGACAGTTTAGTTAGTAATTTTGAGGTATAAAGTTACTTGGTTAGGTTTCTTTAATGATTAACTTCTGGCGGTAATTTGCGATTAAATACTTCTTGCTCGGCCCTTAAAATGATCTTTTCAAGCGCACCGCTTTGGCTTAACTCTCGCAGCTTATCGTCAACACGCTTTATTAAACGAACGTGATCCTTTCGGATGTAGTGATATAAGGGGAGTTTATCTAAACTTTTTTTATGGGGGACAATATCTGTTATGCCTAACACTATTTGGCCATCAATTCGGTTTGTAATTGCAATATCAGCCAAACCAGCCTGAACTAATTTAAACATTTGCACAGTATTGTCTGTATCGGTGACGTTATCAAGACCTCTGGTAACGTTTTCAGTGTGTTTTACGCCTCGAACTTTAACTATTTGATATTTTGCCAAATCTGATGGACTGTTAATTTGGATTGGGCTGCCTTTTTTAGTAAAAACCATGGTCTCAAGGTAATAGTATGGAGTTGGCACTCTTGTAGTTGTGGGGGTCTCATCGCCATAGCTGTATATACGCATGATCTCACCATCATCGGCTCCAGTTGCAGCGCCGTGTTGGGCTCATTTTTTTGGGCAAAGGTGTAATGATGATATCTATTCCTAACTGCTGATAAATCTCGCTGATGACGATACGACCAACTTCTTGTTCTATCAGGTAGTTAATCGAAGCGAAGTGATATGTTTCACTGTGTGAAGGGAGGCAAATAAGGCTAAATAATAACAGTAGATACTTCATAGTTCACTAAAGTTTGATCTATTAAACAGCAAGTTGCATGCAGTTAGTATAGTCTATTTAACCGATGCGACAGACCTATACGTTGTTTTAAAGTATAAAATAAGCAATGGTACAAATTATATTTATCAAAATCGGAACCTTTTTTTGCGATATCACGCCTTTTAGAAAAGTGTTTATTATTTTGGAGTGTTATGAATGCCAGTGAAATAGCAATACTCGTACTTGAAGCTCAGCAGGGTAACAAAAAATCGTTCGAGCGCTTGTGTAACGCACTTTACCAGCCAAGTTGTAGATTTGCTCTAAAACTTAGCGGCTGCACTGCTATGGCTGATGACGTTACTCAAGAAACATGGGTATGTGTTGCAAAGGATATAAAAAAACTTAAGGAACCAGGCGCATTTAAGGCATGGCTATTCAAATTGGTTTATCGGCGCTTTATTGATGCAATAAGGCAAAATCAATACACACAGCCAGCAGCCTGTGAAGAAGCGTACGTTCCGCAAATTGATCAGCATTACGATTTACTAGTGCTTATAAACAAATTACCCGACATACAAAGGCACGTCGTATATCTATTCTACTTTGAACAAATGGCGCTTGCTGAAATTGGTGCAGTACTTGAAATACCGATAGGCACAGTTAAGTCTACGTTACATAGAGCCAGAGCTACACTTTCGGAACTGGCAAGTGAACAAACACAGAGTTAGGAGCATTAAAGATGAACATTGATGACAAAATTAAAGCAAGCCTCGTTGCAGAGCAGCAACATTTAGATACGATTATTAGCCACGACAAAGGTCTGTTTAATCGTTTAACTGATATTTATCAAGGTAGTATGCGTATTTGGGTGATCGTATCGAGTATTGCTGCGTTAATTATCACGGTTGGATTTGTATACGCAGGTTATCAGTTTTGTATTGCGACAACAGTAACTTTACAAGTGTTTTGGGGTGTTTGGTTTATTGTTGGTTTGATGAGTCAGATAGCTATCAAACTTTGGTTGTTTATGGAAATGAACAGAGTTGCTTTATTAAAAGAAATCAAGCGCAGTGAGTTAAATATACTCGCGGCGCTAAGTCAGTCCAATTAACACACTGTTACCTCAAAGGCGTTGTTCTAGTTGTGTACAGCGCCTATTCACATTTTAATACATATTAGCCTTTGCATTAATCGATAAACCACTTACTATGCTATCGCGCACAAGAAAAAAGAAAAATGCAAATGTCAGTATTACAGTTCGGTGAATTTCAATTCGACCCTGCTTTATCTCGTCTGTCAAAAGAACTTATTGAAGTGAACCTTGACCCTCGTCAAGTCGCTTTGTTGCAGTACTTTTTAGAGAATCCTCAAAGAATAATTAACCGTGATGAATTACAAAGTGAAATTTGGAACGGCATCATTGTTACAGATAACGCGATTAATAAGCTGGTTGCAAACTTGCGAAAGGCCTTAGGAGACGATGCTAAAGAGCCAACATACATTCAAACGGTTCCAAAGCTTGGCTATCGTTTCGTATGCCAAGTTACCTCGGTAGAGTGCGAGCCCAAATCAACAAGTTTTGCACGTCAACCTAGTCTTTCTGAGCGTAAGCCCTCTTCGCTATGGTTAATAAGTGCATTATTTGTACTCACTGTTGTGGCTGTATATTTAACAATAAACGTTTTTTCTACTGCACGTAAGTATGGTGATACGCAAACGTTAAGTCGTTTCCATGGCTCAAAAAGTTCGCCAGTGTTTATCGATAGCTCAGCAAACATGTTGTTTATAAACTCGACTCAAAGGGGTAAAACGCTTTGGTTAAGTGACGGCAAAACGGCTGTACCGTCACAAATAAATATGGGTGACCATAACATAGATGCTTTAATTAACTATCAAGAAGGTGAGCTTCTGTATAAGGGCTATGATAAAGAGTGTGGTTGGTTTACTACCTCCTTTAACACAGATAATATCAGCCTATCAAATGACAAAAAGCAGTTTGCATTGTGTGGAGAGCTCACTATACATAGCTCGCTATTTGAAAAGAGTACACAAACACTTTATGTTCTGGCCCATCCAAAAAGATATGAGCATGATAGTCAGTTGTATAAAGCTCGCTCGGGAGAGACGCTGCAAGTTGTTAATGTTGAATTAGGTAGTCAGTGGCGTAAGTCATCTATTGATATACACCCGCAAAATGAGCTGTTACTGATCACTGCACATTCGCTCTCAGGTAAAGCTGGCGTGTTTGTCTATCACACTTCTACAGGCAAGATAGAGCAACTAAAAGAATTTGATACCATTGTTGCACACGCGATTTGGGCGCAAAATGGCGAGGGTATCCTGTATCTTACGTCTGCACCAAATAGTCGCTTGATGTATCAGCCATTAGACAGTCATAGCAGCACTTTAATTGCTAACGTCAATGAACGACTATGTTGTAATACCGTGCGTCATCCAAATGGTGTGGATTATGTATTTATCAGTAGCGATAAAAACATAGATATAAAGTGGCTATCGACAAATTACGCATTAGATAATAGCAGTGTTATTGACCGTGAACCGTTATTTGCCCATAGCAAAACAGGACATTATTTTTTATCAGATAGATCCGGCCACACACAGGTGTATTATCAAGCGCCTAATGAAGCAGCAAGGCTGGTCACTGAGCTTGCGCACAATTCTAGAATTAAGTCTATGGCGCTGTCTGATGATGATGCATTTTTACTTTTGCGAGATATACACCGACTATGGCTAGTGCCAACACAACAAGAGTCACAAATTAAAGATACTTTTATAGACGGCTATATATACGATCAGAATTGGCTCTCCACAACGCTTTTTGCCATCACGATTAAACAACAGGATCAAAAACAAGTTTGGATTATGAACACTGACATGCAGAAAGTTGCGCAGTTACATAGTGAATTTTCCCATATTTTTGCCGATCCAAAACATCCCGATAGGCATTACTATGTTGATAAAGAAAGCAATTTATACAGAGCATCTCCAGAGCAAATCTTTGCTAATGTTCAAGGCACGCAACTTTTGTTTATAGGAGGAGTGCCCGAGTTTTCTAAGCTTTTGATAGAAGATAATATTCTTTATGTTGTGAGCCTTTATGGTGAGACATTGAGCACCTATAAAATAGGTGACACTTTGCAGCCACTTGCCAAGCAGTCGCTCAATGCATATTTGGGTTTTGACGTAAAAGATGGTCAAGTTATCTATGCGGGTAAAACGCATTATCGCAGCGAAGTATATAGAACAATCGCCAGTAAGTAAGGAGATCATATGGCTAAGCACACACTTGTTTTGGGCGGCAGCGGCGCGACTGGTAAGTTAGTGATATCTCAACTACTTGAACGTGATGTAAAAGTGACTGCAATTGTGCGCGCGTCCAGTTCGTTGCAGGCTATTTATGGTCAAAATGAGTGTTACACGGAAGTAACAGCAAACATAGAAGAACTGGATGTGTCTGAACTTGCGAGCTTGATTAAGCAATGCGATTCAGTTATCTGCTGTTTAGGCCATAATTTGAGCTTTGCAGGAATATATGGCGCACCAAGAAAACTGGTCGTTAATGCATTAAAAAAAGTCACCAATGCAATCGATATACTAAATAAAGATTACAAAACCAAACTTATCCTAATGAGCAGCACCGGCGTATGCAACAGAGATATAAATGAAGAGTCGCCACTATCTCAGCGAGTTATCATTAGTGTACTTAGGATGCTACTGCCCCCACAAATTGATAATGAGTTAGCAGTAGATCATTTAAGAGTGAATATTGCAAAGGACCACCCGCTAATTGAATGGGTATGTGTTAGACCAGATTCATTAATTGATGAACAGCAAACGTCTAGTTACGCGTTATTGGTTTCTCCAACAAGAAATGTCATATTTGATGCAGCAAAAACGAGCCGCATTAATGTTGCGCATTTTATGACAGGGCTTACTAGCAATACTGAATTATGGGCTCAGTGGAAAGGCCGAATGCCAGTTATCTACAATCATTAGCTTGCGTAGTATTTAGGTTGATTGACGGTCATTAACATATTGCACGGTGATACAAGACACAACATCCCCAAGGACATTAACAGATGTGCGACACATATCTAGCACGCGGTCTACGCCTAAAATCAAAGCGATGCCCGAAGCGGGGATACCCACACCTTCTAACACCATACTTAAAATAATGATACCAGCCCCGGGGGTTGCGGGAGAGCCAAGCGATGCGGCAACCGACATGGTAACAATGAATAAGTAACTGCTTAAACTTAAGTCAACATTAAATACTTGTGCTAAAAATACTGTGGCTATGCCTTGGTACATGGCGGTACCTGTCATATTGATAGTTGCTCCGAGTGGAACTAAAAAGCGCGCGATCTCAGGTTTTATTGCAAGTTTATTTTCAACCACATCTAATGTAATTGGCATTACTGCGGCTGAGCTACTTGTAGAAAATGCTAGCAATAACAGCTCTCTAATTTGCGTTAAAAAAGAGACAAACTCTCCTTTGTAAGTGACCTTAACAACCGCAAAGTAAAGTAGCGCAATAAGAACCACACCTAAAATAACTGTTGCAACGTAAATGGCCATACCAGCGAGTACTTCGATGCCTAGATTAGCCACTAATTTGGTTATTAGTCCAAATACAGCAAATGGTGCTAACAACATGGCCCAAGACACTATTCTTAAACTTACTTCCTGTAATGCGCCTAGCAGTTCAAATAAAGTTGCGCAGGTATTGATAGCAAAGCGGCACCTAACACTGCCGCAAATAAGATCACTTGTAACATTTCACCCGATGCCATTGATGCTAGTGGGTTTGTAGGAATAAGCGCCGAAACTTTTCTGGGCAACTCCGACAGGGACGGAAATCCAGCCGCGGCTTTACTTGTTAGGGGGGCGACTTCAGAGTTTATTAAGTTACTGGCGTTAATGTAATTTCCTGGCTCAATATAAAGCGCTAATACAATGCCCAAAGCTGCAGCAATCGCAGTTGAGAGAAATATAAAGATAATCGCAATTAGACCATTCTTTTTCAGTGCTGTCGGATTATTATTGGCGGCAAGACCACGTACTACAGATGCTAGTACTAATGGAACAACTATCATTTGAATGATGGCTAAAAATAGTTGTCCGGGCAACGCAAGCCAAGCGGTGATTAATTTAACTGACTCGGCACTTACCCATCGTAAATCAGGGCCAAGTGCAATACCAAGTAGTACACCGAGAAAAAGCGCTATCAATACTTTCAACCATAAACGGCCAGTTATGTAGCGGTCAAATTGACCCGTGATCTCTAGTAAAGGCTGCAAAAATAAAGGCAAATTACGCATTGCTATCGTTGTGTGAGTTGTTTTGATAGCAGTGTAGTTTAACTGATAGTTGTTGCCCAATAACTTAGGCACGGAGCAATTGATCTAACTCAATAGAGACGAGCTATTATTTTCTTGCAAATCTTTAGCTGTAATATCGTGTAACTGCACAAATGGTTTATAAAAAATCAAATTACGATAAACTTAGCATTGTTCGAATTAAATTTTGGTTGTTGAAGTGTTTAAATTGTCCAGCACATTGTGCTCATGTTTATTTTTTGCAGTTGTTGTGTGTAGCACTGTATTTGCGCAAGATAATAATTGGACAGACGTTGAGAAGTCTTTAAATCAGCAACTAGACTCCAACCCCGAACTTGCATTGAAGCAAGCTCAAGAGCTACTTAAAAAAGAAAATTACTCACCTAACCAAAACAGAGAAGCTTGGTTTACCCTCAATGAGAAGATTGCTCATGCGCAGATCAATTTAGGACTGTTCGAAGAAGCAGAGAAAATAGCGGGGCACCTATACCAAATTCATGATGCCAATGTGTTTGCTGTATACAAAGCAAGAGCCACGTTACTACAGGCAATGCTCGCTGAGCGACACAATAATACTGAACAAGTACAAGCTAAATCAAAAGAAGGTCTAGCTTTACTGGAGCAACAAGATGCACAATTACAACAGACTTTGAAAGCGGATCTTTATTCATTGTTAAGTACCAGTTATCGCGCTTTGGCAGACTACGGCAATGCGTTGAAATACGCCAAACTTGCCCTTGAGTTAAGTGAGGGCGATTTACCAAAACTTGCCCGCTCTCATAATCAAATAGGCGTCATTTACGATTATAGTGGCAACGTTGAATTGGCTCTGAAGCACCACGAGTTATCACTTAATATTCGCCGTCAGAGTGACAATCAACAAGGACTGTCAGACTCGCTATACAACATCGGTGAAATTTACCGAGATATGGGCCGATTGCCGCAAGCATTAAAGCATTTTAAGCAGGCGCTAAAAGTAGACGAATCTCTTGGCAACCCTTACCACATTGCCAATAGCCACGGTAAGCTGGGTCAAGTCTATTTAGCGATGGGGGACATCAAGCGCGCTCAAGAGCACATAGAACATGGCATTTACATCACAAACAAAATGCAAGCGCCCAGTGACGCTGCGTGGCAAATGAGTAATCTAGCAAGAGTATATGTGGCAAAAGGGGAGCTATATAAAGCGCATGAGATAGCCAATGATGCGCTAGAACTTGCGATTAATGCAAAGGCTAAACGTACCGAGCACACAGTTCGTATGGCCTTACTGGATATCGCCATGGCTCAGAAAAACACCGCCGAGGCCCGAACTCAAATCGAGCTGCTGCTATCTATGCCCAACACTGGGCTTCAATATCAACAAGAACTTCACAAAATAAATGCGCAGCTTTATGAAGAGTCAGGAGACATTACAGAGGCCTACTTGGCTCTTAAGCGCTTTGTAGAAGTTCAAAAAGAACTCTATTCATATATCGAGAAGCGCCAATCTGAGCGTGTTGCGCAAAATGTTGAAGTAATTCGTCAAGAGCAAGCTTTAAGTTTGTTACAAAAAGAAAAAGCGCTTCAGCAAGCGCAAGTAGATAACTTAGAACTACAAAGAAAAGTTGTGGTGCTATTTATGTTGCTGTTTTTGGGGGTTGTGCTGATGTTTTATTTTAGACAAATCGCAAAGCAAAAAATGGCTAACTTGAGCGCGCAAATGCTTGCGACAAACCTCAAAGAAAAGAATCAGTTATTGTCTGATGTATCTCACGAACTAAGAACGCCTTTGGCGGCGTTAAAATTATCCATAGAGCTGCTTGAACATAACATTGAGCCCGATACTGAAAAAGCGTATGGCAGAGTACACAGTAAGATAGCTCAATTGGATAATTTAATCGGCGATATATATCGCTCTGCGCAATATGACAACAATGTTATTCAGCTACAAAAACAACCTGCTGATTTAAGCGAATTGCTACAAGATATCGTCAATGATTTTAAACCTCAGTATCAGCTAAAACCACAGGCCTTGGTTATTGACCCTTTGCCTGAGGGGTTGATATGTGAAGTGGACCCTGAGCGTTTTAAACAAATTATCATCAACTTATTGAACAATAGTTTGGCGTATACCTATGAAAACGGCGAAACGCATGTTTCTTTACAAATAATTGATTGTAATGGTGTAAATAAAGCGCAACTGACCGTTAGTGACTCAGAGCCCGGGCTTAGCGGTGCACAACTAAGCAAAATATTTGAGCGCTTTTATAGAGCCGATTCTTCAAGAAGTCGAGATTTAGGTGGCTCAGGGTTGGGGCTTGCGATATGCAAACAGATAGTTTTAGCTCACGGCGGTGAAATAGTGGCAGAGCAAAGTGAACTGGGTGGCGTAACTTTTAAGGTACTACTGAACCTTAGTTGATAAATAAAAGGGCGAGCAATATCGTTGCTTGTTTATATTGATGCCCCAATTATTATTTCGGTCAGTTTGCTATCAAGTGCGTTGCGCAAATTTTATTGCCCGCGGGGTCACGTAGATAAGCCAGATATAGCTTTCTTCCCAATCGCTCTCTAAGACCAGGTGGTTCTTCGCAACTCGTTCCACCATTGGCAACACCTGCGGCGTGCCATGCATCTACCAACTCTGGGCTGTCAACTCTAAAGCCAATTGTCATACCGTTGCCATGTGATGCCGGTTCACCATTGATTGGCTGAGTGAGCCCCAAAATACCCTGAGCGTTTACGTATAAACAGCGACCATACTCATCTATTTCGCCAGCAGGATATCCTAGTGTGCTGAGGGATCCCCATAAATAATCATTTAAATTCAAACACATCACTAACATCCAAATTTTGCCAATTCAAGTCAGTGATGGTTTTCTTAAAATGCCGGAGCCCCGCCATATAGTCTTGC
>NZ_JAAUWV010000058.1 GCF_014694405.1 Pseudoalteromonas sp. S16_S37
AATTGATTTAGCAGCTTGCTTGGCAAACGCTTCCAGTTCTTTTTTATTCATCATTGCCTATCCTAAACCCTTTATAGGGATTAATAATAGGCAGTTACACAGATTTAGTTACAGGGTCTATTCAAAAACGCCTATTAAAATTAGCTTGCCAAAAAAATAGCGCCATCAGGCGCTATTTTTAAAATCATTTTATCTAACTCTTAGAATGGCATTTTGAAGCCAGGTGGTAGTTGCATACCGCCGGTGATGGCTGCCATTTTCTTTTCAGACTCTTCAGCAACGCGGCGTACTGCGTCGTTAACCGCTGCAGCTAGTAGGTCTTCAATCATGTCTTTGTCGTCTTCCATTAGGCTTTCGTCAATTTCAACACGACGTACGTTGTGGCTACCTAGCATGGTTACTTTTACTAAGCCTGCGCCAGATTCGCCTGTTACTTCTAAGTTTTTAATGTCTTCTTGGGCTTTTTGCATGCGCTCTTGCATTTGCTGCGCTTGCTTCATCATGTTACCCATTCCACCTTTAAACATAATATGCTCTCTTACATCAATTCAATTGGGCTAAAAGATAAGGGCTATTGTACTTGATTACAATGCCTGTACTGTATTTTCATCGACCGTTGCGTCAAATTCTTTTACAAACTGTACAATGTTTGGATCTTGATTGATCACATCAACAGCTTGTTGGTAACGGTCGGCATCAATTTTTTGTTGGATTAAATACGGTGAGTCTATCACCCCGGGGGCAAAGCTCACCTGTAACTGCACGTCGTAGCTGTATATTTCACTAAGCGATGCCGTTAGCTTTTGCCTAAGCATTGGGCTGTCTAAGTGCTGTTGGCTTTGATCTACTTCTAAATTAAACGTGTGACCGTCTTTGGTAAAAATAGAATGCAGGGCAAATTGGCGCATTCTACCACCAAGCCCCATCCGCTTAATTAAGTGCGCCCATTCGTCTTGCTGGTGGGCAAACTTAATATCGCTGATCGGGCTACTAAAATCATCTGGCACTGGAATGCTAGGCGCTTGCGGCTCAACCGATTTGTTGCTGGTTGGCGGTGCTATCTGCTCTAGCAGCTCTGGTGCTAGGTTTGCCTCATTGGGCTTATGGCGCTCAGTAAAGGCAACTTTCTTTTTAGGAAGTGCCGTTGTCGTTTGGTTTGTTGGCGCTTGTTGCGCCTGAGGCTTTTTTACCTCATCACCCTGCCCTTGGCGTAGTTTTCCCGCGCCAGATATTTGCCTATTTTGTAAAATCCGCGCGATGGCAGATTGAGCTTGCAGCTCTTTATCGGCAATGTTGCTAGATACCGCTTCGGGTTGTGGCGCTTGGCTCGCTGCAGGCGGTTGCACCTCAGTTGGGTTACTTTGTACTTGCTCTTGAGGCGTAAAACCAAGGTCGCTGGCTTGCGCCATGACTTGTTCATACTGCGCAGCGTATTCTTGATGCTGCCCATACTCGCCGTCGTACATATCGCCTTCAAGGCTGCCTTGATACTGCTCGCCTTGAGCAGCATCGGCATTGTTCATCGGCGCTTGCGCTGTCTGGGCAACAGGCATGTCTTTTGTTATTGCCTGACTATCGGCCACATCTTGGGCCGCTGTTGGCTGTACCGTCTGTTGTACCGCCTGTTGCGCCGGCGGTGCAACTTGTTGCACTGGTGCTTCATTCGACTTATTCAAAAGCGCACGTAAATTACCCACTCTGTTCGCTTTGGGCTCTTCTTCATGGCTTGATTCAACCGGTGCACTTTGTATGTTGGTTTTTTCAAACGCCAACAAACGTAGCATCAGCATTTCAAAGCCCAGCTTTTGCTCAGGCGCCCACTGTAAATCGCGTTTGCCATTGAGTAACAGCTGATAGTAAAGCTGCACTTTTTCAGGACCAATTTGCTGCGCTAGTACCATCACATCTTGTGGGTCAAAATCACTGAGCCTTGCAGCTTGTGGCACTAACTGCGCCAATTGCATGGCATGGGTAAGCGCTATCAAGTCATCTATCACACTAACAAAGTTGCCATTTTGCTTGGCGATATTATCAACCGCTTGCAACAGAGTTTGCGCATCCTGACAGATAATGGCCGAGAGCAGAGTTACAGCATGTGCGTTGTCCATTAAACCAAGCATTTGCTGTACTGCAACTAAGGTTAAATCGCCATTTGTTTGCGCAATTGCTTGATCGGTTAAGCTTAGCGCGTCTCGCATACTGCCATCAGCGGCTTTGGCCAGTGCTTGCAATGCAGGCTCTTCAAACTTTACCTGTTCTTTGGGCAAAATATCCGCTAGCTGACTAATGATGTCATGCTGAGACATGGCATTAAGATTAAACTGCAAACAGCGAGATAAAATGGTAACAGGTAATTTTTGTGGATCTGTGGTGGCTAATAAAAACTTAACGTGCAGCGGGGGTTCTTCAAGTGTTTTAAGCAGTGCGTTAAAACTGTGTTTAGATAACATATGCACCTCATCTATCAGGTACACTTTGTAACGGCCACGTGTTGGGGCGTATTGCACGTTATCTAAAATTTCACGGGTATCTTCTACTTTGGTACGCGATGCCGCATCAATTTCAATCAGGTCAATAAACTTGCCCGCTTCAATATCTTGGCAACTACTACACGTACCACAAGGGTTTGAGGTGATCCCTTGATCGCAATTAAGGCTTTTTGCAAAAATACGGGCGATGGTTGTTTTACCAACGCCCCGAGTCCCAGTAAATAAGTAAGCGTGATGCAGCCTTTGTTCGTTAAGCGCGTTTACTAGCGCCTGTTTAACATGTTGCTGCCCTACTAACTGATGAAAAGTTTGTGGACGCCACTTTCTAGCTAGGACTTGATAGCTCATATTATTCGCCTTCGAACTCTACGAGTTTAAGCACCTTAATGCCCATATCCGTCACGCGTTTTTCACCACCAAGCTCTGGTAACGAAACAACAAATGCGGCATCTGTTGCGTTACCACCAAGGCGTGCAACCAATTTAGCTGTTGCTTCAATCGTGCCACCGGTTGCTAGTAAATCATCTACTAGTAACACTTTGTCGCCTTCAACAATGGCATCAGCGTGTAGTTCTAAAATGTCTTCGCCATACTCAAGTTGATAAGACTGCGAAATAACTTCACGCGGTAACTTACCCGGCTTACGTACAGGAATAAATGGAATACCTAAGGCATACGATAAAGGAGCACCGAAAATAAAACCACGAGACTCAGTACCAATAATTTTCGTAAAACCTTTGTCTTTGTATGCTGCGACAAAACTATCTACCGTCGCTTGAAACGCTGCTGGGTTTGCCATTAGCGTTGTTACATCACGAAACATAATACCCGGCTTAGGGTAGTTTGGAATAGTAACAATACTGTCTTTAATCATAGACGAATTAACTTGTGTCATTTTGGCACGCTTTGTTAAATATATTTTCAAAAAAATGATTATAACAAGATTGACCAAACATGGAACGCTATGAGGCGGGATTCTCTACTAAACTCGATTGAAGTGCTTTATAAACGTACAAAAAAGGCCGCAAATGCAGCCTTTTCAATTCTTGTTATGCAATCGCTGTTGCCCAACCAAGAATCGCGTTTAAACACCCAATGCCAGCAAATACAGCAAGAAATGCAATAAAGTATGTTGCATTGAACGGGTCTTTAAATTCACCTTTAGACATAATACTACCTTAATTTAAGCACGACAAAACGGCGCACATAATAATCGATATGCCTAAATGGATAAAGACCTATTCGCTATTTTTACTCGCAACAATCCCCAACTCAACAAAGGCAGCAAGGGTTTGTTTGGCTCCAGCTTGCAATTGAGCAAGCTCAAATTGTGGTAATTGTTGATGTATTTGAGCCGTTAAATCAGCAAAATAAATGCCCGGGGTTTGTTCAATAATTTGCAGTAGCATGGCGGTCATCGGGTTAGAAGACAAAAACGCCACTTCCTCTTGGGTATCTCTGTACACAACAAAATAATGAGGCTGCTCGCTTGGCTGGGTAGGTAAAAACTCACGGCTGATTTGATGCACAGGAAACTGGTAACTGAGGTTTCGTGCTGTGTCTTTAAAAAACAGCGGTTGCGTGCTTAAATCGTCAACTAGCACATAATCGTCGCTGCTTTGGCATACCGCAACATCTAGCTCAACCCATTCGTAATGCGCCAGCTCCAGTATAAAACATGGATCTTCTGGGGTTAGCTCATACTCAAACTGCAAAAACTGTAAAAACTCTTGGCTTATTTCTAAAAAGTAAGGCGTTTGGCAATGATGAGTACTAAAAAATTGACGCACAAGCAGCTGCCAATCTTCTTCATCATACAAACTTTTTAAAACTGGAAACGCCGAAGACACAAACCCTTCAACGTTATTAAAAAACAACTCACGATAAATATTAAGACGTCGGTCTTCTATATCGCTTGGGCCAGCAACGTTTTGCGGATCTCTAATGTGGGCCATAAACGCATTTTGCACATCAATAAAAGACATTAGGCAACCCCTTTTTGATGCTGTTGCTGCTGCTTTTGTATCCTTGCAATATGCTGCAACTCATTGTGTAAATCAGCCATACTGGGGATATTAAAGTCTCTTTCTAACAGCGTTGGAAAAACACCATGATATTGATAAGCCTTTGCTAACAACTGCCAAACAGGGTCACACACTGGCGCGCCATGAGTATCGACTAATAAGTCTGCAGCCTCTTCATAGTGGCCTGCAACGTGCCCGTAGGCAATACGCTCAGATGGCATCGCTTTTAAAAATTCTTCGGCATCATAACCGTGATTAATGCTGTTTACGTAAATATTATTGACGTCTAAAAGTAAATCACAGTCGGCTTGCTCTAACACTGCCAACGTAAATGCTTGTTCAGACATTTCCTGTCCAGGAGCGGCATAGTAAGATACGTTCTCAACGGCAATACGCCGCTCTAAAATATCCTGTACTTGGCTAATTCTCTTTGCAACATGCGTTACGGCTTCTTCAGTGAACGGGATTGGCATAAGGTCATACATGTGCCCCTCACCAGAGCAATAACTAAGATGTTCACTATAAAGTAAAATATTATGCTCTTTAAAGAATGCCTTTAACGACTTTACAAATGCCACATCTAAAGGCGCTGGAGAGCCTAACGACAGAGATAGCCCATGGCAGATAAAAGCGTACTGCTCAGTGAGCTGCTTAAATTGACGCCCGTATTTGCCTCCCATTTTTAACCAGTTTTCAGGTGCTACTTCAAAAAAATGGGCACTTTGTGGTGGTGCTATTAGAAAATCATCTAGCATCTCACGTCTAAAACCTAAACCAACACTACCAAGTTTACTCGTTTGCATTGTTACCTCAAAAATAAGAGCAACCGAAGTTGCTCTATTTGTCATACAACTTGGCGATTAGTGAGAACCACACTTACCTTCTTTTTTAGCTTTTTTGTCGCCACCACATTTACCTTCGCCACACTTGCCTTCTTTTTCAGCTTTTTTGTCGCCGCCGCATTTGCCTTCGCCGCACTTACCTTCTTTTTTACCTTTGTGCTCGCCACCACATTTGCCTTCGCCGCACTTACCTTCTTTTTTACCTTTGTGCTCGCCACCGCATTTGCCTTCGCCGCACTTACCTTCTTTTTTACCTTTGTGCTCGCCACCGCATTTGCCTTCTCCGCACTTACCTTCTTTCTTGCCTTTATGTTCTTCGCCGCACTTACCTTCCTTTTCACCTTTGTGCTCGCTACCTTCAGCACCATCTAGCTGGTATCCAGCAGTCATCGCTTCAAAAGCAAAAGGGTTTGCATTGGCTTCTGTCGCAGTTAATCCAGCTGTACCAATAACAACAGCGCCTAAGGTTAAAGCAATAGAATTCTTTTTGATTGTATTCATGACTGATTCTCTTTTTTGAAATAAATGATTCTTTGAACAAGACCTAATGTGAACTAAAAATATTTCACCATAAAGTTAAAAAAAGCAAATTTACACTTAGCAATTGTTTGTTGCTCGTTTAAAATGACCGCCCTTTGCACTCACTATTAAGCAGTATGAAACTAGTATTAGCCCCAATGGAAGGCGTTGTAGATTTTAAAATGCGCCAATTGCTCACTGACATTGGTGGCTTCGACCTGTGTGTAACCGAATTTATCCGTGTTGTAGATTTAACCTTGCCAAGGCGAGTTTTCACAAGGTATTGCCCTGAGCTGCTGAATAACGGAAAAACACGCTCGGGAACCCCCGTTAGAATTCAATTACTCGGTCAAGTACCGCACGTACTTGCCGCCAATGCAAGAAAAGCCGTGATGCTAGGCTCCCATGGCGTTGATTTAAACTTCGGCTGCCCCGCAAAAACCGTCAATAAGAGTAAAGGTGGCGCGGTTTTGCTAAAAGAGCCTGAGCAAATTTACCAAATCATTAAAGCTGTGAGAGAGGCGGTGCCGCAGGAGCATGTGGTCAGCGCTAAAATTCGCTTAGGTTTTGATGATGATAGTAACAGCACTGAAATCGTTGACGCAGTACAAAGCGCAGGCGCATCAAGTTTAGCTATTCATGCAAGGACTAAACGCGATGGCTACAAGCCCCCTGCATATTGGGAAAAAATCCCACCATTGCTATCTCGCCTTAGTATTCCTGTGGTTGCTAACGGAGAGATCTGGCAAGTTGAAGATGCTTTTTTATGCCAGCAAAGAAGTGGTTGCCAAGATTTAATGATAGGCCGTGGTGCGCTTGCCATGCCAGATCTAGCGGCAAAAATAAAAGCAAAATTTCATAACACACATCACCAAACGCTTAGTTGGGAAAATGTGATATACCACATTTTGCACTCTTCCATGCATCAAGACCCAAATGTGAGTGAAAAGTACTTTTCAGCTCGTACTAAACAATGGTTAGGCTATCTAAAACGCCAATACCCACAAGCCCACCTTTTATTTGATGAAATAAAAACCCTCAAATATAAAGAAGATGTAGTTACTGTGCTTGAGAAATACGCAAAGTGTCCGACACTTGATTCAAATCATGATAACTATTTATAAAGCTGATGATAATAGAAGCTCACAGGAGAGCGACTATGAATTCAGAACAAACAAGAAACTTTCAAGACCGATTAGAGTGCGAGCTACTCTCAGTTCGACAAGCACTTCTAAACGAGTTGAAACAATCTAGCCAAAAATTTGCTGGTGAGCTTGCTGAGTTGTTAGAGCAAAGTTCGCCTTCCGAGTGGTTGGATATTGCAGCTAAACATATAAATCCACAACAATACCCTGATTTTCAAAGGCTGTTGCAGCTAGAAGCAGCACTTTGCCAAATCGACATTGGTCAATTTGGCTATTGCTGTGACTGCGAAACGCAGTTAGATATTAAAGACTTAACAGCCGATCCTACGATACAGCGATGCCACAATTGCTGTGAAAAGTCTCACCAAGCCTAAATTTTTGGCAAAAAGGTTAATACGCTGGCGGGATGTAAAGCAACTCCTTCGATTAACGAATACGCTTGTTGGTCTGTCAGCTCTAACCTTGATTGCAGCGTCACGGTGGCTTGCTTTAAAGACCAACCTTGATAATGAACGCCTAAATCAACTTCCATTAAGGCAAGCATAAGCGCTTGTTCCTGCGCTGTTAAACTTAACTGACAGCTAGCTAGTGTAGCTGGTAAGTTTACATAGGCATCTTGCCAGTTAAGCCCAGGCTTTAGCTCTTGGCAATGCGTTTTGAGCACACTCAGCGCATAATTTAAGTTTTCATCGCTTAAATGCTCGGCACTTTTTTGAGCATTAATAAACTTATCAGCCAAACGGTGCTGTACTTGAGTAAGTAAACTGCTAGGCGATAAAGCCTCTGTATAGTAGAAGTTAAGCTTGCTCTGATACCATTCTCTGCCATTTGGCAGCTGATAAAGACCGATACCACTTCTGGGCTTATATTTATCTAAATATGAGGTTAACTCATTGCCCTTATCTTGCTCTGATAGATAGCTTTTCAGGCGAGATAACTCAATACGAGACAAATATATTTTACTCTCTTTGGCTTCTTCTAACTTGGCTATTACATGCAAAAACCAGTTATTGATGTCGCCTTCATTGAAACCTTTTGCTAGCGCATTTTTTAAAACGTTTACGCTTGCTGGCCACATGATATATCGCTCTGGATATCGCTCTTGAATCATTAGATAGTTCAGTTCGTCTAACTGCCCTTTATCAAGTGCTTGTTTGTCCAGTGATTGATAAATAACGTGCCTTCTGTCTAGATATTCATCCGTAAAAGGCAAAACAGTTAAAGTTCGCTCTATCTGATTAGGCGCGAGCGCTTGATTGATTTCTTGCAGTGCCTGCTGTGCCGATTGGTAGCTAATGACTTCTGGCACAGGCGCTTTTTCACAGCCAGTTAAATGCACTAAAGCAGCTATGACAATTAAAAACTTGAATACTTTTTTGGGGTAAACTTGCATATTTTGAAAATACTATTGGTAATAAAAAAGCCCCTTGCGGGGCTTTTTCGTTAGATCTTAACGCCTTTGCGTTGAGCTTTGTCTTTAATAAACGTTGCCCAACCACGTGCAAATTTGCGTGTTCTTGGATCTTCTTGAGCTTTAACGATTGCTTGATACGCTTGCTTATACTTTTCTTGATATAAGTAAGCTTCAGCTAAATCAGAGTAAGTACTACCCTCTTTATCTGTTCCAAGTTCTAACGCTTTGTTTAAGCGTTCAACCGCAGCACTGAACTTTTGCTCCGTTAACAGTAGGCTACCAGCCTTTCTATAAAGCTCTGCATCGTTATCAAACTTTGCAGCTTCTTCATAGTATTTAGCCGCTTCGACTAAATGTTTAGCTTGGTGGTAGTAACTTGCTGTTGCAGTCACATTTTGCTTAGTGCGTTCAACTTTTCCGTCTTTCAGTGCTTTTTCAAAAACAACTGCCGCTTTATACGGAATTTCGTTCAAAGAATAATAGCTGCTCAGAATTTTATAGTGGTTCTCTTTATCGAAATAGCCCTTGCGATACGCTACTTCCATTACAGTCAAACCATCAGAATAATCTTCAGTCTGCATGTAGAAAGAGCCCAGTTGCGTCCACATTTTTGGATCTTCTGGGAACAACTTCACTAATATTTCAGCAACTTTTACTGCGTCTTTGTACTTTTTAAGCTCAAAGAATGCACCTATTTTAAGCATATGGTATTGCTTGTTAGGTTCAGCTTCTAACTTAATCGCTTTATCAGCAGGCTCTACAACTTTGCTATACTGCTTAAGCTCGTAATAAGCTTGAGCGACTCGAGCATATACTTTTGGATCTTCTTCACCAGTGAAGTCCATCCAGTCGTTATACGTTTTAATCGCTTCTTGGAACTTGCTTGTCCCGATTAACAAGTCACCAAGTAACTTAAACAAGTCAGCTTGATCTTTAAAGTTAAGAGCATCTGGAGCAATCGCTGCGCGAATATATTTTATCGCTTCATCGTATTGCTCTTTTTGCGCGTACATATTACCTAAGTAACGGTTTACCGTCGCTTTATCAAAATCATTTGATGGGTCAAGTTCTTTCAATTCAGCAATTGCTTCATCGATTTTGTCTTCGTTGTACAGGTCAAAAGCTTTAACTACCTTTTTACCAGTACGCTCACCCATGATTTTGGTTTTGGCGTTCTTACGTTCTTCAATCTTGGCATAGTCTGGTGCTGCTACTGCAGCTGTAGTGTATACAGTACCTGACAAAGACAAAAGTAGCGCAAGAGCTGTTGCTTTATTTAAATGCTTCATTTCTTGCCTCCTTAGTCTTGATTGAGTTTAAAGTCTAACTGAACGGTGATACCCGGTTGTTTTTCTGGCTTACCATCAACAATCTTAGGGCGATATTTCCACTTACGTAATGCACGAATTGCTTCACGGTCAAAAATACGCTTTGGTTCAGCGTCAATTACTTCTACATCTTCAACTTCACCTAGCTCATTGATAGTAAACGAAAGCTGTACCCAACCCTCTTTACCATCACGCGCTGCTTGAACCGGATACTTAGGTTCAATACGTACGATAGGTGTAGCGTCACCGTCGCGGCCAAAATCGCCAGGGCCACTCAGACCACCTGCAGTTCCCCCCAGATCGATGCTTGGCATATTAAAACCAATTGCACCTGCCGCAGGGTTTGCATTTTCAGGCTGAGGCGGCTGCGGCTTAGGCGGCTGCTTCGGAGGAGGTGGTGGCGGTGGCGGAACTCGCTTCCGCTCCTGCACCTCAGATTCAGGTGGATTCGTCATAATTTCGACAACAATCTGTTCTTTTTTCTCATCAGCCCTATCAGCTCCGCCAGAGATAAGATAAGACATAAAAAAGAACAAGCCGAAAGTAACTGCCCCACCTGCAATCAGTGAAAACAGAAAACGAATCATTACTTAGCTCCAGCTATTGAAATCTTCAAGTTATCGCTAGTGGCCTTGATTTGGTCCATTACTTGTACAACCACACCGTGTTTCGCACCTTTATCCGCTTGGATAATTACGGTTTCAGTAGGTTGTTCAGCAAGGATGCTCTCAAGGTTTGCACTAACACGCTCTACATCTACTTGACGCTTGTCCATCCAAACCTCACCATTCTCACGAATAGCGATGAAGACGTTAGCATTCTTAGTTTGTTGAGCTTGAGCTGCCTTTGGCTTCTTAACTTCAATACCAGCTTCTTTCACGAAAGAAGTGGTAACGATGAAGAAGATCAGCATGATGAATACGATGTCTAGCATCGGCGTCATATCTACTGCTGCTTCTTCCTCTTCACGAAAACGTTGTTTACGTGCCATATTAATATCTCTCTCTAGTGATGTGGCAAGCTGTCAATCAACTGTTCTTTAGCCATTTTCGCTCTTGCTTCAAGGCGAGTACTAAAGAATACACCTGACAGTGCCGCAACCATTCCTGCCATTGTTGGTATCGTCGCCATTGAGATGCCTGATGCCATCAAACGTGCATTACCAGTACCTTGTGTAGCCATGGTTTCGAAAACCGAAATCATACCTGTCACCGTACCTAGTAAGCCGATTAGTGGACACATTGCAACCAATGTTTTGATAATCAACATACGCTCATCTAATTTCTCAGACGCTTCAGAAATCCATGCATCGCGGATTCTGTGTGCGTACCAAGACGTTGTGTCTTGGCGGGCGTCCCACTTAGCTACGATATCCGCCTTCATTTTTGGATACTCAGCTAGTAGGAACCAATAGCGCTCAATCATTAAAAACCACATAATAAAGAGTGCTATCGCGACCACGTATAAAACTTGGCCGCCTGTGCCAACAAAATCCCTGATAGATTCCCAGGTCTCCATCAGGACTAGCATTAGGCTTTCTCCTTCTCCGCGTGTGCAGCAACGATACCTGCACTTTGCTCGTCAAGGATGTGTAAAACAGCTTTACTACGACCTGAAACGATAGCGTGTAATAGGATTAGAGGTAGAGCAGCAATCAGACCTAGAGCAGTTGTAACTAGCGCTAGAGAGATGTTACCTGCCATGATCTTCGGATCACCAGTACCAAATAGAGTGATTGATTCGAAAGTTAGGATCATACCAACAACCGTACCTAATAGACCTAGTAGAGGTGCAATTGCAGCCAAGATCTTGATTATGTTGATACCTGTTTCGATACGTGGTGTTTCACGTAAAATCGCTTCATCAAGTTTAAGCTCTAGGTTTTCAACGTCTTGGTTTTTGTTATCGTGATAAACTTTCAAGATACGACCAAGCGGGTTGTTTGTATTAGGCGTGTTGATGTTTTTGATTTGCGCCTTGATTTTCGCACTAACCATCATTAGGTCTAAGAAACGAACAAGAGCAAGCAATGCACCTACTGCTAACAATGCAGTAATGATGTAACCAACTGTGTCACCTTGGTGCCAACGTTCTTCAACAGTAGCGCGTTGAGTGTTCAAACGTAAGATTGAACCACGCGTTGGGTCAACGTAAAACTTAGTGTATGTACCCGCAGAAGTGCTTAGTAGCGAGTCAACCGTTTTTAATACGTAACCATCTGGTTGTTTACCAAGTGGCGTGATTGCTTTGTTAGCTGCATCATAAAGAACGTAGCCGTCTTTAGTTACTAAGTTGAAGTTACCAACACGAGTAACTTGCTTAACGTTAGTTTCACCGCTAAGTTCAGCAACTTGAGCTTCAAAAGTAGATACTTTAGCTGACTCAGTCATTTCAGTTTGGAATGCAATCCAAAGTTCTTCTAGCTCACGAGTAGTTGGTAGTTCTTTAGCAGCTGCAAGAGAACGTAAAACTTCAGCGCGTCCTGGTTTTTCAGCAGATACTAGTGATGCTTCGATAGAACCGATAGCTTCTGATGCTGAACGACGTACAACACCGAACATCTCACCTAAAGTACCTGTAGCGTTAGCTAGTTCAACTTCTTTTTCAGCAAGTGTGATTTCATTTTGTTTGAACTCTTTGTTCAAACGCTCACCACGTGCTTTTTCAGCAGCAAGTTCGCTCTTTGCTTTATTAAGTAAAGATTGCTGATTTGCGCGAGAAGAAAGGAACTCTTGCTCACGTTGCTTATTGATTTTACCTTCAGAAATGCGGTTTTGCTTCACTTCTTGTAGGATTTTATCAAGAGCTTCTGTATTTGCGTGTGCATTTAGCGCGGCACCTGCAGAAACAGATAGTGCAGCGGCTACTGCAAAGCCTTTAAATAGTTTCTTCATTTTCACTTACTCCGCGCCAAAGATTGGTAATGCAACTAGATCTGGGGCAGCCTGACCACGTGCGATACGGATCATGTCTTTTACAGGCTTAAGGTATTCTTCACTAAGCTCATCCCACTGTTTAGCAGTATTGTTCCAAACCCATGCGTGCTTTAAGTCAAATGACTGAGCAACATAAGCAACGCGACCAAGACGTGCAAAATCAACGTTGATGTTTTTACCATTGATTTCTAGAGAACCTTGAGACGCAGCCATAACTGAACTGTAGTCAGTTTCAATTGTGTACGCTTCAAGTACTTGGCGGAATTTTTCTGAAGTAGTTACTTTAGAATTTGAAAGTAGTTCACGTAGCTTCTCTACGCGACCCATACGTGTTTCAGTCTCAAACGGAACGTCCGCTTTGATGAATTGCTCAAGCGTATCGATCATGCGATACATCAAAGGCACAACGTCCTGTTTTGTCTTTTCAATTGTTCCGATCTGACGATCAAATGACTCAATGCCAGCTCTTTGGTCAGCGACCAAACGGGCTACGTGGTCGTTATAAACTTTGAGTAGTTCAGTTTCGTCAACAACACTGCGGTACTCGCCGATCATTTCTTGCGTTTGACCAAAAATGTTGTCGATTTTTTCTTGAGACTTTTTAGCAGCCTTTTGAGTTTGTTGACCTACGTTTTGTACGTCGTTCAAAGGATCTGCAATCACATTGCTGCTTGCAAATGCTGTTGCGCCTAAAAGCGCAGTAGCTACAAGACTCTTTCTGATTTTAACAGACATAGTTCCCAACCAATTAAGTAATGTTACTTTTATAATTTTATCACCCCGCTAGGGAGCAACCCTGATATCTTTTAACAGATATCAACTGTCCAATAATGCTAAATGCAAGTCGCTGTGTCAACTTCACTTGCAAAACAAATTTTCCAGTTTTAAAAAAATAAACTCGATATAAAACAAAAAATTAACATGGTTTTTTTTTAACTCCTCTTATAGCCGTTGATAATAAAGCAGTTAAATCACAATGTTTACATTTAATTACAACACAAGAGCGCAATGTAATAGTCTCTTTAATTTTGCAATTGTGAGCCTTAACCTTATGAATACAATCATAAATTAAATTTATAACCGAAAAATAATTGCTATTTTTGCATCACTGCCAAAAAAACTTTCATTTGCCTACATTTCAACCACTTAATTTGCTAACTCTAAAATAGCTTGTTTAAGTGTAGTCAAAAATTGCGCAACGTGAATACCATCTAACAAAGCATGGTGCACTTCTACATTTAATGGCATCAAACCCGTATTGTGTTGATATTGACCAAATACAAACTTAGGAATGCCTGAACATTCATTCGTCTTAGTAGCAGCATGACTGAAACTGCTGAAGTTAAACCAAGGTAATATAGACACATATACTTGTGCTATGTGCGTTTCTCTTAGTTCAAGTTTTTCATTCAATAATGATTGTTCTAGGTAAAGCTCTTTTTGTGTAGAAGCATATGCGCAAAACTGTTCAAAATTTTCTTTTGCATCTAAAGGTGTAAAGCGGAAAGTTTCATCGTCTTTTAAAAACACAGTGCTTGCAGTGACTTTATCCACCTCATAAGGCTGACCATCTTTGATACGATAACGCATTGGCGCATATCGATTCACGGCTTGTAACAAACAGTATAAATAGCATAGTGTAAAAGAATACTTATTTGCCTTTGCAAAGCGATAGAGTGAAGAACAGTCTAATTGCGTCGTAATGTTGAACTGAGGCTTGTCAAAACTTTTAAAAAAATGATAGTGCTGCGCGCGTGGCCACGTCTTTAAATCTATTGGTTTCATACTTAAACAGAACAAAAAAGGGTATGCCAAGCATACCCTTTCAACTATCTAGTATCGAATAAAATCGTTAAAGACCTTTTTCAATGATCTCTTGCGCTAATTCATCGGCAATGACGTGCGTGGATTTTTGTTCACTTTCAGAACGAGCAAAGATTTCAGTCAGCGTATCGTAAATGCCTTCAACGTGTTTTGTTGCAGCAGCTTCACTGTAGCCTTCTGGCTTTGTTTCGTAGTAAACGTTAATAATACCACCAGCATTTATTACGTAATCAGGTGCATAAAGTACGCCTTTTTCACGTAGGATCTCACCATGACGAGACTCAGCTAATTGGTTGTTTGCACATCCAGCGATGATATTGGCTTTGATACGAGGGATAGTATTATCGTTGATAGTAGCACCAAGTGCACAAGGCGCATAAACATCTACGTCTAAGTCGTAGATTTCATCAATACCAACCGCAGTAGCACCAAAGTCATTAACCACTCTATCTACAGACGCTTGATTAATATCCGTAACAAACAACTCAGCACCCGCTTCGTGTAAATATTTACATAAGCCGTATGCAACCGCACCTAACCCTTGAACCGCAACTTTAACACCAGCTAAATCCTGATGACCATGCTTGTGCTGGTAAGCAGCTTTGATCCCTAAAAATGTACCAAGCGCTGTGAATGGTGAAGGGTTACCACTTTTACCTTCAAGGCCCAGCACATAATTGGTTTCTTTGTGCATTATCATCACATCACCTGTAGTGATGTTTACATCTTCTGCTGAGTAGTAGCTGCCACCCAAACGCTCTAGGTGCTTACCAAATGCTCTAAATAATGCTTCAGATTTAATTTCTTTAGCATCACCAATGATCACCGATTTACCGCCACCAAATGGTAAGCGTGCAACCGCATTTTTGTATGTCATACCTTTAGATAGACGCAACACGTCATACACGGCATCTTCATCTTTGGCATAGTTCCACAAACGGCAACCACCAACAGCTGGACCTAGCTTAGTGTTATGCACAGCAATAATTGCTCTTAAGCCAGATGCTTCATCTGCACAAAAGACGACCTGTTCATGATTATCAAATTCAACTTGGTTAAATACAGCCACTTTTAGTTCTCCGAAATGTCTCACCCTATGGGTGTTGATAGCGCTGAAATTGGCAAAACTCTATCACTAACTTATCGCGCATGCCAGAAAATGAGATGATCATCCTACTAAATTCAATTAATTTAAATGAACAAACCAAAAACAATCACAATTAGGAATATTTAACCCTTAAATAACCTATAAGTAGACTAGTATAGTTAAGATATCTTAATTCTTCGCAAGGGATGTTTACGTAAACGTAAAGTTCTACCACAGTGTAAAATTTAAATTACAAAAAAGCCGCGTATTTATTAGATACGCGGCTTTTTGTACTTTACTGAACGAGCTTATCTAAGCTTACTGTCTAGCTCTTCTATTTTCGCTTTCCAGATAGCTGGGCCTTGCTCATGGGCATTTGCCCCCGTGCTGTCAACAGCCACTGTCACTGGCATGTCTTCAACTTCAAACTCATAAATCGCTTCCATTCCCAAATCTTCAAAAGCAACAACACGCGCTTTTTTAATTGCTTTTGCTACTAAATAAGCTGCACCGCCCACAGCCATCAGATAGATAGATTTGTTATTTTTGATTGATTCAACCGTTGCAGGGCCTCGCTCTGCTTTACCAATCATACCTACGATACCCGTATTCTCTAACATCATATCGGTAAACTTATCCATACGAGTTGCCGTGGTCGGACCGGCAGGACCTACCGCTTCGTCGCCCACTGCGTCTACTGGACCCACGTAGTAAATAAATTTATTCTCAAAATCTACCCCTTCAGGTAAACCTTCACCTGAATTGAGCATGTCTTGCAGGCGTTTGTGCGCAGCATCGCGGCCCGTTAAGATTTTGCCTGATAGAAGTACCGTTTCACCCATCTTCCAGTCTTGAACATCGGCTTTAGTGAGCGTGTCTAGGTTCACACGACGGGTGTCTTCGCCCACTTCCCAAGTCACTTCTGGCCAATCTTCAAGTTTAGGTGCTTTTAGATCTGCAGGACCCGAACCATCAAGTGTAAAGTGTACGTGGCGAGTTGCCGCACAGTTAGGGATCATAACGACTGGCTTTGACGCAGCATGTGTTGGTGCTGTTTTGATTTTTACATCAACAACTGTTGTTAAACCACCTAAACCTTGCGCACCGATACCTAATTTATTTGCACGCTCAAAGATATCCAAACGTAGTTTTTCTTCTGCTGTTTCTGCGCCACGTTCAATTAGCTCATGAATATCCACAGGGTCCATGAGTGATTCTTTAGCAAGTACCGCCGCTTTTTCAGCCGTACCACCAATACCTATTCCCAGCATACCCGGTGGACACCAACCTGCACCCATTGTTGGTAAGGTTTTTTCAACCCAAGCAGCAACATCATCAGAGGGGTTTAGCATTACCATTTTAGTTTTGTTTTCAGAGCCACCACCTTTAGCTGCAATCATCACTTCTACTTCAGCGCCTGGCACCATATCGATATGAACTACCGATGGCGTATTGTCTTTGGTGTTTTTACGACTTCCTGCTGGGTCTGCAACAATTGACGCGCGCAGTGGGTTGTCTGGATTGAGGTATGCTCTGCGCGTACCTTCATCTACCATTTGTTGAACCGTCAGATCTGTCTTGTCCCACTTAACATCCATACCCACTTTAACAAAGCAGGTAACAATACCCGTATCTTGGCAAAGTGGACGTTTGCCCTCAGCTGACATACGCGAGTTAATTAAAATCTGTGCGATAGCGTCTTTAGCCGCTTTGCTTTGTTCTTTGTGATACGCTTTTTCTAAAGCCTGAACAAAATCCAGTGGATGATAAAAAGAGATATATTGCAAAGCATCTTCGATACTTTCGATGAAGTCTTGCTGACGGATCATACTCATGACGGTTCCTTAGTTTGGTTATTAAGCCAAAGGCTAATAACGAATACATCTTAAAAATAGTGACTATTTTAAGCACCAAGCCAAGTCACTATAGAAAAATAGATAAGTATGATAACCTCCCCGCCCGTTTCGGGCTAGTTTTCAGGTTCAAGTAAATGGAAAATGAACAAATTTACGTCAAAAAGTTAGACCTCTCTTTATCTACAGAGGTCGTATTCGAGCATTTTGCACACTTACCCAACGCGATTTTATTAGACTCATGCAACGCGGCTCACGTAAATAGTCGCTTTGATATTATTGCCATTGAGCCTGTGCACGAGCTCACGGCTCAAAACGGCCTGACCTTTTTGGATGGGATTCAACAAACATCTAACTGCTTTTGCATAATGAAAGAACGTTTAGCTTCATTATCAACAGCAAAAGCACCATATGAACTGCCCTTTAATGGCGGTTGGCTTGGCTATTTTAGTTATGATTTGGGCCGCTATATTGAACAGCTTCCCGAGCAAGCGCGCAAAGACATTGACTTAGCAGATATGCATGTTGGGTTATACCTAGACGCGCTTATTTACGATAACCAAGATGCTCAGTGGTACTACGTATCTCAGCCCAATGCTCAGCGTTTAACGCGCTATCTAGCACATTTGGATCAAGACGGCATAGGCTATACGCCATTTGTTTTAACAAGTGATTGGTCGTCGAACATGACTCAAGACCAGTACACTCAAAAATTTGAGCAAATTCAACAATACCTAAAGAGCGGTGATTGTTATCAAATCAATTTGGCACAGCGTTTTAGCGCCCATTACCAGGGTTCGCCGTGGCTCGCTTATAAAAAGCTACGCTTGCAAAATAAAGCCCCATTCTCTGCGTTTATGAATCTAGATCAAAGCGCCATCTTATCTGTATCACCCGAGCGTTTTTTGTTAGTTGATAATGGCAAAGTTGAGACTAAGCCTATTAAAGGCACCTTGCCAAGAATGGTCGAACCAAATGAAGACCAGTTGCAAGCTGAACGCTTGGCCAATAGCGCAAAAGACAGAGCGGAAAATGTCATGATCGTTGACTTATTAAGAAACGATCTTGGTAAAGTGGCCAAACCCGGCTCTGTGCAAGTGCCTAGTTTATTCGCCATAGAGAGTTTTCCTGCCGTTCATCATCTAGTCAGCACCGTTACCAGCGAGCTAGCAGATGACAAGTGTGCGGTAGATCAGCTTGAAGCGGCCTTTCCTGGGGGGTCTATCACAGGCGCACCCAAAATAAGAGCCATGGAGATCATAGAAGAGCTAGAACCTCACAGGCGCAGCACATATTGTGGCTCTATTGGTTATCTTAGCGCGTGTGGTAGGATGGATACATCTATCACAATACGTACATTAGTATGCAACAATGACACTATACATTGTTGGGCCGGTGGCGGTATCGTGGCAGACTCAAAAGCTGAGCTTGAGTATCAAGAAACCTATCACAAGGTAAATAAAATTTTACCTATATTAGTAAGTTAAGAGCAAAACGTGACATTAGATGAGGTAATTACAAGATTTCATATCAGCGCGTTACAAACTAGCGAGTCGCGCGTTATTGCCCGTCAATCGGTAAAATCAAGTGCTGTGCTAATGCCTTTAATTGAACAACATGGTCAAGCTGCTTTGCTGTTTTGTAAACGTGCAGCTTATCTCAAGCATCACCCCTCTCAGTTATGTTTTCCTGGCGGTAAGGCTGAGCCTGAAGATACCGATTTAGTTAAGACAGCCCTCAGAGAAACACAAGAAGAGCTTGGGATCAGCACAGATAACATCACCCCATTAGGTACGTTAAGCATCCATTCTACGTTGACGGGTTTTACCATACTCCCGGTGGTTGCCAAACTCGCACCTCATACCCAATGGCATACCGAAAGCTCGGAAGTTGAGCACGCATTTACTATACCGATTGCACAGTTAAGCAGAGAATCAAACTGGTATACATACGAGCTGCAATTAGCTGGAAAACCTCGCCAGCTACCCGGTTTTATTACCCCGCACGGATTACTTTGGGGCGCTACCGCCAGCTTAGTCAAAAACTTTATACAATTAATCAAAACGGCATAGCAATTTCGTAGCACAACGGGTTACAAGGTGCTGTTTTAGCGTTATGATGTGCCCCCGTTCAAAGGCAATGTTGAGTAAAAAATATGATTAGTGCATTTGATATGTTTAGTATCGGTATTGGCCCTTCGTCGTCTCATACCGTCGGTCCAATGCGCGCTTCAAGACTGTTTGTTAAAGACCTACAAGACAAAGGTTTGTTATCGCAAACAACTGAAGTAAAAGTAGAGCTATTTGGCTCATTAGGACAAACAGGCATTGGTCACGGTTCTGGTAAAGCCGTGATATTGGGACTTGCGGGCTATGATCCTGAATCTATTGATGCTGATGCTGTACCTGAAATTTTAGAAAAAATCGAACAAGAACAAGTTATCTACCTTGATCAAAGTCACAAAGTGAAGTTTCCAAAGCAAGGGGCAATTGTATTTCATCGTCGTAAAACACTACCCAAGCACTCTAATGCCATGGAGATCATTGCACTGAGTGGCAAAGAAAAAGTACATAGCCAAGTCTACTACTCAATTGGCGGTGGTTTTATCGTTACTGATGAGCAGTTTGAGCAAGAAAAGCAAGCGGCGCTTGATATCCGTGAGCAAAACCCAGCTCCATTTCCGTTTGATACAGCTGAACAGCTGCTTCACTTGTGTAAAGAGTCTGGCTTAAGTGTTTCTTCGCTAATGATGGCGAACGAAAAAACGCTGCGATCTGCCGCAGAGATAAAAGCTGAACTTTTCAATATTTGGCAAGTAATGAAAGCTTGCATTGAGCGTGGTATACGTACCGAAGGCATTTTACCCGGAGGCTTAAAAGTTAAACGCCGTGCGCCAAGCTTGTACTTAAAATTAAATGTTGAAAATAGCAATGATCCACTGCGAGCTATGGATTGGGTAGATTTGTTTGCACTTGCGGTGAATGAAGAAAATGCCGCAGGAGGCCGTGTGGTGACAGCACCAACGAATGGTGCAGCGGGTATCCTACCGGCAGTGTTAATGTACTATCACACCTTTATCAAAGAAGTAGACGAAGAAATAGCAACACGCTATCTGCTTACAGCTGCTGCAATCGGTATTTTGTATAAAAAAAATGCGTCTATATCAGGTGCTGAAGTTGGCTGTCAGGGCGAAGTGGGCGTAGCCTGTTCAATGGCGGCAGGTGCATTGACCGAGATCATGGGCGGTAACGTAGTAAACGTCGAAAACGCAGCAGAAATAGGTATGGAGCATAACCTTGGCCTAACCTGTGACCCAGTTGGTGGACTTGTACAAGTACCTTGTATTGAGCGTAATGCCATGGGCGCTGTAAAAGCGATTAATGCGTCTCGCTTGGCGATGCGCGGTACTGGTGAGCAAAAGGTATCTCTTGATAAAGTAATTAAGACCATGCTCGACACCGGCAATGATATGAAGACCAAATACAAAGAAACCGCTCGAGGCGGATTGGCTGTAAATATCATTGAATGTTAATTGATAAAAACCCAAGTTTAATAACTTGGGTTTTTATTTGGCGATTAGCCACCTCAGTAAAGACTCATTAGATTCGCCCGCCATACACTCTTTTGTGCGTTTTTAAATTGTCACATTTTTATTAACAGACGACCGTTTATTTCGATAAACGTATGCTGCGATAAAACCGCTGATAAAACCAAACAAATGACTTGAGACACTCGTACTGGCGTCAAACGAAAACAAGGTGCCAAATAGGTTTATCTGAAAGTAATGAGTGATAGCCAGCAAAGCAGCAGCAAGCAAAAAGCTCAATATATTGCGTCTAAACACCGCACTGCCCATGATGAATCCAAAATAGCCCATCACTATGCCAGACGCCCCAATATGATTCGCATAGCTTGCAAATAGCCAAACCAGTGCACCAGTAAGTATAAAAATAACCGCGGTTGCACGTTTAAAACATGGTAGTTGGCTCGCCAAATACCCACTAATAAGTAAACCTAAGGTATTACCAATTAAATGTTGCCAATCGCTGTGTAAAAACGGGTAAATGATTATACCCAAAAGATGCGACTCGCTTAAAGGCACTAAGCCGAACCGACTTAATCGAATCCCAGTTAAAGCACTAAATATATGTGCTAACCACATAATTAACAGCATAAAAAGTATGAATTTAAAATTACTTGCTGAATCGAGATAGCGCCCTAAAATCTTATTTTTAATATCCATTATTTACCCTAAATCTATATCCAGATCCGTAGACGTTGTTATCAACAGAGCTATTCCATACACTTTCGATTTGAATAAAACTGCTCAGCCCTACTTATAGCCACAGTCAAATCAGCCAGAAAACTTCATTTTAACTATGTCTGATTCTACATTGTCCCAAAATGAATACACCAAGGTTTTGCAATTATTCTTTAAATCAAATTTCAATCGTGCCGTAGTAGGCATATCTTTAAGCTGCACTTTTTCCCCTGATTTTAGATTATATCGCCATAAATCAGTCGTCTGATTATGAGTTAGATAATAAATATCATCACTACAAACTGTAAAGTTATCACCGCGATTTGCATCGGGTATTAGCAATCGTTCGGCCTTAGTTGATATATCTAACTGCCAAATACCTGGCTTTCTATATTTGGTAAAAAATATCTGATTGTGACTTGCTGTGTCGATGCTTTGATATCCTCCTTTGTCAGTTATCTGGCGCATCGCACCACTGTCTATTTCATAGCGCCATAGCTGCCAATCACCGCTCATGTCTGAAGAGAAATAAAATGCGGTACCATCATGTGAAAAACTCGCAAAAGCGGCACTCACATCACCCAATGGCACTTTCTGGGCCGTATCTTTACTTATATCTACAAGGTACAAACGTTTGTCACTCAATGCCACAAGTATCTGTGACCCGCTAGGTGACCATGCATAGCTATCTATTTGTATACCACTGGGCAGTGACGAAATCGCTTTAAGCTCATTTTGAGTGTGTAGCCAAAGTTGCATTACGCCACTGCGCTTCGACAAAAAGAGTAATGATTGCCCATCTTTTGAATACACGGGCTGTTCGTCTAACTGACTAGAATTGATTTTGAGTTTAGTTGTCTGCTCATTCGGTAACGTGTTTACACTGATATCTTGCTGCCATAAATCAACCGATGCACTTTGCGTTGCGTATATTATCTGGTTGTTTGTGGCATTTAACTCTGGGTAATGGATTGCCTGTGGCGATTGATAAAGCATCGTAATTTCACCAGTCGCAACATTTAACAACTTAAGCTTGCCTCCAATACGATTATCACTAAATACAATTGAGCCCTCATCCGCCGTCCAACTTGGATTCCAAGTTAAAAAACCAAGTTCCGCAATGCGTTTTTCATCGCCGGTCTCTAGGTTTTTTACAAACACCTGATTATTGCCCCAATATTTATTGCGTAAAAACAGTAACTGCTTTCCACTTGGCGACAATGCCAGTTCATTATCTCCGTAGTAGTTATCTTCTTTGGCGGTCACTTCATCGAGCTTTGATGTATTGAGGTTAAGGCGATAAATTTGATATGGCTGGGCACTGTTTTCCCTATCGGTAAAATATAATGACTGCCCATCGGGCGCCCACTGCACATTACTATAGTGTTCAACCGCACCACATTGGTATACCGTTTCTGTATTTATAGGGCGAGCCTGCGAGTCTAGATGCAAAATATCAAGCTGACACTTACCATTGCCCTTTCTAAAAAACACCACTTTGCTTTTATCATGAGAAAATGACGGCGCACGGTCATCAAAAGCAGAAAAGGTAAGCTGTATTGTCTGCTGAGTAGCTAATTTTTTTAAGTACAAATGATAAGGTGCTGTACTGTTTTGCCTGTGTCTATAAACCAGCCACTGTTCGTCGTGAGATAATGACGCATCATACTCAAACCCTGGAATACTTGTTAAAGGTTCAAATACTGGCGCATCGATTCTAATCGCCTCTCCATGGCGGCTTTCACGCCAAAAGAGCAATGCAAACAACAGCAATACCCCACTACTTAGCCATAACAACCATTTTGCGTTTAAAGAGCGACCCGCTAGTATGAGGCCTTGGTTTTTCATAGTTGCATGGGCTTTTGTTGATTCAAAGCGCACTGGTGCGATAAATCGATAGCCTTTCTTCGCTACGGTTTGAATGTATTCGGGTGCTTCTACATTATCTGCCAGTACTTTTCTTAAAATACCAACCACTCTATTGATGGCACCTTCGCTCACTTGCGATGACCAAACATCAGCCATTATTTGTTGGCGGGATAAAACTTCATCTGCATGGCTGGCAAAGTAACACAGCAAAGCCATCACTTGCGGCTCTAAAACAATTACTGCATCACCAATCGTAATTTGATTGAGTAGCCTTTCTACCTTGTAGTCGCCCACAAAAAATACATTTGGCAATAAACCCGTCATTTTTACACCAATTAATATCCAAAATATCGCTCGCCAACATAGCATTTAACTCATTGATAATAAATAACATCATTAAATCATCATCAAATAATAAAGGAGATATACTCACCCACGCATTGAGGCGCTTAAGGTAACTCGTCATAAATGTGCTTGGTTACTAAACAGGAGTACACTATGAAAAAAACCATCTTAACCTTGGGCTATTTGACTGCCCTTATTTCGCCACTTGCCAGTCATGCTAATCACTTTGCAAGTTTACTCAGTCAAAATGACAGACCTACAGCGGATAAGCTGCGAGATATAAACAGAAAGCCCGAGCGTATTCTTGCGCTCGTTGATATACAACCCAACATGACTGTGGTTGATTTTATTGCAGGTAGAGGTTACTACACAGATATTTTTGCCCGAGTGCTAAACAACTCAGGCAAACTCTTTGCAGTCAAAGCTAAACTCGCAGATAGAGATCTGAGTAAATTTAAAAATATAACTGAGTTACAAGAACTTGATCTCAGTGATTTGACCGTTCAGGCAGATAGAATATTTACCGCGCTCAACTACCATGACCTAGTTAACAAAGACGAATTGAACAGACAGCAACTACTCGCTTCGATTTATAACAAGCTTAAAGATGATGGCTACTTTATTGTGATTGATCACAATGCTGCACCTGGCACAGGTAGGTCAACTACCAAAAAACTGCATCGCATTGAGAATACCTTTGTATTAAACGAAATACTTAATGCCGGCTTTATCTTAGAGCAATCTTCTAGTGCTTTGGCCAATCCCAATGATGATTACCAACAGGATGTATGGCAAACAAATACAAAAGGTCTTACCGATAGGTTTGTGTACAAATTCAAAAAGCCAAAAGCTCTTAAATAAGGAGGTGTATCAATGAGTCATGTAATACGTCTAATCCTATTAGCAATAGCAATTTACTCTAATGCTGTTTTTGCCAACAATAACTATGCCCAAGGCACAACGAACATACTTTTTATTGGTAACAGCTTTACTGGTGCCAACCATTTACCTTCAGTGCTAAAAAAAATCGCAACAGCAAATAATAAGCAGCTTACTTATGCTGCACAGATCAAAAATGGTACCTCGCTTTACCAACATTGGCACTCTGGTGATGCCCAAAAACTTATTTTGTCTAAGAACTGGGACTATGTTGTGCTTCAAGATGCCAGCGGTAGTGCATTGGAACACCCAGAAAAAACGCTGGAGTACGGCATTAAGTTTGTTGATTTAATAAAACAGCAAGGCGCAACAGCTTTACTCTTTAATACATGGGCTTATAACGGCACTCCCACGTGGGTAACTAACTTAAAAGATAAAACGCTTAAGGCTCAGTTTGAAGAGTTTATCCCACATATGGCTGAAAAAACCAATGCGCTTTATCAATCACTAAGTGATGCTTCAGGTGCCAAAGTGGTAACGGTTGGGCAATATTGGCAACATTTAGCTCAACAATCCAATAATGTTAGATTGTACGCTGATGATAATTCCCACCCTTCCCCGTTAGGAACTTACTTCAGCGCAATACTGTTTTACAAAGCGCTTTATGGTGAGGCTCCCAAGTTGCTGCCAAACATGCTAGAAGCGCCTTACAATCAAACGCGAATGGATGAGATGCAGCGCATTGAGATCAGTCAAAGCTCTGCTGCTTTAATGCTAAAAGTACTGTCTAAACCGATATAGGCCGATTATCTCAATCCACTTAATTAGTCGATTCTGAAAATCTCGGTTTTTCAAAAAACTGAGGTTGTTCAATTTGGATTGCTATCTTTAGATTCGGTTAACCATCTAACGTTTTTGTTGTTTGATTTTCACGTGCCAATGG
>NZ_JAAUWV010000059.1 GCF_014694405.1 Pseudoalteromonas sp. S16_S37
CGGGCCAGCATGGGAGATGTGGGTGCTTGTTGGGATAACGCTGTTGTAGAACGCTTCTTCGGCAGCTTAAAGCATGATTGGTTGTTGAAAGTGCCTCAGCCAACACGTGAATATATGAGTTAACAATCGACTTTGTATTTTTTGGTTCTATAGTTGAATATGTTAAAGAGAATACTTAACGTGTCGATAACAAGTTTAGATTGAAACATACAAGGAAAAAAGTATGAAAATTGGTACACAAGGTGGTAGCTTGATACAACCCGCCGCTTCTCTCGCCAATAAAGAGCAAGCGTCACCACAAAGCAATAAAGCTGAACTGTCAAATAAACTAGGCATGCTTGCTGACGTCTATCATAAAAACTCAGTCAAAGATCCTACACCAACTTATGATCGACCCCTTTCTATATCATCTAACGATGAAGTTGTAACAAAAAAGGTAGATGAAGCACTGGATGATATCGCACTTGCAACCGTTCACCTATACACACCAAGCGGAGATCTTTCTCAGTCAGTTGAACGAATGACTAAGCAATACAAAAGTATTGTGTCTGAGCTTAATGAACAGCAACCACAGCTAGCAAATAAAGACTGGGGCATTTCGATAACGGAATCTGGCGAACTACAAGTTACGGGTTCTTTAACGGAAGATGAGCGAACATTGGTAGAACAAACGCTCAATAACAACGATGAATTTGTTGCCACTGCGAATGAGTTTAAGTCCAGCTATTTAAAGAACATTGATATGGAAGTACGTGGCTGGGCAAGGTATGACGTTAACGAGGAAAACTTTTCTCAAGTTTTTGATCTTAAAGATATACTAGACAGTTCAAAGGCCGATGATGAGTTTAAAAGTGCATGGGGTTATGAAAGTAACTGGATGAAGTTACACGATAATATTTCTGCGCAACTGAGTAGTAAAGCAAGTAAATACTGAGAGGCAATGGGCTTCTAAACATCATAGAAGCCCTCGTATCGTTATGATGGGTTGCTAGAGATCAGGTCTTGATCACAAATGTGACCAAAGTAAACATAAGGTACATTGTCACCGCCAATGCCTATGGTATCTAATCTACCTTCCTCATCTACACCTCTGTTTGTTGGAATGTCTATTCGCCATAGACCCACTTCAACATCAGAGCGCCATTCATTTTTATAGCCAAAACTATATTCTGTGTGTTCAATGCCAGTGACATTTGGATTACAAGCACTTAGGCTGATCTGTTCTGAGATAGCCCCGTTGCTATCGGAGTTTACTTTGTAAGTTGTCAAAGTGTTCTGCGCATCAGTGACATTCTTAATAAAAGTGAATTGTGCGACAGCACCTTCAATTGGTGCACCTGTTGTATCTTTAAGCACCAACGACCAGTTTAACTGTCTATATGCTTGTGTTGTAAGATATGGACCTGAGTAGTTTCTTGCCGAATAGGGAATGCGATTAACGTTATTCTCACCCGTAATAACATGGTTGCTAAAAGACGCAACTATAGATGCAATATTTAGCGTATAGCTATTTTCTGGGTTAGCAGGTAATGCTTTATTCGCGCTGACTCTTAAATTAATTGACTGGTTTTCTTGTAAGTTAGAAATAATTTGATAGGTATTAGGTGTTATAGGTACCCATCCGCTATTATAAATTTCAATAACATATTCATCACTTAAACCATCAAAAAAACTCAGTGATAAATCTTGTCCTCTAACCGCAGTAAATTGGTAATAATCTACATCGTTAATACTGTCCATATTACCAACAATCGAATTCTGCCTGTCTGGCAGTACTGTTGATAAAGCCACTGTATCGTTAAACTCGTAAGAATCAAGGTTGTTAGCAACTGCCGCACCGAAGTTATATGCAGCACCGTCTGATTCTATAACTTCCATAAACCAGTAGTAGTGCCCAGGCTCTGTAAGTGCTAAAACAACTTCGTCTTGGTTATCAGGATTTGCTGAACTACCAATGGCTGTAAACGTATTATCAGGATTATGTTTGATGATACTTAAGTTAACATTCGTTCCTTGAGATTGACCGACCAACAAAGCCGTAGTTTTACTTCTTTCAGTAATTTCAAAATGGTAACAAATATTATCGCCAGCGTTAGAGTCGCTAAGTGTATATAGGTTACCTGTAGACAGTGTTGGACATCGCGGTGTAATCGCCTCAACAGTTTCAGACTGAATAGCCTCGCCAGCAAAGCGTTTAGTTTGTTTGGCTATAACAGGGATGTTTAAAGCGTTATTTATAAATTTTTTAACCTGCCCTGCATTTTCCAAGTCGTGGGCAATGGCAAGAGTATGCGTTGAAGCTAGAATTGAGAAAAGAGAAAGCGAAAGTGCATGTTTTTTCATATTTAATTTCCTTATTGAATTTACATTGCGTCACTAAAGTAAACATAAATTTAAACATTTGCAATTGTTTGTTTTTTAACTAGTGGCTTTCGTTTTATATAGATCTTGTTGAGCTGAAGTAACTTATGTAGGAATAAGAGCACGGTAGAAAGCCGCGCCTATTTGACACTAGCTACTTAATTTGAACTTCTTTTTAAAGAGACGCATGGGCGTTAAATCAATACCCCACTTTATACCCCTAAAATGAAGGCGCTTTAGCATATTTCAGACAAAAAAACCCTAACATCAATGTGTTAGGGTTTTTCTAAAAAGCGATTTGGACCGATTTTTACTACATCATACCGCCCATACCACCCATGCCGCCCATGCCGCCCATATCTGGCGCACTGTCATCTTTCGGTACTTCAGCAACCATTGCTTCAGTGGTGATCATAAGACCCGCTACTGATGCCGCAAACTGTAGTGCAGAGCGTGTTACTTTCGTTGGGTCAAGAATACCCATTTCGATCATGTCGTTGTATTCGCCGTTTGCAGCGTTGTAACCATAGTTACCTTCGCCTGATTTAACGTTGTTTACAACAACTGATGCTTCGTCACCTGCGTTTGATACGATTTGACGAAGTGGTGCTTCCATCGCACGAAGTGCAACTTTAATACCGTGGTTTTGATCTTCGTTGTCGCCACGTAAATCAGCAAGCTTGCTTGCTACACGTACAAGAGCAACACCACCACCAGGTACCACACCTTCTTCAACCGCTGCACGAGTTGCATGTAATGCATCTTCTACGCGGTCTTTCTTCTCTTTCATTTCAACTTCAGTTGCTGCGCCAACTTTGATAACTGCAACACCACCAGCAAGTTTTGCCATGCGCTCTTGTAGTTTCTCTTTGTCGTAGTCTGACGTTGCTTCTTCGATTTGTGCTTTGATTTGCGATACACGTCCGTCGATAGCTTCTTGCTCACCAGCACCATCGATGATAGTTGTGTCGTCTTTAGTGATCACAACGCGTTTGGCAGTACCTAAGTCTTCAGCAGTTGCTTTTTCAAGCTCTAGACCGATCTCTTCAGAGATAACTGTACCGCCAGTTAGGATAGCGATGTCTTGTAGCATTGCTTTACGACGGTCGCCAAAGCCAGGCGCTTTAACCGCAGCCACTTTCACGATACCACGCATGTTGTTTACAACTAGAGTTGCAAGCGCTTCGCCTTCTAGGTCTTCAGCGATGATAAGTAGTGGTTTGCTGGTTTTAGCCACCGCTTCTAACGTAGGTAATAGTTCACGAATGTTAGAGATTTTCTTATCAACTAGTAGAATGTGTGGGTTATCTAGTTCAACCGCACCTTTTTCAGCGTTGTTGATGAAATAAGGTGATAGGTAACCACGGTCAAACTGCATACCTTCAACAACATCTAGTTCGTTTTCTAGCGACTGACCTTCTTCAACAGTAATTACGCCAGACTCACGGCCCACTTTTTCCATTGCATTAGCAATGATGTCACCGATTTCGCTGTCAGAGTTCGCTGAAATTGTACCAACTTGTGCAATTGCTTTAGTGTCTGCACATGGTACTGATAGCGCTTTAAGTTCAGCAACAGCAGCAATTACTGCTTTGTCGATACCGCGCTTCAGGTCCATTGGGTTCATACCCGCAGCAACCGCTTTTAAGCCTTCGTTTACGATAGATTGTGCTAGTACAGTTGCAGTTGTTGTACCGTCACCCGCTGCATCGTTTGCTTTAGATGCAACTTCTTTAACCATTTGTGCGCCCATGTTTTCAAACTTGTCTTCAAGTTCAATTTCTTTTGCTACAGATACACCATCTTTGGTTATCACTGGTGCGCCAAATGATTTGTCTAAAACTACGTTACGGCCTTTTGGACCAAGTGTTACACGTACTGCATTTGCTAAAATGTTTACACCCGCTAGCATCTTAGTGCGAGCATCGTTTGCAAATAAAACTTCTTTTGCTGCCATTGTTTAAATTCCTATTAAATTTGGTTAATTTGAAAAAAGAAAAGTAGGATTAGCCTACAATGCCCAAAATGTTATCTTCACGCATGATCAGGTACTCTTGACCTTCGATCTTTTCAGTTTTTTCAACATAAGAGCCAAATAGCACGGTGTCGCCTGCTTTTACTTCAAGCGCTCTTACTTCACCATTGTCTAATACGCGGCCATTACCTACAGCGATAACTTCACCACGAGTTGACTTCTCTGCCGCAGAGCCAGTTAAAACGATACCGCCAGCAGATTTTGTTTCTTCTTCAAGACGCTTGATGATTACGCGATCATGTAAAGGACGAATGTTCATTTGTTATGTTCTCCTAACAGTTTCTGAACAACTACAGAAAAATTCTTAAAAATTCAGTTGCCATCATTTATGGGGGTGACAATTTTAAAACCCAAGTAAAAAAGTGAAAATTTTTTAATCTTTTCTTTGGTACTCACCTTCAATGGTGTTCGGTGCGTGATCTTTATCTTGAAAATGCGTTTCGCCGTTATGTTCAAACGGCTCAGACGCTTTATTGGAATGCGTAAAAGTGCTGTTTGACTGATACATGCTTGATTGCATCTTAACTGTGACTTGTTTCATCAATGCTTTTGCCAATTGCCCGCGAATAGCTGGGGTAAGTAACATAAACCCTAACACATCAGTCATGATCCCCGGCGTCATTAATAACACCCCAGCGATGATCACACATAATCCCGTAAACAATTCAGTAGCAGGCATTTGCCCCTGTGCCATTTGACCTTGAACGTTACTATAGGCATTTAAACCCTGCTGTTTCACCAATTTTGCACCGAAAATTGCGGTTAAAATCACTAACGCAATCGTTGCAACGCCACCAATAATGTCACTCACTTGGATCAGCAGTGCAATTTCAATGATGGGCACCACAATAAACAGTACAAATAAAATACGAAACATACTTTCTCCTAAGTTAATGAAACTTAAATATGGGTCATTCGGTCTCATTTCAAGCACAAACAACACCATCGGCTGTTTAACCGCAATTTTGCTTTCATCTATAGACACTTGGGATAGGTATTAGTTTGAGCTACTATGGCGAAAGTTTATTCTTTGTGAAGGTATAAGAGCATGGCTCCCCAGTACAAAATAATTATGACCACCTGCGATAATCAGCAAAATGCAAGTTTACTTGCCAAGCAACTTGTTACCTTAAAGTTGGCTGCATGCGTCAATATTTTACCTACCATTGAGTCTGTTTATATGTGGCAAGGCGAAGTTGTACAACAAACAGAAACAAAGTTATTCATAAAAACCAAAGCAGATAAATTAAGCAAAGTGATCAGCACTATCAAAGAGCTACACAACTACGAAGTACCTGAAATTCAGGTATTAGACGTAACTGGTGGCAATTTAGCTTATTTTCACTGGATGGATGAGGTACTTAATTAATGCGTACACTGCTATTTATTTTTTCACTTATATGGCTATTACCTGCAAGTGCAAACAACGATATTCTCGATAGCTTAATCGCCCCTAAACAGGATACCTTTTTACCTGTTAAAGAAGCTTTTAAGTTTGACTTTGACCAACAGGGCAATATTTTATTTACTGGCTGGGATATCGCGCCGGGTTACTACCTATATAAGAAGAAACTCGAAATTATCGCCAAAGGGGCTGACATAACGGTGCCTGAGTATGCCAAAGGCGAAGAAATTGAAGACGAATTTTTTGGTAGAACCGAAGTTTACTTCAATTCATTTTCAGTCGTCTCTAAGCTTAGCAATATCAGCGACAATGCAGTGGTGAAAATTCGCTACCAAGGCTGCGCCGAAGCAGGCCTATGCTATCCACCCGAAGTGATCACCATCCCGCTATCGCCACTGGCGATGGTGGAAGGTGCAACTAATGCCAACAGCACTGTATCTGTTGACAAAGCGCAAGCTGTCAACACAAATAACGATGACCAAGCGCTATCTTTTACCGAGCGCCTCGCAAATCAAAGCTTGCTGACCAATTTAGCCATCTTTTTTATGGTGGGTGTTGGCCTTGCATTTACTCCCTGTGTATTCCCTATGTTCCCTATTTTATCTAGTCTGATCGCAGGTCAACAGGGGCTCTCTACCAAAAAAGCGTTTAGCTTGTCGTTTGTGTATGTACAAGGCATGGCCGTGACCTACGCACTGCTTGGCTTAGTCGTTGCGGCATTAGGGGGGCAAGTACAAGGCTATATTCAACACCCGGCCGTACTGATCAGTTTTAGTCTGTTATTTGTTTTATTGGCAATGGCCATGTTCGGTTGGTACGAGATCAAGCTGCCTAGTGGCCTAATGAATAAACTAACCGCTATCAGTAATCAACAGAAAGGCGGTAATTACCTTGGTGTATTCGCCATGGGCGTGCTATCTGGGTTAATTGCTTCCCCTTGTACCACCGCACCACTTTCGGCCGCACTATTATATGTTGCGCAAAGTGGCGACTACTTTATTGGAGGCATTACCCTTTATGCATTGAGCTTAGGCATGGGGTTACCGCTACTACTGCTTGGCACATCAGGTGGCAAGCTACTGCCCAAAGCAGGCGCTTGGATGGAGCAAGTAAAAATACTGTTTGGCTTTATTATGCTTGTGGTGCCACTTATTTTACTCGAACGGATCCTCGATTTTAACATCATACTGTGGTTGGCAAGCGGCCTTATGCTTGCTACGGCCTTGTATCTTCATCATTGGCAAAGCCAGCAAAGTACCAGTGTATTCAAAACAATCCTATGGGGAACTGCATCGTTATTGCTGGTAACTTCATTACTGGTAGGCAAACAGCTGATTTGGCCGGCTAAAACAATCAATATTACCCAGCAAGCACAAGGCGTGAAGAAATTTCAGCTTGTTGAGGATTTAGATGCCCTCAGAGCGGCAATTGATAAAGCCAACGATAATGGTCAAATAGCCATCGTTGATCTCTACGCAGATTGGTGTGTAGCCTGTAAAGAGTTTGAAAAATACACATTTTTTGAACCAGAAGTCCAAGCTCAGTTCCAAAATTTCTCATTATTAAAGCTAGATTTAACGCAAAATGACGAGAAAAGTATCGAAATCATGAAAGAGTTCAATGTTTTTGGTCTACCTACAATGTTGTTTTTTAATAAACAAGGTGATGAGCTGTCAGATCTGCGAATTACAGGCTTTATGGGGCCTGCTCCCTTCTCTTCACACCTTAAAAAGGTGCGTGAACAAGTAAAATAATCCCGATTATGTGTACACTGGCTAATTTTAGCCAGTGTATCCTCTCTGATTAGACCAGTATTTTGCTGCTATTTACCTCGAAATATCTATAATGCCCACAGAAAGTGAGAAAAAGTTGCTATTTTGGTTTAAAGCGCTTAATTTAGATACTATCTTTTTTATAGACACTTAGTTTATTTCGATTTTGGGGATTTTCACGGATTATGACCGCAAAGTTAAAGATTTTAGTCTTAAATGGGCCAAACCTTAATATGCTTGGCCGTCGTGAGCCTCAAACCTATGGCACACTGACGCTTGATGAGCTAATGGCATCTCTAGATGAACATGCTCAACAACTCGGTGCCACACTCTCGCATTTACAAAGTAATAGCGAAGCAGAGCTTATTAATAAGATTCATGATGCATGGCAAAAGATTGATGCCATCATCATTAACCCCGCAGCCTTTACGCACACCAGTGTTGCGCTGCGAGATGCATTGCTAAGTGTAAATATACCTTTTTATGAAGTGCATATAAGTAACGTATATGCACGTGAACCCTTTCGTCATAAATCTTATTTTTCTGACGTGGCGCAAGGGGTGATATGTGGATTAGGCGCAATTGGCTATCAGGCGGCACTGCAAGCTGCTGTGAGCAAGTTGCACGACAAAATTAACTCAAATTAACTAACAGGCGGGTCATTATGGATATTCGCAAGATCAAAAAACTTATCGAATTAGTAGAAGAATCAGGTATTGCTGAACTTGAGATCACCGAGGGTGAAGAGTCAGTACGTATTAATCGTTATAGCAATGCACCGGTTGTAGCTCAGCCTCAGCATTATGCAGCGCCAGCTCCAGCGGCTCCTGCACCTGCGGCGGCTCCTGCAGCGCCAGCCGCTGAATCTGCGCCAGCAGCACCTACTGGTCATCAGGTACTTTCACCTATGGTTGGTACTTTCTATGCAGCGGCGTCTCCTGAAGCGCCTGCCTATGTTGCAGTTGGCTCAAAAGTAAACGTTGGTGACACGTTATGTATCGTCGAAGCGATGAAAATGATGAACCAAATCGAATCAGATAAAGCAGGTGTGGTTAAAGCTATTCTTGTTGAAAATGGCGAACCAGTTGAGTTTGACCAACCACTATTCATCATCGAATAATCACGCAATAAGAAGGCAAACGCTATGTTAGATAAAGTAGTCATTGCGAACCGAGGTGAAATAGCACTTCGCGTATTGCGTGCCTGCAAGGAGCTTGGGATCAAAACGGTAGCAGTTCACTCAACTGCTGATCGCGATCTAAAGCACGTACTTCTTGCGGACGAAACCATCTGTATCGGCAAACCTGCCGCATCTGAAAGTTACTTAGATATTCCACGTATTATCGCGGCAGCTGAGGTAACTGATGCAGTAGCGATTCACCCTGGTTACGGATTCTTATCAGAAAATGCCGACTTTGCTGATCAAGTAGAGCAAAGTGGCTTCATTTTCATCGGCCCACGTGGTGACACTATTCGCCTAATGGGTGACAAGGTATCTGCCATTGAAGCTATGCGCAAAGCGGGTGTACCGTGTGTGCCAGGCTCTGATGGCCCGCTAACAGCAGACAATGATCGCAACGTCCAAATCGCCAAGCGTATTGGCTACCCTGTGATCATCAAAGCAGCTGGCGGCGGCGGCGGCCGTGGTATGCGTGTTGTTCGCAGCGAAGCTGAATTGGTTAACTCAATTGCATTAACACAGCAAGAAGCTAAACAATTCTTCGGCAATGGCATGGTTTACATGGAAAAGTTCCTAGAAAACCCTCGTCATATCGAAGTACAAGTATTAGCTGATGGTCAAGGTAATGCTATTCACTTAGGTGAGCGTGACTGTTCAATGCAGCGCCGTCACCAAAAAGTAGTTGAAGAAGCGCCAGCTCCAGGTATCACTGCTGAAATGCGTAAGTTTATCGGTGATCGCTGTACACGTGCCTGTATCGAAATTGGCTATCGTGGTGCAGGTACATTTGAGTTTTTATACGAAAATGGCGAATTCTACTTCATCGAAATGAATACTCGTATTCAGGTAGAACACCCTGTAACTGAAATGGTTACTGGCGTAGACTTGATCAAAGAGCAATTAAAGATTGCCGCAGGCCAGCCTTTGTCGATTACACAAAATGATGTAGTGATCCGTGGTCATGCAATTGAATGTCGTATCAATGCCGAAGACCCAGAAAGCTTCATTCCATCTCCAGGTAAAATTACCCGTTTCCACCCTGCTGGTGGCTTAGGTATTCGCTGGGATAGCCATATTTATGCTGATTACACTGTACCACCTTATTATGATTCAATGATTGGTAAGCTGATCACTTATGGTGAAAACCGCGATGTTGCGATTGCCCGTGCACGTAATGCGTTAAACGAGCTAGTAATTGATGGTATTAAAACTAACACGCCGCTACATAAGAGAATTTTAGCGGATGAAAATTTCCAAAGTGGTGGTACAAACATCCACTACCTAGAGAAAAAGTTAGGTTTATAAGCAAAAATAAGAAAGCCGACGATAGTCGGCTTTTTATTGTCTCTATTTAAAAAACACGCCAATTTGGTCTAAATTTAATCATTTGATTTATAGATAGTTAAATTTATGGCATTTGCTAGTGACAAGGCTTTTAAAAGTTTTTATACTGCAACCCGCTTTCAAGGATATAAATACTCTTTTATCCTATCTCAAGTATGGCCCCTTAGCTCAGTTGGTTAGAGCACACGACTCATAATCGTTAGGTCCCCAGTTCAAGTCTGGGAGGGGCCACCATTTTTCTCTTCATAGTAAGCTCCCGCATTTTATTAAACATTATATGCAAAGCTATTTTTGCATATACCACAACTTTCTAAAAAAAAATTGAAAATGGCACCACACGCATGCGATGCCAGTTTAGCTTAACCCACACAAATGCCGTAACGGGGCAGTATTACATCGACAATGTTTAGACGGTGCTGCTTTGCCGCATCATGAAACAGTTTCCAATCTGATGCTAAAAATTCCCGGCTAAATTTGTATTCATCTTCATCCCCCTCGACAAGCTCTGTTGCCAATGCTTTATGCTTCCAAGAGCCAGTGCCTTTGGGGATATAAGATAGCTGACATGCTCCCAAACCAAACTCATCGTTGCTGATAGCCTCTAACCACAACGCTAGACGCGCTTCGCCGCAATCCATTTTAAAATCTTGGTAGCATTGCATAATCTTTTCTTTTTGCGACTCACTGAGACCTGTTTGTGATAGGCCTAAATACAGTTGATAAACTTTACATAATTCATTGGCTGCTTCTAAAAAGTCGATTGGATTGTTACGCTCAACTTGTTCTCCAAAGCCATTGGTGTAACTCCAATGTTGATGAGGCAAATCTGGATTCGACAAAGCCTGTCCATGCCCAAGGCTTGGAATATCATCTTGAATCATATCTTTAAAGTAATTTGCTACCTTCTGTGTCCAATGCACATCTATTTTGCCATTATGATCTTTGATATCTCGAACATGATTTATATCATGCTGAACACCAGCAAACCCTTGGTGCCCCCAAGTATCTATAAATACATGGGAGGTAATTCCCAGTAGATGCAAAGCGTATGGCCGATGACGATTGGCAATACACTCACTGATCATATCCTTGGCAACATAAGAGTTCGGTTTACAAACGAGCTTACGAATAAAGCTACCCGATGGGTTGCTGCCTGCTGGTAATCCGCCATTTCCAGGTAAAAAGTGGAATGGGATCCAAACCTGCCTATTTTTGAGTTTTTGCAGATTTCGATAATCTAACATTTTGTGAGCCGTCGTTATGCGAGTATATGTCGCACCGTTATCAAATTTGATGTGGCCTTGGTTAGTTGCATCATCTACATATTGCGACGCATACGCGATGATTTGCGCTTGCTGGGTATTGAAACCTGCACAGCGCGCTACAACCCAAGTCATTCCAAAATGAAGATCAATTTGCATAATGTTCCTTATAAGGTGTGATTGTGGCTAACTTATAATCTGTTAAATAATGACCCTATTGCCACAATCAATTATTTGAAGTGCAAGGATATTATCAGCGCTTTTTATAGATCACCAAGGTCACATAGTGTTTATTTTTGATATAGCAGCTTTCAGAACGCTTACTTTTCAATATATTAGTCTAGACTTAAAGGGCATTCACATAGGCAAAAATATCGGTGGTGTTTACTTTTAACAAACAGCACACACTCAACTTAGAGCGCATGACCTTGCATTATGAAACCGCTATATTCAATTAATATTAAATTTTGGCTCAGCATGCTGGCCACTTTAATTTTCTTTACGTTTTCTGGCGTTACAACTATTTATACCTACAATGCACAGTTAGATACATTAATTGAAAGTAGCCACACATCTTTAAATAGAGAGCTTCCTGCACTGGCCGCCGAATTAGAACAAGAACTGGTAAATAATAACCTCGTAAATACACAATTTGCCATCAACACAAAAATGACCAGCCTTAACTATCAAAATATCGTCGCAGTTGATCAATCGGGTTTAATTATAGTGGCACCACAACGTGAGTTAGCAGGTTTGCACTACCAAGCTTTAGACTTACCCATATCACCAGAAGTTATAGCAAACATAAAGCGCACAAGATCAATAGCAATCAATTACGATAGCGATAAGTACTTATTCGATGTTTATTATCCACTCTCCATTAAAAATCGTGGTGAGGGAATAATTTATGCCAGATACAGCATAGCCCTTGATGTACAAAACTTGATTGATTTATCTTTGAGCAAAAGCGCTATAGTCGCTTTATATCTACTCAGTTTACTGCTATTTATCGCGTTATTTGTGTATTTCTTTATTCACAAACCCATTAATCACCTTATTGACGTTGGGAGGCACTTACAAGCACTGCAATTAAACTACAGAGCAAACATTAAAGGCCGGGGGGAGCTAAAACAGTTGGCAGACTGTTTTAACAACGTGGCATATAGCTTAGAAGAGAAAATAGCTTCACAAAAAGCAGCGGAGCAATTCGCACTCTCAAAACATGGCTTGCTAGAGAGTATCTTCAAGGCCCTGCCAGACCTATTCTTTGTGATTGACTCTCAGGGTAAAGTCATTGAATTTCACAGCGGCAACGAGAATGCGCTTTATACTGAACAAAAAAAGTTAGTTGGTTGCAATATTACCGAGCTATTGCCAGACTCGGCATCTAAACACTTCCAACGCGCTATCTTTGATACCAGAGCGAGTGAACAGTTAATGTGTATGGAATATCCACTGACTGTTGACAACCAGTCTAAGTTTTTTGAAGCGCGCTTATCTCCTATGCCATTTACTGAAAATATCGTGATTGTGGTTAGAGAAATCACGCAAAGAAAGCGCCAAGAGGAAATGATATTTCATCATGCATTTTTCGACACGCTAACAAATCTTCCCAACCGCTTTTTAGTTATGGAGCGCCTTACTCAGCAAATAAAAGAAGCCATTCGCAGCAAAACGCTTATTGCGGTTATGTTCATCGATTTGGATGACTTTAAAAAAGTAAATGACTCTTTAGGTCATGAAATAGGTGACAAGTTACTGATAGCTTCGGCTAAACGTTTACAAAATGCTTTACGCTTAGAAGATACCGTTGCCCGACTAGGAGGAGATGAGTTTGTTATTTTGTTGAGCAACTTACATACTCCTCTAGATGCACAACCTATTGCGGCAAATCTGGTCCGCAAGTTTCACACGCCGCTAAAAGTTGATAAACGAGAGTTTAGCATCTCGCTGAGCTTAGGCGTTGCACTGTACCCTCATGATGGTGACTCCCCCAGCGAATTGCTGCGTAAAGCAGACTCTGCGATGTATCATTCCAAACAACAAGGCCGTAACACCTTTTCTTTTTTCACAGAACAAATGAGCCAAGACTTAAGCCGTCGACTGCTACTTGAAGAGCATTTGCGCCATGCTTTGGATTTAGGGGAGTTTGAAGTTTATTACCAACCTCAGTTTGATATAAAAACAAATGAGCTAATTGGCGCTGAGGCTTTACTACGCTGGCATAATAGTGCTCTTGGCAGCGTATCACCCAGTGAATTTATACCCCTTGCAGAAAGTAACGGAGAAATAGTCGAAATAGGCAGGTTTGTGCTTAAAACAGCCATAAAACAAGCAAAAAAATGGTTTCAAAAGCTTAACAAGCCTTTCAAGATTGCTGTCAATCTATCCCCTCGTCAATTTAAAGACTGCAATCTCATTAGTGACATAACACGGTATATAGAACAAGCTGAGATCCCCGCATCACTGTTAGAATTAGAGATCACTGAAGGCGTTTTGCTCTCGGGAGATGAGAGTGTGAGAAATGCGCTGAAAAGCCTGCATCAGCTAGGTTTAGTGATCTCGATGGATGACTTCGGCACAGGTTATTCGTCTCTCAATTACTTGCGCCAATATCCATTTGATATCTTAAAAATAGATCAAAGCTTTATCGCTGATTTATCTAATAACCGAGAAGCCAGTGAATTAGTTAATTCCATTATTACCATGTCACACAGTCTTGGCCTTAGGGTTATTGCCGAAGGGATAGAAACGTTATCGCAATTAAAAACATTAGAACTCTATCGATGTGATGTAGGACAAGGGTTTTTATTGGGTAAACCTATGCCAAGTAAAGACTTTGAGAACTGGATAGGCTTGCCACACCTAGAGTAACTCAAAGAGTTTGAGCGCTTTTTTACAATAACTGACTATGAATATAAGACTATTAAAAAGAATATGTTAGTATTTGGGGGCAAGAGTAAGGGTTAGAATAATGAATGTAGAGTTACTGATCAACAAAGCAAAGCAAGTATGTGACAATCGTGGCGCTAGGTTTACGCCTATTCGTGAGAAAGTATTTCGTCTTCTCGCTAGTAAACAAGGTGGTGTTGGTGCTTATGACTTATTAGAGGAGCTAAAAGTCACCGAAGCGGCAGCTAAACCTGCAACCATTTACAGGGCCTTGGATTTTTTAGCTGAACTTGGTTTCATCCACAAAATAGAAAGCACCAATTCATTCATGTTGTGTCAGCACTTTGACCACATTCATCCTGTGCAACTACTAATTTGTGATACCTGTGGTAATGTTGAAGAGCTACATTCTAGTGTTATCTCTCATGAACTAAATAATTTAGCGGCAGAGCAAGGTTTCATTGTCAGTGCTCAAACAATCGAAGCCCATGGCAAATGTGAAAAGTGCAAAGACTAAAGTGCATCTGAGCACAAATCACACTACACTAAAATACTGTCTCTAAAATAATATGTATTTAAGGAAGTCATATGAAGGTAGAGTTTATAAACCCTTTTTTATCGTCTTTAATCAATGTATTGGCTACCATGGCCCAAACGGAGTTAACGCCTGGCAAACCTAAAATAAAAAAAGATGAAGTGGCGCAAGGTGACGTTTCAGGCTTGATAGGCATGGTAGGCCCACAAACTAAAGGGTCTTTTTCAATTACTTTCGATGAGAGCCTAGCTTTGGCCATCATGGAAAGAATGCTAGGAGAACGACCTGACGGTATCAATGAAGAAGTCACTGATATGGTTGGTGAAATCACCAATATGGTAACTGGTGGTGCTAAAAACTTGTTAGGTGAGAAAGGCTATGAATTTGAGATGGCCACCCCTATTGTTGTGTCTGGCAAAAACCATACTATTACGCATCAATGCGACGGTGCCAAAATTATCATGCCCTTCACATCCCCTGATGGCAACGCCAATATTGAGGTGAGTTTTGATACTTTATAGACTACTCACCTTGTAAGGTAGCTATAATAGTTCGCGTTGATGCGCAGTCCCGATGCTCACACAAATACAGCCCCTGCCATGTACCCAAAGCTAGCCTACCATTATTGATTGGGATGCTTTGACTGTTACCAATTAATGTTGACTTTATGTGGGCTGGCATATCATCCGGCCCTTCGTAAGTATGGATATAATAAGGGGCGTTTTCTGGTGCCAATACATTAAAGTGGCTTTCTAAATCTTGTCTTACAGATGGATCAGCATTTTCATTAATCGCCAATGACGCCGACGTGTGCTGGATAAAAAGATGCAAAAGGCCAACTTGGAATTGCTGTATCTCAGGTAACTGCCTTGCTATTTCATCGGTGATCAAATGAAAGCCTCTTTTAGGTGCTTTAAGCAAAATTGTCTTTTGGAACCACATAGTTAAAATCCAATTTACTGATAGAGTACCGCGCCACAGAGGTGGTTACTTTTTCGCATTCAAATATTCGTAACTGACACGAGGCGTGACGTTACAAAGCAACTCATAAGGGATAGTATCTGCGTACATAGCAACTTCTTCTACAGGTAAATTTGGTCCCCACATTTCAACCTCATCGCCAATTTGCACGTGTGCTTGATTATCACCGATATCAACTGTGATCATGTCCATCGATACACTTCCTACAATCCCAAAACGTTGCCCTTTAATAATCACCGGCGTACCGTTTTTTGCGTGTCGAGGATAGCCATCGCCGTACCCCATCGCCACCACCGCTAACATAGTATCTTTGTCACTTTGCCAACGGCCACCATAACCAACAGGCTCATTAGCCGGTACTCGCCGTATTGCTATCACTTTAGTTGTCAGCTTCATTACTGGGCGCAAGCCGTGATCATGGCCTACTTGCTCAATCATAGGGGATACACCGTAGAGCATAAGTCCAGGCCTCACCCAATCACCATGGCTTTTCGGCCAACCAATAATACCTGCAGAGTTAGCCATGCATAATTGTTCTTCTTTGTTATCAACTAACTTCAAAAATGCATCTATTTGCTGTTTAGTTTTGGGGTTTAGTTTGTCATCAGCACAAGAAAAGTGTGTCATTAGCTGAATATTTGGCTTCACATTCGGCGAGTTCTTTAATCGCAGATAAAAGCGCTCAAGCTGCTCAGGTTCAATCCCTAATCGATGCATCCCAGTATCAACTTTAAGCCACACCGCAATGGGAGCATCTAGCTGAGCTTGCTCCAAGGCAATGATCTGCTCTTCATTATGAATGACTGCCTGAAAGTTATTGGCCAATAGAATAGGAATATCGCTGGCAGTAAAAAAGCCCTCTAACAACACAATAGGATTTGTTAGCCCGCCGGCTCTTAGAGCTAAGGCTTCATCAACTCTTGCGACTGCAAATGCATCTGCGCCTTGCAAGTGCTGAGCAATAGTCACTAAACCGTGGCCATATGCATTGGCTTTGAGTACCGCCATAATTCTTGCACTTGGTGCCATTGCCTTTATACTGCGCAAATTATGCGCTAGAGCAGATAAATCAATCTCTGCCGCCGCTAACTTCATGCGCGACTCTCCTAATAATCGTCGTCAACCGCAGGACCTGCGTAATTATCAAAACGAGAGTATTGACCTTGGAAAGTTAACCTAACCTTACCAATTGGACCATTACGCTGTTTACCAATGATAATTTCCGCGATCCCTTTGTCGGGACTATCCTCGTTATATACCTCATCACGGTAAATAAACATAATTAAGTCGGCGTCCTGTTCGATTGAACCAGACTCACGTAAGTCTGAGTTAACAGGGCGTTTATCTGCGCGCTGCTCAAGTGTACGGTTTAACTGAGATAGTGCTATGACTGGACACTGAAGCTCTTTTGCGAGCGCTTTCAGTGAGCGTGAGATCTCCGCAATTTCCAACGTACGATTATCTGATAAGCTTGGCACACGCATAAGCTGCAAGTAATCCACCATGATCATACTAATACCGCCATGATCGCGGGCAATACGCCTTGCACGTGAACGAACATCCGTTGGTGTTAAGCCAGATGCATCATCAATGTACATCTTGCCTTTTTCCATAAGTAATCCCATGGTTGAAGACAACCTTGCCCAATCATCATCATCAAGCTGGCCTGTACGTACCTTTGTTTGGTTAATACGACCAAGAGACGCAAGCATCCTCATCATAATCTGCTCGGAGGGCATCTCAAGTGAGTAAATCAGTACGGGCTTATCTTGCGTCATAGCAGCATGTTCTGCCAAGTTCATCGCAAAGGTTGTTTTACCCATTGAAGGACGAGCAGCAACGATAATAAGGTCTGAAGGCTGTAAACCCGCCGTCATTTTATCTAGATCTGCATAGCCAGAACTGACTCCAGTTACACCGTCTTGTGGTGATTGATACAGCTCTTCTATCTTATCAACAGTTCTTTCTAAAATACTGTGAAGGTTTTGCGGGCCATCTGTGCTTTTGGTGCGCTGCTCTGCAATCTTAAAAACTTTACTTTCAGCCAAATCCAATAAATCATGGCTGTCTCTACCTTCGGGGTTGAATCCCGCTTCAGCGATTTCATTTGCGACAGTGATCATCTCACGAATAACAGCACGTTCTCGCACAATATTGGCATATGCATCAATGTTTGCGGCGCTCGGGGTGTTTTTCGCTATTTCGGCTAAGTAGGCAAAACCACCTACATTGGCTAGCTGATTATTCTTTTCTAATGTTTCAGAGATGGTGATAAGGTCAATAGGGTTGCCTGATTCCACCAACTTTTCCATTGCTTCAAATATCAACTTATGTGTGCGCGTATAGAAATCTTGCGCAACCACAAGCTCTGCAACTCGATCGAATGCTTGATTATCTAGCATCAAGCCACCTAAAACCGATTGCTCAGCTTCAATGGAGTGTGGAGGAACTTTTAGTGTATCTACTTGAAGATCTGGTTTTGCCATAGCACTACATAGTTTGGAAATCAGAGGGCTATTTTATCTGTTCACAGGATAAGTGCAATGTTATATGCCAAGCATGGTGAAATTAGAAAATGCGCCACCACTGGGATAAATGATGGCGCCAGTTGGGAGATTAGTTTTTTTTCAGTTCAATGCGTCCACTAACCGTGTTAATTTCCACGTCTGCATCTCCACCGTTTAACACGAACTCTAATTCACCTGATGGTCCCCACTTGGCTTTTTTCATCTCATGCTCACTGAGTTCATTTTTAACTTTACCGCCAGCATGCATATCTATATCAAATCGCGCAGAAATATCAGCAGGTAAGTATAATCGTAAATCACCACTGACTGTTTCCATATTGATATTGGCATTCGCCTTTAGCTTTTTAATGCGCACATCAATTTCACCGTTGACTGTATTAAGCTGCAAGTCAGTTAGTTCATTGATGCGTAAGTCGACTTCACCATTCACATTTTCCAGGCGAACATCTTGTGCATTGGTATCACTTTCAATATCACCATTCACAGCATTTAACTTTAGTTTCCCTTGTGAATCTCTATCGTTAATTTCTCCGTTAACAGTTTCATAGTGGATGTTACCGTTTAAGTTAGCGCCATCAATACTGCCATTTATAGTTTGTAGAGATATTTTGCCTTTAAGATCGGCAACTCTTATATCGCCTTTTACGGTTTTAATATAAGTACCTGCATAGAGTTGACTGGCATTAATATCAACACTGACGCCTTCAAAATTTAATTCGCTATTTTTGGGCATATGAATAGTGAGTTTCGATCCATCACTGGTATTTTTCCAACCTTTATACTGCTTTGGCATGTGTACTATAAACTCAGTAACAGAACCTTTAGTTTCTAGTTTGTAACCTTTTGCTTTTTCATCGAGTGTACCAGTAACCTTAAAGCTATCTTCATCCCATGTTTTAATGGTGATGTCACCTCGTTGATTTTCTATCACGATTTTTCCATTAGCAGGAATGGTGATCTGTTCGTCTATTTGCTCTGCTGTAAAGCCTACCAGAGGTAGCAATGCGAAGCCCAGTAATAATGCTTTCATATTCATACTCCTAAATTTGTTGCCAACGAGGCTCATGCACCTTGTTTATTAAATCCAATTGTTGTTGATATACTTGTGCAAGCATCCTCAGCAATGCCGCATTTTCTGGATCGTTCTGCAATGCAACTTTGACTGCTTGCTCTGCATTTTCAAGCTCCTGAAGCTGTTCTTGCCAATTTGAAGTTAGCGCAGGTTGAGATTCATACTGCACCAACAAACTTTGCTTCTGCTGCTCAAAGAAGGCACTTATATCTGCCATGGAATTTTGTTGTGGCTGCTTCACAACAACCTGCCATGCTAAAAGGCCAGCTACAGTACACGCAGCAATTCCAGTTAGTTTTGGCCAAAAGCTACCTGGTTGTTTTTGCTGATTACCTTGCGTTACGATAGCGCGCTCAATACCGGGCCATAAATCTCGCTTGGGAGCGACTTCTTTTGTTTGCTCGAGCGATTCTTTTAGAAACTGCTCAAAATCAGGTTTACTCATTGTCATACCACTCCTGCAATAACTGACGAGCGCGATGATATTGTGATTTACTCGACCCTACTGCCATATCGAGCATACTGGCTATCTCTTCATGCCGATAACCTTCAACAGCATGTAGCACAAATACTAAACGCGCCCGCTCAGGTAAACGCACAACCAATTTATCAAGGCCATTCAAACCTTCACACATACTGCTTGTTTGCTCATCCATGCCGCTGCCCTCAATGCTAACCACTTTTTGCAGCCAGTTTTTATGTTTGCGCAAGTAACTAATTGCAATATTGCTCGTTACACTGTGCAACCAGGTTGAAAACTGTGATTGCCCTTGAAACTGAGATATTTTGTTCCAAAGTTGTACAAAAACTTCCTGTGTTACATCTTCAGCATATTCAGGAGATGCCAACAATCTAAGACAAAGCCCATAGACTCGCTTTTCATGTTTTCTGTAAAGCTGCTCAAAAGCACTTTGATCACCCTGCTGAACTCGCAAAATCAGTTCATCTATCGGCTTTTGCTCTTTATCTGACAATGCCTGATTGGCATCTATTAACATCGTTATTTTCCCTTTATCTTGGTAAAGCTAGCTTGATATAAATACCATTTGCTTTCAAGTTACTAAGTTAGACGAGACTAAAAGTAGAAAAGGTTTAAAAAGGTTGGAAATTTTTTACGCATAGAAAAAGCCCTTCAAAATGAAGGGCTGGAAGTTTTTTAGTTTTCTTCTTTTACACGCTCAGGTAAGCGGTAATACCAACGTTCGAAAACCAATGTAGGCGGAGTTAAGGTCGTGCCGCTTCCACCGGAACCGACACCTAAGTCTAGTGTTTTTAAAGCCTCGTCAAAATGATAATCAGCATTGCCTATGCCACTTATGAATGACCCTATCACACTGCCAAATATACTGCCGTTACCTTGAATACCAATTGTCGCAAGGGGAGCATATACCACAGCATACATGTCACTATTACCACTGAGTGATACTGACTCACCAGCCTTAGACGAATATATATTAAAAGCTGCATGGCCACTTGTGGAGATACCATGTTGCTCAACCAAAACGTTACCACTGCCACCAAGTTCTACATTCCCTGTAACAAAGATACTTAATGAACTACCCGCCTTAATCGTCATTGATGAACCGCCGTTTATAGAGAAGTCTCCATCAATTAAGAATATGACGTCACCGCCTTGAATAATTACATTTCCGTTGCTGCCAACATCAAAACCCTTCATCGTAAACACATATTCTTTGCCAGACGCTGGTGAGTCTAAATCGTCATAACGTTGCTTTATGTTATCAAAAACATAGACATCGCTTTCAGACGCCCAAGTTATCGTTGGGTCGCCATGACTCTTGCCACTGTTACCGTTGAGTCTCTCATAAATGAGTCTCTTCGGAGTAAACGTGTAGTTATCATTAGCACCTATCGTGTAATATGGATAAACGCTACTATTGCCTATCACGCTAGCCATATTGTCGACAATCGCGAGCGGGTCACACTCGGCTGAGCCAGCCCCTGGAGCATCAATTGCGGCTACTTGAGGGTCTACATTAAAACGACTTGACGAGTAGTGTACACCATCTTGATAAAATTCACTGCCATCGGGGAAGGTCCCTGTACCACCGTACTGAATGTCAAAGTCGTCGTTATTCACATTCGAAATGCTCGCCCCCCACGCCATGGTAGCATTGCCATTAGCACGTACATATCCAGTAATTTCACCACCTAAATGCTCTATATTTCCAACAGTTAACACATTACCATCGACGCGAATGCCATTTCCCGGAGATATTTCAACATTACCATTGGCCATAACATCACCATAAATAGGCGAAGACCCTAACATATAAACAGATCCTGCAGCATTCACATCGCCTTTGATGATGGAATGTCCTTTGATCGTCACGTCACCATGTGTGCTGGAAGTATTAATGATGGCATTACCTGCTTTGGTCTGCTCATAACTACCAACTGATGAATCATAACTATCTATCAAGCCACTACCTTGCAAATAAACGCCAGTACAACCTGCAAGTAAGCTATCGTTTACAGGTAAAACCGTTCCTTTGGTAAATTTATAATAAGCAATTATCTTATCATTTGAGTCACCACTATAACGCTCACCTGAGCTGATAATCACAATGATATTCTCATCGGTGGGATGCGCAGATACGGTTACATCATACTTCAAATCATCACCCAGCTCGCCACCACCTGTATAAACGTCTTGTGTCGCGATAAGTTCATCTCGCGTCAAAAGTGGCGATTGAATAAGTTCATTTCTTAAACGTTGCGCAACAATATAAATGCCTTTTTCAGACAAAAATCGGGCATTCATACTCTTTTGAAAGTTACCCGATAGTCGTTCCTGTACCAAAGTTTCTTTCATTGCGCCAAACACTACTACACCTGCCATTGTGCTCAATAGCAATACCTTAACAAGCGTAAAACCTCTTTGCTTTTTCATCATTTACCTCATAATTACCCTAGTAGCAGCTAGGCTAATGACGATGCCATTCGCGAACTGTGTTGGTACATTTGCTGGCGTAACGGTAACGTCGATAAGACGACCACTACGACTACTACTAAATTGTAAAGCCTCTACCCCTCTTAAAAGGTTCAAAGACCCTAAACTTTCTCCTGTATCACTATTTAAAATATCGCAAGTAATATAGCCGTTACTCAAAGTATAGACCTCTTTGTAATCAATGGTAGGTACACTGCCTTGGCAAGACGGGCTATTTGCGTTTTGCTTTACCTCCAATATCAAACCATTTCCGCTAACCACTGGCGCTTCAAATGCTTGCTTGATACTTCGTGATAAAATTTGATTGGTATAACGAATGACTTCCTGAGCGTTCGCCAATTCCCGAGTTGTTAACACAGTACTTTTTATCGCGGTATAAGACATTGCGATTCCAGCTAATAGGAAGGAACCAACGGCAAGAGCAACCATCAATTCGACTAGAGAAAATCCTCTTTGCATATCAAGTCCTCGTGCATGTAGACAATAAACTCATGAACGTAGCATTCAAGGTCACTTGATTTGCTCCATCAATATTTGTCTTCATTCGCTCGTCAATCCAACTAACCGTGATCACCATCTCGTCTTTATAAGTCTGTGGCACTGAAACAGTAAATGTACTTCGCATCGCCTGAGAGGGTAATAACCAATCCCTAAAGGTCTGATCTTGAAAGAGTGTTGGATCATCATGCTGAATAACGCATAGCCGAGACCAAATTCTCTCCATTGCATTCTGTCCTTGGATCAAAGACACCGTGTAATCAAAGCTGTTTGTAGCATACTGTAATGTTCTAAGTTGCGTAGCTGCCAACCCTAATAAAGCAATACTTGCTATAACCAAAGAAACCATTACTTCGATGAGGGAAAACCCTTTACTTATATGCAATTCTCTTCTGCCTTATCAACCCAACTTTGGCCACTCTGAAGTATACAAAATCTGTAGTCTGTAGTACTTGGATCATTGTCAGTAACGAGTATATTAACTACTTGGTCTATTTCCCCCGTAGAACTTATTGTGCGATCTACATAACTGATCTGAATAGACGAATCTGTGGCAGAAAACTGGTTAATTGTCACCAACACACCGTTCTCGCGTGCCTTTAAAAGCCATGAAGAGTTATCATCAACAAGTTGTACACTCTTAGATTGTTTAACTGCTTCACTACGGGAGTATTTATAAAAAGCACTCAAGAGGTTTGCATTGTTAGTTAATCTATCTTGCTTAATTTGTGTTATAAATGAAGGCATCGCAACGAGTGCCAAAATAGAGATGATCCCCAAAGCTACTACAAGCTCAATCAGAGAAAACCCTTTATTCAAGCTTGAGTGACTACCAACAACCATTTTCGGCGGCTCCTTGAGTGCCTATATGGTCAATAGTTAATTCACCACAATGATCGGAAGCCTGCATACTCGTAGCCTTTGGTGTCGCTGTAAGTAAAAACTCTCTACTTGTATAATTAGCGCCTCCATCAGGCTTATTTTTATGCTCATACTTAAAAGTGTAATGTTCAAGCGTTGGCAATGCGTCGAATTTGTCGCTATCAGGATAACCGCCATTTCTCGAATATAAACGTTCGAGAATCACCGCCGTTTTTAATAATTCTTGCTGGGCCTCAGAACGTACCCCTTCTTGAACAGCGCCGAGGTATGTGGGATAAGCTAATACACCAAGAATTGCAACAATCGCGGACGCAATTAATAACTCCAACAATGAGAAACCCTGATGTTTCATAGTAAATTTACCCAAATTAAAGACAGCGCTGTCAAATATAATATCTGCGATTGTACCAGCTTATTTAATAATACTTAATTAGTATAGATTGTATATATGCGTATTGTGCGATAAAAAATTAATCAATATGGTCGGAATAAAACCAGAGACCAAAGTGCTAGCTATGTTGTAAATGAGGAAAAAAGGGCTAATGACAACGAACTGAGGTGCAAAAGGTTAGCGACTTGAGCGAAGCAAAACGCTCTTTTTGCGCAAGTAGGGTGCAAAGGGTTAACGACAACGAAGCAGTGAGGGCGTTTCCTTTGCGCAAGGTGAGATGAGCCAGTTTAGCTACTGCTGAGGGAGTATGGCTTAGCAGCTGTGAAGTCGCTCCCTTCACCTTGCGCTAATTCGTCTCTTTATCAATGTGCATCACCTGTGCACTGGACGAGACGATTTAGCACCAAAACAAAAAAGCCCGACTCTTTCGAATCGGGCTTTCTCTTAATAAGGACCTGGCGATGTTCTACTTTCACATGGCAGCTGCCACACTATCATCGACGCTG
>NZ_JAAUWV010000060.1 GCF_014694405.1 Pseudoalteromonas sp. S16_S37
TCTTCTATTGGATATATTTCACCAGCTCAATATGAAGCTGATTTCTATGATAATTTAAAAGAGTCAGGTAAAGTAGCCTGACTTAAACAACTAGTCTCCGATGAACTCGGGGCGATTCAACTCGAGACTTTTTAGAGCCCAATCTAAGCCGAACAAAAATTCATTCATGTCAATTCCCTGTATCTAATATGTCCTAACAATTTAGAGTACTAAATGTATACCAATAGCCACCATTTGCTTGTGGTTGAACTGTTGGGTGTAGAGTACCACCAGCCACTTTCTTTGCATTCTCAGCTGATAGTTCTTTTAACTTTTTTGATTTAAGTTTTAATGTCATTGAGGTTTTCATGGTTCCAATCCTTATTTGAGTGGCATACATGCCTAGCCTCAGCGGTTCAAATGTTAACCTTTTGTACATCATGTAGCAACATTTTGTTTTTAAAAATTTCGCGTAAGAGGTTGGTATGTATGAATTTATTAATATTCTCGTACCTATCCCTTTATAATTGGGTATATAGGCAAAAACCATGTTACTGATTTGGGCGTTAATCAACAAATAAATTAGTTAACAATGTAGCGATTGAAGAATTTATTAGTGCACTTTGGACGGAGCGGCGTTTTGTTGCTGGTTTAAGGAAAACATAGATAAAATCAAAAGTGGTGCTTATGACAAATAAAAGGCGAGGCGTAACATTGCCAAGATGCTATACAAGCCACGCACCGATGAGTGAAGTTGCACAGCTAACAGCACATTCTCAAGGCGCATTTAAGTATGTTGGAGACTGCCAATTTACCCGCAATGTTTATGCGCTTTGGCCTAACCAGCGTATTCCGCCAATGCATGTAAGTGAGTTTATCACTTTGTTGCTCAAGTGCAGCCAAGGCTTAGGGTATCTGCAAGGTGAGGTGTTATCGCTTTAAGGCGCTAAAGCTAACAGGTGTTAGCTTTAGCATGAGTGAGGTAAGCATTATTTGGGTCTAACAAAAATCCCTGTTGAGTAGTCATAAACCCACCACGAACCATTCTGCATAAATGGGTAATAGTAAGACTGTGGTGAGAATATAAGGCCATCGCTAATGGCAAAATAAAAGCGGCTTTTCTCGTAATATGTAGCTCTGGTCATCACTTTTGTTTTAGATATTAAGCTCTTTTCGGAGAGAGTTGGAAACGATATGTTTTTTCTCTCTAACTTGCTATTTTCTCTATAACCATAACCAGGGTTATGTGTTTTTTTGCTTCTAAATACAGAAAATCCACACGTGTATGCGTCAGCCTCTTTCAAAGCTGCAACGTTTTCTATTGCCCTGTCAGCCAATACATTTAAATCCTGAGTGTATTTTTTAAGCGTTGTTACATGGGCCTCAGATGGTATGCTATCTTCGACAGGCGGAATATCTGCGTTGAGTATATCGTGGATCGACCATGTAGCAATGCCGACATTTCGTTGTCCATCCTGCGTTTTGGTACGCCAGTTACTCATATAATGACACGACTTACCTGTCGTAAATGCAAACTCTCTAGATCCGTTATGTGCACCGCTTAAAAATACTGCAAATTCATAGCTAGGATAACGTGCACTGAGTGCCTCAACGACTTCTACGCATGATTCTGGGTTGGAAGACATTTTTCCGACTAAGTTTTCTTTGTTTACATACTTTTTAAAGTCTTCTGCAAAAGTTGCTCGCACCTTGTGTATGGCGCTTTCATGCGCCTTGTATCCTGCGGTGAGTCGTTCAATAAATATGCGCTTTGACTTGTCATAGCAAATATTGCTCAGCGCACGGGTAAGAGCAGCCTCAATGTTGGTTGCGTTTGACCAGTCGATATCTTTACCCGGAGCTTTATCTACGTCAATACATTCTAATAGACCTTCAAATTCACTCAGACGAATTTGGATCAATTCAATGGCCTTTTTAGCTCGAATACTATTATTATTGGTTTTAAATTCTGAGCGACCTTCGTTATAGGCTTCAAAGGTGAGTGTAAGAGATAGCCACTCAGCGGCTGCCATTGAAACTGCGGTACAGTCACTGTAGTTTGCCTTACCTATGTCATCGAAATACTTTTGGATCTCATCGGTTAAAAAGGCAACAGGCAATTTTTTGGGCAGCTTTTCAAAAAATTGATGAGTGTCCCGAGTTAGACTTTCAGCACTGTTATTTTTTGCTTTAATAAGTCGACTAAACTCAGGCTCAGCCGCCTTCATAACGGCTCTAAATTCTCGGCGTTCAGATAAAGAAAGGTAGATGTCAGTAAACCGGTCGACGTTGTCACTAAACACATCAATTTTTGCGTCAATGCGATTCAATAATTCAGTGTTTTTGGTATCTTTTTTGCGGCTATTAAAAATGGCTTTTAACGCAGTTTTTAACACTAGCTTGCCGACTGCTTTGGCTATGGCACTCATACATCACCTATTTAACATTTATTCGAGTGATATATGCTAATCCTGTTATAAGATTCCTTCAATTACAGCGGTTTACAGTTATTTTTTTTCGGGCTTTATGGTTGCGCTATGTGTGTTTTTATTCCATATGTTGGGATCAGAAATAGCACAGTTTTTTCTCAACATTTTTATGTCGAGTGTTCACGATAGAATAATCGTTTTTTATTTGACAGGAATTATGAACTTCTTCTTATTTACACTCGTGCTGTTTTGTTGGCACCGTCTCAGAGGCTGTTTATTTTCTCTTGCTTCACGTGTCTGTTTATATATCGCATGTATTCATATTGTTCTTAAGATGCTTGAATTGGTTGCCAGAGGATACTTTGATTACCATGAGCTTAAGACGTTATACATTGTTACAGTTTGGCTTTGCAATTTAACTATGACGTTTGCTATTTCAGTTTATCCCTTTCGGGAAACATGCAGCTATCTTTCAAAAGCGGCTAAATCCTAGCTGAGCTGATCGCGGCGTTTAGCTGGATTTCAAAGTAGTGTTTATAGAAGATAAATGGCACTATAATGCTGTTTTTTAATATAAAATGGAGTTTTTATGTTATCTAAAACCTACTTAATGGATCGCGGGCTTCACTGGGTAAGCGCGCTTTTACTGCTTTATATGCTGATGGTTTTGTCTAGTCAAATTCATTATGTTGATTGGCAAATAAAAGGCGACACGCAACCGCTGGCTTTGCTCTGATCGTCATAATCCTCTCAAGAGTGTTATATACACTGCGATTCAAAACAACGTTGCCTCGAATGACACCACAAAGTAGGCGCCATGGTATTTTTATCAACACGGTTCATGGCTTATTGTACGTGTGTATTTTTCTTCTCGCTGGCACGGGTATAGCTATGGTGACTCACTATGAGCTGCCGCTGAATATTTTAGGTATTGAGCTGAGCGCACAAAAAGAAGGTTATTTCAGCACTTTTAGTCAGTTTCATGAGATTCACCTGTTGCTACAACAAGCCATGTGGTGGTTAATCGGGATTCATTTGGCAGGTGTGTTGTATGCAAAAAGGTAAACTAGGCTATTTACTTATGAGATCCTGACCTTCGTCAGGATGACGACAGCGTGTGTATGTGAGTACTGTCGTCATCCTAAATCGGTCTTATCGTTATAATTTCATGTCGTCACTGTGAACTTGTTTCAGAACCTCATCATGCGAAAACGCCACACATTTATGCGTTAAACATGCTTCAAATCCATCAGAAGGTGTAATGAGCGCGAACGAGCACGTTACGTTCTTCACCTGGCATGCCGCCTAGGAACATGGCTTTGCTGTAGTACGACTTATCAAACAAGTTGTTCACCTTTAACTGCACACCCCAATGTTTGGTGTTGTACGCGATTGCCGCGTCAAATACCGTATAGCCAGGTACATAGCCATCAGGAATACCAAATGAGTCGGATTGCGTGCTGCGCTCATCCACGTATTGCATACCTAAGCTAATATCTACAGGTGTATCTTGGGTAAAGGCATAACTTGAATGGGTCACCCAGCTGCCAACCGTGACATAAGGCACGCCTTTTTGACGTGTGTCAAATGAGGTATTTGTTGGGTCCATTTGATCGCGCGCATCTTGATAAACGGCGTTAACATTCACTTTCCACTGTTCATTTAAAAATGCATTTAAATCTAATTCAACCCCTTTGGTTTGCTCTTTACCGTTGTAGAAATAGCGAGGAGTGTTCTGTGAAGAAACACCTTCTTCAAAATCCGGGTTATTGTAGCGTAAGTTGGTACGACTTGACTCAAACACCACAAGTGAAGCAACCAGCTGATCATCAAACGCTTTTAAGCGCATACCTATATCATTACTGATTGACTCGGTATCTTCTCTGTCAGACTCGGAACCAGATACCTCACCCAAAATACTGTAAGCTGTGCGGCCTTTGGAGTGGTTTGCAAACAACGAGAGGTTATCTGTTGGCATGTAAGTCATACCAAAATTATAGGTAAGGCCATTGTCAGAGGTGTCTTGCTCTGGCTTTGGTTTGGCAGCGCTGGCTCTGTAGCGTGCATCAACTCCCAAGTGTTCATAGCTTTGCTCAATTTCGTTGTAAGCAAGGCCCACTCGAGTAGTTAAACCAAAATCGAAGTACGCCACGTGTTGTGCACCCACACCCCAAGCACTCACGGTTTTGTTGTAATTACTGGTATTGAGCGGGTCGTGATCTTCAAATGTTCCCTCAGCCCAGTTTGGTGTGCGAATGTCTAAAATATAAGGTAATGAGCCTTGATAGATCACCTCGCCAGAGGCGTTTTTAATCACTTTATCGGCATCGTATATTGAGTATTGTTTAAAGCGAATATCACGGTCTTCGTAGTTGGCATTCACTAAAAACTCGTTATCAATATCATTGAAGGTAAAGTCGTAACGTAAATCAGCAAAATACTGCCATGAACGCTCATTGGCTTCTACTTTACGATATTCTTGGCGACGTGCTGCAAACGGATAAAGCTCACCGTCAAGCACAAGCGGGGCTCGTGGCTCTTCGTTGATTTTGCCTCTACGCTCCCAGTAAACATAGTTGTAAGCACCCGTTTGGCGAGCAAATCCTGAGTCATAATCACGATATTGTAATTGCTGGTTAAAGTACAAGTGGTCAGTAATATCAATGTTGTGAGTCAGCTTAATGCGTAGCTCCTCACCTTCATTGTCTTTGGCCATGGGAGAAATAATGCCATTATGACCAAAAGAATAAGGGGTTAAGCCATCATTGCTGGCTAGAGAGTCCGTTAACTGTTGACGTTGCGCATCACTGAGCTGCAAGCCCGCGTCGTTTGGATCGTTAACAAGGTCTTGCCAAGTCACTTCACCTGCGGTTTTACCGCCGACCGAGGCTGAATTAAAAATACGAATAGGGTGGCCGATTGAGTCAACTGCAATACCATCGTTAATATACGCCGTTGAAAGCATCACATTATGACCTTCGTTGAGTACGTATTTAAAGCTTACGTAGGCTTCATCGCGGTCGTTATTTAGATCACGATAGCCGTTACTGCGTGCCGATTTAACCAATACGCGGTATGCCAACTGCTCGGTCAGTGCATCGGTTGAGTCCATTTCAAGCGCATAAGTATCCCATTGGCCCACTTCGGCAGTGACTGAATGCGCGGCGTTAAATTGCGGTTTTTTCTCAATTAGGTTGATCACACCACCGGCACTGCCCATACCATAAAGCCCTGTTGCAGGCCCTTTTAATACTTCAACAAACTCTACGTTGGTCATTGAGCGGGTAGGGTTAAAGGTATTACCTAGACCTGCGCCGCCATACATACCATCGTAGGTATAGTTGGCACCAAGACCACGGATCACTAAGTTATCGCCAATGCCATAGTTGTTACCTGCTTGAGTGACACCACTTATGTTACGTACCACATCTTGTAAGTTGGTGATCACTTGCGAGCTTAACAGCTCGCTGTCTACCACTACAACGGCCGCAGGTGTTTCCATCAGTGACATATCTGATTTGGTGGCAAGGCCAGAGTTTAAAACAACCTGATTTTGGCGGCCATATACGCTGATTGTCTCGATATCGCTCTGATCTGCAGAGTGGGTAGTTGTAGCTAAAACCAAAGGTGAAGAGGTCGCACATGCTAAGGCAAGCGCAGATAATTTAAACAATTTCATAGGGGAATTACAGCTTAATGGAATAATATGCAAATGATAACTACTATCATTATCAATATTCAATAGGGTAATGGCAGGTTTAACTTTTATTCAAGAAAACACCAAAGCAACGGCATACATTATTTACATTAAATACATAATTCAGATTGAAATACACGCGGTAGAAAAATAATTTCGGCACAAGATTACAAATAGAATCAATAATTGTTACCATTTGCAATTATGAATTTAAATTGCAATGTAACCATGATCCAAACATGCCTATCAAAAATAAGATGCAATCAAGAAGTGCTCCTTCGCTTGTTGGTGATTGTCGCGCTTGGATATCCGCTGACGGCTTTGGTGAGTATTGTTATTTCTCAAATACTTCCGTTGTCAAAAGCTGATTCGGTGGCCGCCGCGTCGATGCTCAGTTTTGCTATTTATACTGCGTACATTATGTGGGCCTTTGCTGCTAAATCATGGCAAAAGGTGGCGTATTTAAGTGTGATGCTAATGACTGCAATGGCAGCATGTCACAGCATGCTTAACTGGGCGTTGGAGGCAATATGAGAAGCGGCTTTAGACAGTCAATGGCTTGGTTGCATACTTGGACCGGCATTGTTGTAAGCTGGATTTTGTACTTCATTTTTGTGACCGGTACTTTGGGTTACTTTGATAGTGAAATTGATGCATGGATGAAGCCTGAACTGCCACGCAACACGGCCAGTGTGCAAACGGCATTGCATAGCGCGCAACAGCATCTGACGCTTTACGGCCAAGATGCCAAAGATTGGCGTATTTACTTGCCCATCTCTCGCACCGAGCCTCATCTTTTCCTTGGTTATCAGCAAAAAAATGCAGAAGGTAAGCTTGTGCGCACAAGCCTGCAAATTGATGCTGCCACGGGAGAAGTACTGAAAAGCCGTGCCACGGGAGGGGGACAAACGCTATATCGCATGCATTATCGACTGCACTACATTCCCACTAAATTGGCATACTACTTTGTTGGCGTGTTTACCCTGTTTATGCTGTTGGGTTTAATAACGGGCATTATGGTTCATAAAAAAATATTCAAAGAGTTTTTTACCTTTAGAGTTAATAAGGGCGCGACGTCTTGGCTTGATGGTCATAATTTAATGAGTGTGATGAGTCTGCCGTTTCATTTGATGATCACCTACTCAGGCCTAGTCATGTTCACATTTACCTATGTGCCCTTTGTATTCAATGCCAGTTATGGTTTTGGAGATGAAGGTAAAAAGCAGTTTTTTGATGAGTATTATAAAAATTCAGCGCCCACTGAGGCGTTGGGTAAAACAGCAACTATGTTGCCTTTAACTGAGCTGTATCACAATGCCAGTGTGTATTTAGAGCGTCAAGGCAATGAGCAAGCGAACTATGCGATACGTATTTATCACCCAAACGATGTAAATAGCGTAGCGGTGTTTTCACCTGAGCTGTCAGATGCCAGCAACGATGGTAGCAAATTAGTGATGAGTGCAATTTCGGGAGAAGTGCTCAGTTACCAGCCTCATTATAGCGGTGTACGTCGGGTGCACTCGGTTTTGTTAGAACTGCATGAGGGTATTTTTGCCAATTTACCTATCCGTTGGTTGTACTTTTTATCGGGGTTGACGGGCTGTGTAATGATAGCTTCGGGCATGGTGTTGTGGACCAAAAAGCGTCGCACAAAGGCGCTGAACAACCCTCAAGGTGTGCCATTTAGCTTTAAGCTTACCGAAGGGCTTAATATTGGCACCATCGTTGGTTTACCAGCTGCAGTGGCCGTGTATTTTTTAGCAAATCGATTGTTGCCACTGGGTCTTGATGCGCGCGCACAGTGGGAAGTCCACTGCTTTTTCATCACGTGGTTGATGTTTTTAGTGCATGGCATGCGTTTAACATGGCAAAGCAAGAGTCAGATAGCTTGGTATCAGCAATGGCTCTGTGCCAGTGTCTTATTTTTGCTAGTGCCTGTTATCAACGGCATAACTACTAGTCGGGGTTTAGTGGCCAGTACACTCAATGCCGATTGGGTGTACGTTGCTTTTGATCTCACCAATTTAAGTGCAGCACTGGTGTGTTTATTCATTGCCAACAAAGTGAAAGGGGCTGCTGAGCAAATGCCGCGAGCACAGCCCGATAAATTTAATTCCGAGGTTACAACATGATGTTATTAGCTACAGCGTTAATGGTTTATATAGGGTTGTGTTTATTTTTATTCTCAATGCCAAAATATACTCGTGTACTTGGTCGCGAATACAAACCGACTCACAGAGGCGAAAAAATCAGGCGATTGGCAGGTTGGTTGTCGCTATTTGTAGGCTTTTACTTAGCAAGCGAAGCGCTAGGGTGGGTTAATGCCTTGGTCTTTATGTTTGGTATGACAACACTTGCGGGTGTATGCCTGTCACTGGCTTTTCAACACAACCCCAAGCGCGCTTTGTTACCGGTCTTATTAGTGAGTGAAGGGGTTTTTAAAATGGGCGCGTTAGTTTCCAGTAACAACAAACCAGTCACAAAGCGAAAAATTAGCTCTTAACTCGTTGCTAACGCTTGGCAGTGTATACTATTACCAGTCAAACGTTAGCAGGTGCTTTATAAATTCATTTACACGTTTAGATTGATACTTAGCTGAGGGGTAGATGGCATGCAGTGGCGATGCTTGGCCTGTATAATCGGTGAGTACCGGAAGTAGTTTGCCACTTTTTAAGTCTTCATGCACATCCACAGCCGATTTATAGATTAACCCATGACCTTTAAGCGCCCACTCTCGTGCTATTGAGCTGTCATCTGTGGTGAGTTTCGGCGTTACATTAACAGTGATAGCCTCACCGTTTTGCCCAGTAAACGTCCAATCACAATCAACGTTGTCTTTTACTTTATAGCAGATGCAACTTAGTTGCGTCAGTTGATAAGGGTGAGTAATAGGATCTACGGTGTTCAAATATTTGGCAGATGCGCACAATACCCTTGGTTTAGTCGAAAGAGCTCTGGCGATAAGTCTTGAATCGTCAGGTTTGCCATACCTGATAGCCACGTCAATTCCACCCTTATAAATATTAGTGACTGAATCCGACGTACTAATGTGAAAGGTAACTTTAGGGTGGTTCGCTAAAAATGTTTCAATAAGGCCTAATAAGCGCGTATGGGCAAGGTCGGTTGGTACGGCAATAGAAATATTACCATGCATAGTTGAAGATGATTCTTTAGCTCGTTCAAAGGCATTATCGAGTTGGTTGAGCGCACTGCGACTTTGATTGTAAAACTGCTCCCCTTCGAGTGTGACACGCACGACACGAGTTGAGCGTTCTAAAAGGCGCACATTGAGTTCCTTTTCAAGCCTTTTGACACAAGCGCTTACGGCGGTGTTTGATAAGCCAAGTTTGTTGGCTGCTTTAATAAAGCTTCCTTGTTCAACAACGGCATGAAAGCAAGACAACTCGGTTAATTTACTCAACTTTTCTATAAATCATTATCAACTACAGATTGATAATACCTTATTGAATACTTTGATTATGTGCAATAGCTAATTTTGTATACTGCGCGCTTAATTAGTTTATCGTTACAAAGGAAATGAACTAACGTGAAAGAACAAGCGCTGAAAAGGCCACTAACACGTGGGCCGTTAATTGAACACCTATTAAAGATTTGGCACTGGGATCTAACTTTACCTCGCAACAAGTTTTTGTGCCTTGCTGCCATTATTGCAGGGGTTGTTGGGTGGAGTATTTGGCAACCTCAAGTGCACCACATCACAGATGCGTGGCACGCTCAGGCGGTCGAAATTTTTTATATGGTTGATAAATTGGCCATATCGAGTATTGATCCGCAGTTGTACCAATTGCTTGCCATGATTGCCATCGCTAAGGTTGTCTGGGGTGTGGCTGTTGGGTTGGCTGACTTAGCGTATTTCAAAAAGGTCACTGGTCGAGATTTTGACTATGCCAATATGATTAATATGGTGTTTGTTAACTCTCTGATTTTGTTTGCTGGGGTGTATAGCTTTAGCTATTTTACCTTGACTGACTTTTTTGTCTTGTATGACTCGTTGTTGCAATCGGTGCCGACACTGATTAACTGCAATGGTGCATTGGCATTTTTGCTTGCCGCGCTCATTGGCGATTTTTGTTTTTATTGGGCTCACCGCATTATGCATAATGTGCGAATTTTTTGGAATTTAGGCCATATTTACCACCATAGAAATGAAAATCTAACCCAGCTAACACACGGAGTTGAACCTCGGTTTTTTTTACTCAATGCGCAAGGCATTAGTAGTTTGCTGTTTTTACCCATTATTGCCAAATTATTTACCAATGACTTTTCTGATGCAGGCTATTTTTTAGTGCCTATGGCGCTCATAAATCTGTGGGTTGACCCATCACATTCCGTTGCACTGTATGCGCTTGAGAACAAGTTTAAGCCTTTGCGCTTGATGCGTTTGGTGTTTATGACTACAGGTGTGCACTACACACATCATTCAAAAGACCCTGCTCACAACAAACGCACTGGGTTTAATTTTGGGGCAAGATTAACCCTTTGGGACCGTTTATTTGGCACCTATGTAGAGCCTGCTGATTACATACCTGAATCGGGATTGTTTTGTAGTAAAACTGACTACTGCTTAAATCCAGTCCGTTTTTTGTTGTTGCCATATATCAGGTTTATTGACGAATTTAGATTAAATTCAATTAAATACTGGCCCAAGATCCTATTTGGTTCGGTGTTTTGGTCTCCCCCTAAAAAATCTAAGTTAAGCCATTAGGTGAACACCAAAGCTATGAAACGCGCTAATTCTTGGGCAGTTATTTTTCTCATGCTTATGGCCTGTAATGTGTCGTTACAGGCAAATGCAGCGACACTCGAGCTTGATAGCATGGGCTATTTGCGTCACGGTGTATTGAGTGCAACAGGAAATAGCGCCTCATTTGCTTGCGAGCACAGTGATGGCGCATTTGCAAAACCGCGATTTGGTAATGAGTGTGAGGGGTTTTTAGAGTTGCAATTTCAGGCTTCGGTGCAACAGGGCGACTATAAATTGCAAGGTGTGGTTGGTTGGGACTTTATCGACGTGGCCAACAATAAACCCGAGTTACTTTATCAAGACGAACGCTACCTTCAGCTTGAAATACAAAACGGCCAGACATACTGGCTTGGTAAACGTAGCTATCAGCGCCATGAAGCGCATTTGTATGATTACAAGTATTATCATATTAAAGGAGAGGGCGTCGGCTTTGAAGTGCCCCATCACAGTGGTATGAAGGCGGCGCTGGCGTATTTTTATCGTGATGAATTTGGCGATGATATTAAGGCTTTTGATCTGCGATTTGTAATACCCTTAGCACCGTTGAGTCCGAACACAACGGCTGAGTTTATCGCGCTCAAAGCACATAGCGATGATGAACATTCGTACTCAACAACTGGCCTAATATTCACTACTAAGTTAAACCATACGCTAACTAATCGCACATCGATAAAACGTGCATCGGGGCCATTTGCAACCCATGAGTTGGCTCGCGCTAAAGTGAATATTGAACCTGTGAGTCAGTCAGAGCAGTACTTAAATGAACTGGTGTTAGATGAGGATAATTGGAGTTTAGGTTTGCTTGCGCTTGTTGAGCGCAGGAAAATAGCAAAAACGAGCGGGCTCAACAACCATACCCGTTGGCAAGCACTGGGGCTGCGCTTTATTGGTTATCAAAATGCGCACTTTTCGTGGGTGAGTGATATTAGCCATGACCGTGTGACACAAAGTAATGGCTTACATAGCCGCATGAGTAAAATATCGCTTGCTTATCAATATGCTAAGAATAAAGGATTTTACACAAGGCCCGTAGTGCGCGTGTTTGTGAGCCAGTTGCTTGGTAAAAATTTACAGGCCCAAGCATTGAGTAGGACGAATTTTGGCGTGCAATTTGAGACCTGGTGGTAAACCTGAAACTCGCGCTAACAAGGCCGCCACATGTATTTTTTGAGGAATGAAACCATGACCAATCCAAGTAAGCCGTTTGTGCATTATTTACATAGGATAAAAGCTATTTTGCAGCACAATAGCGCGCTAGAGCCTATGTTACACAAGGCATTATGTGATGATATGTTTGTACTTCATCAACAACTAACAACCGCGATTTCATTTTCGCTGCGCTGCTGTTGTGCATTGATTGGTAGAAATGTCGTCAGCTTTAAACGAGATGAGGCCAGCATTGATGCATTAATTGCAGAAATAGACGACACCCTTGGCTATTTAAACGCAATGAGTGAGCAAGACTTTGTCGGTTATGAGCAGCAGCAAATTAGCTTTGAGGCTGGTTTTGCCCATAACTCTCTCAGTGGCGCTGACTTTGTGGTGATGTACGCGTTACCAAACTTCATTTTTCATTACTCAGTGGCTTATGCGATTTTGCGTAGCAATGGTTTGGCACTTGGTAAAGCTGACTTTGATGGCTTTCATCACTATCCGGCTGGGTTTTCTTTTCTCACGCCAAGCTGTCATACAGCTAACTTACAAGGATGAATATGGTCGGTCATATTGATAAGCAAAGTAATGCTGGTGCTAAATCGAGTAACCGTGTAGATCACCAGCATTTGGGCTGGTTTCTTGGTTGTGTCGCAATCATAATGGCTTTGTTTTCGGCATCAGCCCTTGAGCTAATTTCCGTGTTATTTTTCTGCTTTGCAGCTTATGTAGTTTGCCCTCCAACTAATCAACGTTGTGTGTTCTTGTTAGATAGGCCCGCAAGTGTGCTCGATGGTTTATGGTTATGGTTAATATTATGTGCAGCTGGGCTGGCGTTTAAGTTATAAAAATTAAGCAGCTGAATTGCGATGAGACAGTGGCAAAGCAAGGGTTGCCACTTTGCTTGATTAGGTTAATTTGCGCGAGTAAAGATCATCGTCCAATTGGTTTTCCAAGTATGGCCATTATCTATTGAAAAAGCTTGCTCCCAGCGAGGTGTTTTGGGGTCTGACGTATCCCATATAAAGCGGACTTTAGTTGCGATATTATTGAACACATCATCAGCGTAGAAAAGGCCAATACCGTTTTTAAATTCCCCGATAACAGGTACATCTAATCTATCAGGAAAGCGACCATCTAACCACCAAATCGCCCATTTGTTTGTTGTCGGGTTGTAACTACGAAATGCCGCAGCTTTAAAAGTGCCACTCGGGAAATGCAAAACATTGTCCTCGACATTACCTTGTCCACCCAATATGTGTTGGGTTTTTGATGTACCAGTAAACTCAATCCATTGCTCTTCGCGTGCAAATAGGTCTTTTAGTCTGCGATGTTTCACCGCCCACGAACCAATTGCAAAGTCAAAGTCGTGCCATGAATGACTCGTTTGTGGTTGATTAATGCTATGTGCTGTCATGGACTACCCTCCAAAAGTAATCGCTAAAATGTGAATGAATAAAATAAATTTCATGAACTTATGCCAACAGTTGTGAGAAATGTTAGTCTAAACATACAACTGTCATTTTGTGTCACATTAAGCTATGGCCAGAGCAAATACCTACACTCATTTAGCAAGATTAGACTTGTTAGCAAGTATGCTGAAATCGGAAGACTTCGTAACAGCTAAAGACTTAGCGCAAGCTTTGGGCGTATCTGCAAGAACCTTGTATCGAGATATCGGTATTCTCAGAGAGAGAGGACTTCCTATAGATGCAGATAAAGGTAAAGGGGGTGGAGTAAGGTTACATAGAAGTTGGGGGCTTGGAAAAATTAATCTAACGGATAATGAAACCGTAGATTTGTTGATAAGCCTCGCAATGTCAGAAAAACTCAACTCCCCCCTGTTTATGCAAAACTTATCGTCAATACGCTATAAGTTAATGGCATTGCTAGCGCCCGAGCAAAAGTCAAAAATTGCGAGTCTACGTCATCGCATCCTCATTGGCAGCATGGCATCTCCGCGTGTGCACTCATCGTACGAAAAGTCTGTTATCTCAGATTGCAGCGCCTTAAATACCGCTTTTATTTTTCAAAAACAGTTATCAATGCGCTATCAAGATGAAAAGCGCAGCGTTACAACACGCATTATTGAAGCACATTATTTATATTTTAATTACCCGGTGTGGTACATCTTCGCATGGGATCATTTAAGAGCGGACTTTAGAACTTTTCGCATTGATCGAATTGTAGATGCTTGTTTAGTTGAACAATCTTTTAAAGTAAAAGCATTTGCAGAGTTTTCTCACCTTATCGAAACCGACACCCCAATTATGCTCTAGGGGCTACTTTTTACAAAATCGGCTCTGCTGTCGTGGATGAGCATAAACTTGATTTAGGCCTCCACAATACCCATTTTCTCATTATTTTTGCAAAAACCTGTCATAAATCGCTGGTTTCTTATACAGCCAACTCGCGTACTATGCCTCTGAATCGTTTATAAATTGACCTTAAATATTAAGTTGTATCCACAAAGCCTTTTATTAAAAGGCTTTATTTCAACATTGTTTAACGCAGATATGAGGTAGGCAAATAGTCATGAACGCGCTCAAATTACCCGTGGTATTCATCAGTGGCTTTGTTGCGGCTTATGTGTGGTTAGGGAACGTACCGCAAGAACAAAAAGCAAATACAGTTGTAGATTCTCAGCAGGCTCCATCATCTGTTTTGTCTGCACGTATTGCTGAGCTTGAACAAGCCAATCTTAATTTGCGCGAGCAGGTTGCCGTGTTGGAGTTGCCAGTTGCATCTGGTGATCTATCGCAGTCGCAGCCAGCAGAGTCATTTGAGCAAACGGATATCCTAAATGAGCAGCAAGCTGTTCCTGTGGCAGAAATAAAAAACAACCTACAAGTATTTTCCGTACAGCCAGTGATGTTTTCTCTGACCAATCAATTGCAGTTAGACGAATCTCAAAATGATGCTTTAGAGCAATTACTTACAACAAAGGCACAGGCAGATTTTGACGCTTGGCAAACCTTTTATGAACATGCTCAATCTGAGCCTGATAATCGTGATTATTATCAGCAACATTATATGGACGCAGTTCGTCAAAACAGTGCTCAGTACCAGCGTTCGCTGGAAAATAAACTCACCGCAGAGCAGCTAGAACAATATAACCAATATGAGCGAGCGCAGGCCACGCTCAGCGTACAGCAAAAACTCAGCATGCTGAATAATTCTTTGAGCAGCCTGAATTTAAACGACTTCCAAAAGCAAGAGATTAAACGCCTGTCGGCACATGTTTACTCGGTGTCAGATGCAATTGAACTTGGTACATCGGGCAGCCCTTATGCAAGTCCTGGTGTTAACACAGACTTTGAAAAGCTTGCTCAGATCAGAGCACTTTTTTCAGAAGAACAACAGCGTAAGTTGAATTTATGATGTTGAAAAATAATATAAAAAAATATAAGGATGAATATGAAAGCCTCAAATATAGCCGCTATTTCAGCGCTACTATTACTTGGCGCAAGCTCTGCGCAAGCTCGCATGCAATGTGATATTGGTGGTTACTGGGAAACCATAACCCGTAATGTACAAGTATGTGATACAGAAACTGAAACCTACACTGAGACGAAAAGGCATTGTGGTTACAGCGGATATTTAAGTCTTGGTCACTTGTGGAATCAGCCAGACTTTCCATTGCCATATCTTAGTTACTCTTCGACTAGCCGAGTGTTAGAACAGACGAGTAGCTGCCCATCATCACAATGGGACATGCAAACGGGTATATACTGGTACACTAAACCTGATGGTACTAAGAGTACAGATTGGTACACATATTCAGGTAGCTTACCCCTGCAAAGTGATGTGTTGAAAACCACAGAACACACTCGCACTATCCAAACAAACTGCCGCACTGAAGTGAGAACTCAGCGTGTATGGCGTTGTGGCTACGAGCCATGATCCAATAAGCTAGATTGCAAGCAATAATAGCAGTGCAAGCTTAACAACTTGCACTGTTTCTTTATCAGTTTATTAATCTCAAAATAGTCATTCACATCATCCCTATCCCCAGAAAAGAGTATTACTGAGTACAAAAGCCGTTACTGTATTGATAAACCGTCTGCGTTTTAGTTGTGCCGTTAATGGCGTTCCAAGAGGTAAGTGCGAGCATACTTTCAAAAGCTTGTTTGGCGCGTAGTACCACTTTTTTGGAGTAATCTGCACTGGGATCTTCGTACTTAAATGAAGCCTCAGCAACGAGAGGAATAGAATGAGCGCTAGGTGTGCCCGCATACCACAAGGTAACACTTAGTTTTGCATCATATGACCCCAAATCAATTTCTGCCCCTTTATACACTTGCTCGTGAATCGTCAGATTGCTTATTTGAGATAGAGGAGTCGAGTCGCTAAACCCGTAGTTTGTTTTAAAACCTGAAAAGTGGGTGTTTATGTCCTTAAAATTGTTGATTATGCGAGTATTTGGCGTTTTAGTTGAGTGGCTGTAGACGACTTTGAAAGTATCATTACTTGTTGCACTAACATCTGCCTCTAACTTAGTTTCTGCGCCATTAGTTGGGGATGTGAGATCTTCAAAATCGGCGATATAGCGATCTGGGCTGCGAAACTTCAAGGTCACTTCAGAATTGCCATTTTCAATGCGTTCTCGAAATACATAGCCAATCTGTTGTAATTGACAAGTATTTACGGTGTCAAAAAATTTCACCGTGCGGATTTTGTTTAGTGAAAGCGAGCCTGTGACACTGCGAGAAATAGCCTGTTCAATACCAATTTTTGCGGCTGAAAAATAACTACTTACCTGATTTGCTTCAGTTTGATAGCTGAACAACATAGGGTTGAGTAAGAGTTTGTATTCTCTTGAAGTAACATCTGGATTGGCCACTGCGCTTTGCGTGAAAATAGCGCCACTGATGATAGTTATTAGCGTTGTGAATAGCCTCATTGTTCATTCCTTTTTAGATTCAAAAAGGCCGCATGCGCGGCCAAAGTATCACTGGTTAGTTGGCACTCATGTTCAAGCCATTGATGATATATAGCGTATTTCCATCAACGATGGACTTTGCATCGTCAAGGTATTTTTGCTCAAGTACACCGCCAGTTGACCAAGTTGCAAAATCATCATCATTGATGACACCCAAGCGAGTATTGTCAATAAGCCATAGGCCTTCCATTTTGTCGTGGGGATAGCCAACTTCTGCAACCATATCTACAACCAGTTCAAGTTTTTTGGCAGGTACAATACCCTTGGCTTCTAACGCTGCCCAACCGGCTGAGTAATTGCCATTATCTGCACGATTGTTGATCACTTGTTCTAGTGTTTCGCCAGCTATAAGTAGGCCTAGAGCGTGGTCTTGGACCAGTTCGCTATTTGCACTGACTGTTTCTAAATTTGTGGCATTGCTGATATCAATTTTGTAAACGCGCTTCATAGCACTGTTATCGCGGTGATAGAACTTGCCATCACGTTCAAGTACTAAAAACTGAGTGTTACTTAGCGCTTTAATTGCTGAGTTAGAATTAGCACCTTGCTCTTGTCTATACAAGTATTGTGCGGTTTCACCCGTTGCAATGTTGACCGTCACAATGCGAGTGAGATCAGTGCGGTTTTTGCTAGGATTGTCGAGGCTCGATTGCATAATACCAACCAGCGTTTTTTCATCTGGTGTAATGGTTAGCCCTTCCATGCCTCGGTTAGCCCAGCGGTTGGCAAATTCACTTGGCAACGTGTGTAAGTTGCGCGTATCGTTGCTAAATGGGTTGATACGCTCAAGCTCAGTACCGTCCGCGCTGTAGTGGACAATGTGTGGGCCGTATTCATCGCTTACCCAAAATGTACCATCGTTCATGGCAACTAGGCCTTCGGCATCTAGGCCAAAGTCGTCGATGCGAATTGGATTTGTGGTTTTATCATAAGGCTTGCTCATATCGACTCTGATCACTTCGCCTTTAACATCATAGGGGGTTTCAGCTGTTCCACCCAACGCAGAGCTATTAGGTAAACCGCTGATGTGATTGCCAGATTTGTCTTTTAACAGAATGTTTTTAACCAGTTTAATACTGCCAGTTGCTTGTACTTCAAATAAGCCTATTCGTGGTGTATAGTCGGGTGTTGGGAAAATCTTACCTTTACCCTGAGTACCTGAGAAGGTCGCATTTGGACCTCTATCCGTGAGTGCGTAAAACTGCATTGGGTTAGTTGGGTGACTGTCCATATCTGAACCATAACCGCCATTGCGAACTTCAAACGTGGCGCCAACAACGTTGCCATTTTCTAAGTCATTTCGAAGTACTGAGTAGGGTAACCGTACACCGCTGCTGGCGAAATTATCAGGGTTGCAGACATAAGAAGTGTCGCTGACTTCGTCGCTACTTAATTGCCCATCATTATTTTTATCTAAACCTGAGTCAATTTTTACACCACCAAGCCAACATTGTTGGTTGCCTGATGTTAACTGTGTTTGTTGCACTAAACTATTTAAGCCGTTAGTGCCATGACTACCACTTTGGCCTGTTGCGCCATTCACACCGTCTTTGCCATTGATGCCATGGTTACCATCTTTGCCATTATCACCATCACTGCACCCAGTTAAAACAAGTAGGGTGGCGATTGCTAATGTTGATAAATTGAGAGTTTTCATTTTTGTTCCGTATTTGTGTAAATTTAATACGGTATTTTTTTTGTATGACGATTTGGTTTATTTTTTAAAAAATTTAAATAAAACTGTGTATAGAGCTTTGGGCGGGAAAATCAGTATGTTTTGTCAACGTGGAGTCCAAGTAATCGGCAAAAGAGTTAAAAACTTGTTTCTTTTTTCTTAGTGTTGTTGGTAACCTAAGGGTATGTAGAACTGATTTTACTCAGTATATTCAAAGAGTTTAATGGCTATCGTGAAATACACGAAATTGTTTTTACTGGTATTGAGCTGTGTGGCGTGGCATGTCCAAGCGCAGTTGAAAATTGCGGTAGTAGGCAAAACAAAAAATGATAGCTTTTACGAGCAGTCATTTCATGGCTGCGAAGCGTTTGCCAAACAACATGATGGTTTGAACTGTATTTATGATGGGGCTGATGACTATCAAGATGTGCGCACTCAAGTACTGATTGTCAAAGAACTAATAGACAAAGGAATAGATGGCCTAATGATTTCTACCACCGATTCTGAGTATTTGGTAGAAGGGGCCTTGAAAGCTGCGCAGCAAAAAGGGATCCCGGTGGTTACTTTTGATTCAGACTTGCTACCTCAGCATCGCGCATATCGTTTGGCGTATGTTGGCACAAATAACTTTGACTTTGGCAAAGCGCTGGGTGAAGTGGCTAAAAAATATAAGAAAGAAGCGATACAGTCCGTATGTATTCAATCTGGTCATCAAACTACACCTAATCTAAACGAGCGTATTCGTGGCGTAAGGTATGCCTTGTCAAATGGAAAATCTGACAGGCTAACAGCTGTATCTGGCTGGCAAGAGCATATCCGATGCCCATTATATACGATGGGGCGCAGAGACGATGCGCTATCGCAGTTACTGAACATGATAAAATTGCCAAAGCCACCTATTTTTGTTGCTGTGGCAGGGTTTGCGCAGTTTAGTCCTAGTTATATTGAAACGCTTACACCGTTTAAAGCCAAGATAGCAGATCAAACCATAACCATTATCTCTGCTGATACAGAAAACATTCAGCTACAAGCCTTATCACAGGGCCTTTCTACTGAGAATATAGGACAAAACCCCTATGCCATGGGACAATTGTCTGCACAGCTGTTATATGAGTACATAACCAAAAAACAGCGACCTGAAAAACCAAGCTACTTTCTAGAGTATCATTACTGTACAGCTGACAATGCGCAACGTTGTACAGTGAATCATTAAGTTAACCTACTCAAAACAAATTTGCATCAGCCTATATAAAATCTATACTCAGAGCTGAGTTTGGGAATATAAAATTTATACGCTTTTGCAAACTAACCCACTGACTTAAAGAGCAATATTTTAATGGATGACTTTTTGTTCAAACCAAAGAGGAAGTGCTCTACTGCATTGGTGCTGTGGATGTTACCGTTACTCATTTTTGTGACTGGGGTAGTTTATTGTGTTGTGGTATATGAGCGAGCATCTCAGCTTCGGGAGCAAAAAATACATGATGCTTTGGTTGAAAGGCTCGAATTTGTTGCCACTGGCGTTGAGCAGCGGGTTGAGTTGTATCAATACGGCCTGTTTGGCCTAAGTGGCGCAATATCTGCTGTAGGCGTTGATACCTTTGACTACTATGCAATGCAACGCTACATGCGAGTCAGAGATTTCAACAGTGAGTTTCCTGGAGCGCGTGGTTTTGGCTTTATCCGCTTTGTTAAGCCACAAGATGAACAGGCGTTTATCCTTAAAGCGCAGCAGCAAAGGCCAGATAAATCATTTACGCTAAAGCAGCTTACCCCTCATGATCAAAGTCGTTTTATCATTCAATTTATAGAACCTGAAAGGCGCAATGCCAGTGCTGTAGGTTTGGACATTGGCTCTGAAACAATGCGCAGACGTGCGGCCATTGAAGCTGCAATGAATAATGAAGCTCGTTTAACAGCTCCCATTACCTTAGTGCAGGCGAATCAAAAGGCTCAGCAGGGGTTTTTAATCTTGCTGCCGATATATCGCTCGGGTTTTCCAGATAAAGCCAGTGACAGGCTTGATACATTGGTGGGATGGAGCTATTCACCCATTTTAATCGATGAGGTTTTATCCTCAATTCGAACACTCAGTGATAATGTGATTTTAGCTATCTCGGATGTCACACCGGACGAGGGAGTTACTTTTTTTACTCATGGTGAAACTCGACATAAGCTTGAGCAATTTAATGCCAGTAAGCAGATAGATATGTTTGGTAGAAGATGGCTTGTGTCTATCTATGCCACTCCCGCATTTGTTTACGCACTCGATCTGGTCTCTCCTTTGGAAGTAACACTACCTGTTGCCGTCACGATCCTGATGTTGGTAGTCCTAATTTTTAGCGTACAAGGAATGTTACTTAAAAGAAGGCAAATAAAACTACAACGAATTGAGATTGCAAAAGCGAAGGAAGTTGCCTTAGAGCAGGCGAATCTTAAGTTAGAAAACGAAGTGGCACTGCGAACACAAGAAGTCGAAAAAACCAACACACTGCAACGGAGTATTCTGACGTCTGCCAGCTATGCAATTATTGCGACAGACGAATTTGGGACAATCACGTTATTTAATCCCGCCGCTGAGCAGTTACTAGGTTATCAAGCCGAAGAGCTAGTGGGTGTAGCAACCCCCGCTATTTTCCATTTAGAAACCGAAGTGATAGAACACGCAAGGGAGCTTAGCGAGGAACTTGGAGTAACAATTGACCCCGGTTTTGAGAGTTTTGTTGCAAAAGCCAGAACTGGGGTTAAAGACGTCAATCGGTGGACTTATGTCGCTAAAGATGGTCACCATATTCAAGTCCGCTTAAGCATTACCGCATTGCAAGATGAGCAAGGTAATTTGTTTGGCTTTTTGGGGATTGCATATGATTTAACTGAGCAGTTAAATCATGAAAAAGCCCTATCAGAAGCAAAAGAGCAAGCAGAACAAGCGACTAGGGCCAAATCTGAATTCTTAGCTAACATGAGTCATGAAATTCGCACGCCAATGAATGGGTTGTATGGCACATTACAATTGCTCAAAGCAGAATCATTGGGGGAGCAAGGGCAAACGTTACTGGCGAAAGGTATTTATTCTGTTAAAGCGTTGAGCACCATCATCAATGATATCTTGGATTTTTCCAAGATAGAGGCGGGTAAACTTACCTTGGAAGAACAGCCCTTTAATTTAAGTGGATTAATTGAAAATTTAAAATCAGAGCTGTCGGTGGTCGCCTTTGATAAAGGTATCTCTTTAGGCTTTGACAAGGATTTATCGAGCGATTATTGGATTGGTGACGAAGTTAGAGTTCGACAAATTTTATTAAACTTAGTATCAAACGCGATTAAGTTTACCGCACAAGGGCAAGTGGAAGTCTTATTCAGAGAATTGGAAGAATCGGGATATTTGATTATCCATGTTGTTGATACCGGAATTGGTATGAGCCAACAAGAGATTAGCCGTCTTTTCTATCGTTTTGAACAAGCTGATAAATCAACGACCCGGAAATATGGTGGAACAGGATTAGGGCTTGCGATAACACACTCCCTAGTTGCTATGATGCATGGCTCGATTGATGTACAAAGTGAGCCAAATAAAGGCAGTATTTTTTCGGTAACGCTGCCCTTGATTAAAACTCACTATTTGTCAGAGGAAGAAGACAGTGCCACTGAGCAATTTGACTTTAGCGGGATTTCTATCCTAATAGCAGAAGATAACGATATAAACCAAACGGTTGTTAGGGCGATGCTGGCACCTACAAATGCACATATCAGCATGACCAGTAATGGTCAAGAAGTTGTAGATGCGGTTAAGCAGCAAGTGCCCCAAGTAATTTTAATGGACATTCAGATGCCGATTATGGATGGTGTTGAGGCATGTAAAATTATAAAACAAATCTCACCTTCAATACCTATCATTGCGTTGACCGCAAATGCTTACGAAGAAGATAAGCGGCTGTACAAAAAAGTTGGTTTTGATGGCTATATTGCAAAACCGATTGAGCAAAATGAGTTATTGCAAAAAATCGAGGCTTTAGTTTTAACTTAATTAGCTTTTTCGGAAAGCTTTTACGCTCGCCAAAGTAAGCCCTTCCCATACTCGGCATTAACATATATGTAAAAAACTGTATGTAAAGCGGTCGTTCTATTGCTACCGAAGCAAAGAAGATTTAACATCGTAGCGCTTTTGATAAATAGGATAATAGCTCCAATCGAATATTGCATAATACCTAGGTGATCATTTTGGCAATGGAAGCAAATAGCACATTTTTAGGTTCTTATATAATTAAATGAATAGATAGTGTAGTTTTAACAATAAGGGAGAGGTCATTATGCAGCCATTGATCATAGGCTCTGTGCTTATGGTAATTTCATTCGGGCTCGTCGTTATGTCGGTTGTTCACGGACAAAAGCGTTTGAAGTTTGAAAAAAAACTGCATAAGTTGGTGCTAGGCAAAGATGTAGATGATGATGCGCCTGATCAACTACAAAGCCAAGCCTATCATATTATGATGGAACTTGGGGAAGCGCTAGAAGAGCAAGAAGATCATGCCCAGCAACACAGTGTAAGACAAGCTCTGTCCAAAGTCAGTGAATTGCATGCTGAGACCGTGGAATATGAATCATCTAGTGTTGACCAAGAAGACTCAGCAAGTCAGCCTAAAAAGACTAATAAACCGAATTTTAAAGTTGTAAAATAATAAGCACATACAAATCACGCTGGTTTAGGCTGTACAAATTACATATAAGTCTGATGAATGAGAGTGTATAGCTGTAGGAAAGCTAGATGAAAGAGTACTTAAAAGTCACAGACACTATTACTCTAACGATAGAGATCAGCGCGTTTTTGTTGACACTGTTTGTTTATCTATATCACGGCACGCGCTTTTCGCTGATTGATAAAGCGAGCTTAAAAACACCACAAGACCACCAGTTATATTCCTGTCTAGTGAGCACATTTCTAGGCGCTTTGGGTAGCGTCCATATTACACCATTCGTATATGACGTAGCTGAACTAAGCATGGATGTCATTGACCGGAGACGTATCTTTTACATTTTCCTTATGTGTACAACGTTTTTGTCCATGCTGACACTTTACATTGTGCATAGAGTAAGAGGGTGCCGTTTTTCGCTGTATGCGAGGGTATGCATGTACTGCGCTTTGAGTGCTGTGGTTTTGAATTACACTCAGCTAATTTTGCGCGGCTATTTAGATATCAATGTATTGTATGATTACCATGTTTATAGCATTGCCTCGACAGCGATTAATATAATCACAGGTTGTATTCTGTTAAGCTTCCCAATCAAGTACTTATTCAATGTTTACGTAAAGCACAAAAGTGCGGAATAGTTTTTTGCCCTTATGTTAAAGTTAACCTTTGTTGTTAACAAAGATTAATCTAATCTCTTGGTTTTGTATAAATATATTTATATACTGTATGAATCGCCCCGAGTTTGCCAGAGACTCAATAACTTGAGAAACTGGAACTATGAAAAAATCAAATCGCTATACACCAGAATTTCGTGAACGTGCAGTTAGGCTTGTTACTACTCAACAGCATGAGTATTCCTCACTGTGGGCTGCGTTAGTATCGATTTCGGATAAACTGGGGTGTACTCCAGAAACACTTAGAGCATGGGTTAAAAAGTCCCAAGCTCAGCCGTCTAAACCATCTCCTTGCTCACTATCAGCTGAAGAACGGCTGGCTGCACTAGAGCGCGAGAATAAAGAACTCAAGCGAACCAATGATATTTTGAGGCAGGCCGCCGCTTTTTTCGCCCAAGCGGAACTCGACCGCAAACAGAAATAAGCGTGGCTTTTATTGATGCTTACCGCAAGCATTACAGTGTCGAGTCAATATGCAAGGAATTGCCGATTGCACCT
>NZ_JAAUWV010000061.1 GCF_014694405.1 Pseudoalteromonas sp. S16_S37
TGGACAATGCCGATAAGAAATTGGAAATCGGCCTTGAATCGATTTATGATCGAATTCGAAGACCGATTAAAAGATGTTATTTAAAACTGGCAGTTACACAAAATGTGTTACAGGGTCTTCAAAAAAGACCACTTAGTTAAGCGGATTGGTATTACTTGTCTATCTGCCTGCTATTTTCCTGTCTTTCTACATTACTCTTACAAGGCTGATGTAGCTTTTGTAGACCATAACGATATGTATGCATAACCCAAACTTTGATACTCAATCTAAAGTTAAAAACATCAAAAACAGCATGCCTTATTATTTTCGAAACCTTGCTTTGGCTGTTCACTATTCACAAGTAAGCCATTTATTGCTATGAAAAAATTCAAATCCTCTAAGCGTTCGTCTGATGCTATTTCACGCTAGTGGAGTTAAGTGATGGAAACTACATGCTGTTTGCAGGGGGGCTTTTAGGGGGAGAGCGGTTTGTTATTTGACTCGCCCTATCGAATTGTCGCTAAAATTAGATGGTTTGATAACTCGTGGGCTGAATTAGGTTATCAATATTTTACAGGACACTAAGTTGGCGAACGAAAATAAGGAGTAGTGCTTTTCTTCGCACAACTCCTTCATGGCTAGATGAATACATGTTCAAGTAACGTTAATTTGCCTGAGCTCGTATCGACTTGACACTCAATGCCCAAAGGTAAAATAACTTGCGGATCAGTATGGCCAAAATCTAGATTAGCGATGATGGCAAGCTGCTCGTTACCAAATTCCTCTTTAACAACGCTGATTATCGTATCTTCCAGTTGTTTTTGTTCCTCTTCGCTATAGTCTCGTGGCCTGCCAATGAGCAAGGCACTGAGCTTATCAAACACGCCCATCACACCATAATTGCGTAACCAGTAACGCACATAGTCAATTGAAGGTTTCTCTTGGGAGGTTTCCAAAAAGAGTATTTTATTTTGCCAAAAGTCAGCGCTCGGCCAGTACTGAGTGCCTTTGAGCATTTCTAGGACTTCAATACACCCCCCAAACAATCTGCCTGTTACTGGTTTGTTACCTTGTAACACTTGAGGGCCTCTGCTTTTTAGTAGCTCGGAGCGCTTTCCCGTATTTTCACTATCAGTCCAATCTGGGTAACCGTGGCTATATAAATCAAATGTAGGTAGCTGTTGTATATTTGGATTACATGTTAAAAAGCGGCGAATATAATTTTGATACTCACTATCAAAGTTATGCAATTGAGCAAAGCCCGCCATCACAGAAGGGCCATTAAACGTGACTAACCCTGCTTGGTTTAGTGTGGTTGTGATGCTGGTGGTATCCGAAAAGCCCATAAATAACTTAGGGTTTTTCTTTATGTTCTCAATATCAAGATATTTGAGTATGCGGGCTGAGTCTGAACCACCAATAGTGGCTATGATGCCATCAACTTCAGGATTTTTAAATGCAGCGTTAATATCATCAGAGCGCAACTTGGGGTTTTGAAATAGTGCTTTATCGTCCATCGTGGCACTTGGATATTCTATGATGTTAAAGCCAAGTGCTTTGAGATTTTGTAAACCTTTTTGGTATATGTGTGGAAATTCCGAAGGTCCTCCCCATGAGGGGGAGACGATGGCGAGTGTGCTTTTTTCACTTAGACAGCTAGGTTTTATCATAGCTATATATCCTTTATAGTTAATGACTTGAAGGTTATCAGCTAGTTCTTTTTAAGACAATGAGCTAAATGGTTAAGCTAGTCTATGAGGAGGAATATCTGCTTTAACAAGTCGGCTATTTTCTAAGTGTAATGTGCCTTGATAAACACTCTCTCCATCAGAGCTAAATTCAAAGGTAAATTGGCTTTTTATTCCTGGCTTGCCGTTTCTTAGAATGCCGAGACGACGTCTTTCACAGGCAACGCTTATAAGCTGTACTTGCAGCCTATCTGCTTGGTGTTGGGCATGATCTTTGGCTGCTTCAGCCGCTTGTCTGCTTGTCCAAAACAGCGCAATGATCGCACCTAAAATAATAAAAAGCCAAAGTGTTGCCATTTACGAAAATAACCTACCAATTGCGCGTGATAGTTCATCACTGCGGTTTTCTGCTCTTAGAATAGCTAAAACATGTGGGCGAAGTGTTGGAATTGCAACTAAATCTGCAAAAATACTGGCAAATAACCCCTCTATTTGCTGATTTTTTGCTGCACAATCCAAAAATTTAAATAGTAGTTCTGGGTCAATAAATACTTCCCAACAACGGCCCGCTAAAGTGAGTAATATGTCAGCTTCTAAGCGATACTCACTGTTTAGTAATAGATCTACACTTTGTGCTACCAAGCCTTTAGCTTTGCTGCCCGAAAGAGCTCTTAAATTACAAATTAGCTCGCTCAGGTTTTGTTGCTCGATACAGGTTTTTATCGCACTTTGTAGCTGCTCTGAAAAGACGGTATTTATTTCAATATGTTCGAGCATAGCACTGAGTGGCTGCTTCACCTCAAGGGGAAGTGAAGGCCAACTTTTTTGCAGGTTTGCATTGTTTTGTCCATGATCTAAGCGAAAAGCAAAATCTGCAATGCCTTGTACCGCCATACTTTGCCATGCATCTTGTGGTAATTTGCCTGCAAAATACAGCTCACTATATTCGTAGTATTGTGAGGCAGGGCGGTTTAATTCCCTTTTTAATAGTGCATTAAACGCCGCGAGCTTATTTGCGTTAGGCGTAAAAACATAAGGATTATTATCAAGCTTTCCATCCGCTTGTTCACCCGTTAGTTCAGTTCCTAGCGCCTCTAGTACCATGCTGACAAAGTGATCTCGACTGGCTACAACGAGTTTGCTTTGTTCATCCAAAGGTAGTTTTAAAAACCAAACATATGGGTCAACAGTTGCGTGGTTATCCCAAAATTGAATAGCAACCAGAGCGTGTCCCGCTAGAGGAAATGGATAAGGCACTTGAGCGGCTTCAATTTGCGCAAATTGTTGCTTGTCTATTTTGGTAATTCTTCTGCCAATGTCATATACCCGCCATTGTGTGCCTGCGGCACTCAAAAGTTCGCCTAAAGTAGAAATTTGCGCTGTCATGATTCACTCACTTGATTATTTTGGGTGACGATTATACCCATAATTATGCTTGCTGATAAGCAAGCTCTGTGTAAAGGCGGGTTATTTGGGTATAATTGCCGCATATACGAACGCAAGAGTTTTAGTCGTGCAAGTTAACCTACATCAACATATTCATATGCTGCTAGAGAATTTAGAGCAAGCATTGGCTAGTGCAAAGCTATGGCAAATGACACCGATAGATCCGCAATTATTACAATCAACACAGCCTTTTTGCTGTGACACGCTGCAATTTGAGCAATGGTTACAGTTTGTGTTTATACCTAAAATGCTGGCTTTAATTGCGCAAGATTTACCTCTACCTTCAAATATTGCATTAACACCCATGGCGCAAATGACTTTGCGCGACCAAGCAAATTATAAGGTAATCCTGAGAGTTTTAGAGAGCATTGATAACAGCTTATCTAAAGGTGACATATGCTAGAGATTGTCTATCAGGATGAAAATTATGTGGCGATTAATAAGCCGTCGGGTTTACTGGTGCATCGCTCTTTTTTAGACAAAAGAGAAACCCAATTTGCCATGCAAATGCTCAGAGATCAGCTTGGCCAACACGTATTTCCCGTGCATCGATTGGATAGGCCAACATCAGGTGTTTTACTATTTGCTTTAAGCTCTGAAGCTGCACGAGATATGAACCAAGTGTTTATTGATGGCAACATTGAAAAGCGCTATCTTGCCCTGGTCAGAGGCTTTGCGCCCGAGTCGGTGTTTTTAGACAAGCCTCTCAAAGAAGAGTTAGACAAAATTGCAGACAAATTTGCTAATCAAGATAAAGCGCCACAAGAGGCGCAAACTCAGTTTAATTGTTTATACCAAGCAAGTTTACCTATTCCTTTTGGCAAGTACCCAAGCATTCGCTACAGCTTAGTCGAGTGCTTTCCAAAAACGGGTCGAAAGCATCAAATCCGCAGGCACTTAAAGCATTTGTCTTATCCAATAATTGGTGATGTAAACCATGGTGATAATAAGCATAACCACTTCTTTTTTGAACATTTCTCACTGCAAAGGTTAATGCTGTTTGCAACTTCACTGAAGTTTGTTCATCCTTACAGCAAAGAGACAATAACGATTAAAGCCCGCCTTGGAGAGCAAATGTTATCTATTTGCGAACAATTAGGCTGGCCTACGACAGAAAAGGATTATGAATAATGGCGTCAGTATCAATATTTGTGGGCAGTATGTATGGCAATGCCGATAACTTAGCGGCAGAAGTAAAAAATAAGCTAATTAGTCTTGGTCATGATGCAACTGTTTTTGAGGATGGAAATATTGAGCAACTAAAAAGTGCGGATAACGTGCTTTTTATAACCTCAACAACGGGCTCGGGAGATTTACCGGACAACATCCAACCTTTGTTTCAACAAATGCAAAGTCAATTTCCGATGCTAACCAGTAAAAAGGTGGGAGTTATTGGATTAGGTGATAGCAGTTATGGTGAAACATTTTGCGGTGCGGGTCAACAAGTCGATGCGTTAGTAAAAGAGTTAAATGCTACGATACCTGTTGAACGACTAGATATCGATGCCTGTGAGCACTTTGAGCCATGGGAACCAGCCGCTCCATGGCTTATGCTTTGGGCTGCACAACTATAATAAAAAAAGCGCCAATTTGGCGCTTTTTTTATGAACTTTTTACATCCACTTTAAGTTTTAGTTTTTGCCCAGGATAAAGGTATTTCTGGCCTTGTAAATCATTCCATTGAACGATTTCTTTGATAGTCAGGTTAAACTTTGAGGCAATTCTCGCTAACGAGTCACCACGCCTTACTTTGTAAGTAATAGTGCGGTTGCTCGTATTACTTACTACTTGCTCATTTTGCGCTTGTTGGTAGACAGTTAATTTTTGTCCTAGTCGTAAAATAGAGCTAGGTCTTAGTTTATTCCAGCTTGCAAGTTGCTTGATAGTGACATCATATTCGCGGCTAATATCCCACAACGTATCACCATTGGTCACAACATGGATCTTTTTAGCGCGCTGTGTTTTTGCAATCGAGTTTCTAACGCTAGCGGGTAAATGCTCGCTTTTTAACTCCCCATCACTGATAGGCACCAGCAAGTTTTGACCAACTCGAATGATGTGTGAGTCTAGTTTATTCAATGATTGAATGGCACTGGCACTAGTAGAAAACTTTGCCGCGATCACCGATAGCGTATCGCCCTTTTTAACGGCGTAATGTTGCCAACGCAGACGGTCTTTAATGTCAGTAGCAGCAAGCCTTTCTTTAAAAGTGTCTACTTTGTCCGCCGGTAAGAGTAGCGAATGAGGGCCATTAGGGTCACTTGCCCAGCGGTTAAATGCTGGGTTTAATCTATAAAGTTCCGTAAGAGAAATATCTGCCATTTCTGCTGCGAGTGCTAAATCAATTTGAGAGCCTATATCAACAGATTCAACCACTTGCGCATTGATTATTTTCTTCCAGCTGACGTTAAACTCTTCTTGTCGCTTTAACAAATCAGACAGGGCTAACAATTTTGGTACATAGGCTGTGGTTTCGCTGGGTAAATCTAAAGACCAAAAGTCCGTTGGAAGATGCTTTTTACGGTTTTTTCTAATGGCATTTAACAGTCGCCCCTCACCAGAGTTATAGGCAGCAATGGCATTAAGCCAGTCGCCTTCAAGTGTTTTGTGCAGGTAACTAAGATAGTCAAGGGCTGCTCGAGTTGATTGCACAATATCTCTTCGGCCGTCATACCACCAGTTTTGCTTAAGGTTAAATCTTTCTCCAGTTTTTGGCATAAATTGCCAAATGCCAGATGCGCTACGGTGAGAGTAACCAAATGGGTCAAAGGCGCTTTCTACAATAGGCAAAAGCGCTATTTCAATGGGCATTTGGCGCTTTTCAACCTCTTCAACGATGAAGTATAAATAGGGTTCAGCTCGTTTGGAAATACGGTCTAAATAGGCTTGATGGCGCTGATAGTAGTTACGCTCAGCAACCACAGGGCGATTCTGCGGAACGTCTATCGAAAGTTGATAGCGAATGCGCTCCCATACGTCATCAAAAACAGGAGGTGGCTCATCGACTTCCATGGGGTCTTGGCTTGCATTGAGTAAGGTATCGCTGATCTCTGCAGGGCTCGCGCTGTTAAGTTGCGATGCGGTCAATTCTGTTGATTTATCAAAATCAGAAATGCTTTGACAACCGCTTAACAAAGCCATCAAAACGAGGGAAATAGACAATTTATTCATAGACAATTTTCTGTTACTCGAGCAAAAACCCGCCAATACTACCTGTTAAGTACATATATTAAAAGTGATTAGTATAGCCTAGTGACTAGAAGTTATTTTTCCAAGCCCTAAGTGCACGAAACACTTTCCAAGGTTCAGATAGGTCATCACTTAGCTGATGTGGGATGTTTGCTTTTGCTTGTTCCAAAGTTGCACGTAAAAAGGGGTTAACTGCTCTTTCCTTGGCAAACGTACTTGGTAGTGTAGGTGTGCATTTACTTACTTGTTGCTCTGCCCATTTTTTATAGTCTTGAATATCACTATTATCAGGCTCGGCGGCGCTGGCGAATGCTAAGTTTGCTAATGTGTACTCATGGGTGCAGTACATCAATGTATCATCGTGTACCTCATTAAACTTACAAAGTGAGTGCCACATTTGTTCAGCACTGCCTTCCATCAAGCGCCCACAACCAGCACTAAAAATCGTATCTCCTGTAAAGCAAAACGTATCACTTAAGTAACAAATATGGTCAAGAGTATGTCCTGGGGTTTCAATAACACGAAGTTGTACGTCCAGCACATTAATTTGGTCACCTTCTATTAACGGATGAGTGATCCCAACAAAAGGCGAGTTGCTAGGGCCATACACGGCTATTGTCGGCGCAGATTTTAGTAATGTTGCTATGCCGCTGGTGTGATCCCAGTGGTGGTGGGTAACTAAAATCCCTTTTAAGATAGCTTGTTTTTGATTGAGGTAAGCGATTACAGGGTCAGCTTGTCCTGGGTCGACAACCCAAACATGGTTGTTTTCGGTATCGCGCATAGCCCAAATATAATTGTCAGTAAAAGCTTTGATAGGCTCGACTTGCACCATAGTAAATTGCTCTATAAAGTGAGTGTTAGCATTAGTATAACGAGCAAACTTGATGAAACCAGCCTTAAGTTTTCAACAGGGCCCAAAGCCTCTTGAATGGCAAGACTTCCCACATGGGGACTATCTACGCATTGGGATCGAAAGAAGAGTAGGCAAATGGCTACCGAGAATGTTTGGGTATCATATGCTTAAATTAGGCAGCCTCAGTGGGCAGATTGATACATCTAAAAGCACTATTAAACATCAAGTCTGTGTTTCACCTCATGCATTAGGGCATGTTGGCGTAGTAGCTGAAATTGATGAGTTACCCTTCTCAGAGCACAGTGTCGATGTATGTATATTAAGCCAAAGCCTTGAATACCATTCTGATCCTCACCACATTTTGCGCGAAGCCCATCGTACCTTAATACCGGGTGGATATATTGTTATTAGCGGGTTTAACCCTTTTAGCTTGTGCGGGTTGGCGAGCGTATTGCCGTTTAGTCGAGAAAAGCTCCCTTGGTCAGGGCGTTTTTTTACGCCTTCTCGAGTGAAGGATTGGTTAGATTTACTGGGCTTTGAAATCTTAGCTGATGAGCGTTTTATCCATTCATCTTTGGCAAGGGGCAGTCGGTTGTCGCGTTTTGCACCTTGGAGACGCTTCTGTCGACATTATTTAAAGCCAATGGGGAGTTGTTATTTATTGGTTGCTCGAAAACGTGTTGCGCCATTGACTCCCATTAAACCCAAATGGCATGCAAGACCTAAATGGGCGCCAGCGGTAAAAAATGCGCGCTTATCACAAACGCGCTCTACGACTAATAAATCATAGTTTATGCTTGGTAGCCTTCATCGATCTCAAGCACACTCGATGAGGCTGCTTCACGCGCTAAGTCATCTACTAGCTCATTGTATTTATTGCCACTATGGCCCTTTACCCAGCGCCATTCGATTGTGTGACGCTGACACGCTGCGTCTAATCTTTTCCACAGATCTACATTTTTAACCGGTGCTCTGGATGCTGTTTTCCAGTTGCGTTTTTTCCAGTTATCCAGCCATGACTCAATCCCTTGCTTGACGTACTGGCTATCTGTGTACAAGATGATGTGACACGGTCTTTTGAGCGTTTCAAGTGCCACTATGGCAGCTAACATTTCCATTCGGTTATTGGTTGTCAAGGAATAGCCTTGAGACAATTGTTTTTCATGGCCCTGATAACACATATATACGCCATAGCCACCGGGCCCTGGATTGCCAAGACAAGAGCCATCGGTATAAATCTCTACTGTTTTTTGCACGAATAGACCTGTTTTTATGTAGAATGTAACTAATAATGGTTAACCATAACAAAGTTGGGCGTCAGACGATATGTTAAAAAGGCAAATAGTCCTAGATACAGAAACGACGGGGATTGATCCAAAAGCAGGGCACCGGATCATTGAGATAGGCTGTGTAGAATTAATCAACCGCCGTTTAACTGGCAATAACTTCCATGTTTATATCAATCCTCAGCGTGAGATAGAAGAAGAAGCGATTGATGTTCACGGTATCACGAATGAGTTTTTGCGCGGCAAGCCTTTGTTTAGCCAAATAGCACAAGAGTTCTTTGACTACATAAAGGGTGCAGAACTGGTTATTCATAACGCACCGTTCGATGTGGGGTTCATGGACAATGAATTTGCTATGCTTAATCACGGATTTCCAGCAACACACGAGTACTGCCAAGTATTAGATACACTGGTAATGGCGCGTAATTTGCACCCAGGTCAAAAGAATAACCTTGATGCGCTTTGCCGACGCTATGATATCGATAACTCTAAGCGTACTTTGCATGGCGCTTTGCTGGATTCTGAGATCTTAGCCGACGTTTATCTGGGTATGACAGGAGGTCAAGTTAAACTGAATTTAGCATCTGGCAATGAGTCAAATGAGCAAGATGATGGCAGTAATATCCGTCGGTTATCATCAAATCGACCAAAACTAAGAGTAGTTTGTGCGTCAGCTGAAGAGCTACAGGCCCATGAAGCTAGATTGCAAGTGGTTAATAAAGACGGTAACACGTTGTGGCAAAAGTAACGAGGTAGCAAGATATGAAGCGGTTTTGGCTTGGGCTCATGATGATGTTAACGACTTGCTCTATGGCGGCTCCCTTGGTCACTGTTTTAGAGCGTGATGGTGTCTCAAATGAAGTGCCGCTGTTAGATAACCGCTTTAGAATTGACCATAAAGTTGACAAAATATCGTTACTTTTTTTTCGCAAACCCGGCTCTCCAGCAGTTGTTTTAGTGCAACCCGATGGTAGTAAGATCTACGCTACACAGGCGCTGCGCGACGATACGTTGCAGTGGTATGATGAAGTCAGCTTTGACTTAATAGTAATAAGCAACCCCACTCCTGGTCCTTGGCAGGTGATCGGTAATATTCAGCCAGATAGTCGAGTTATGGTCATTGGTGATATAGAGCTTAAGGTTGAGCCTCTACCACCGCTGATTTTTAGAGGCGAAACGCTGAAAGTGACTGGCAGAGTAACCAATGACGGTGAGCCTATTGATGTAGGCTATTTTCGAGAAGTTGTTACCTTAGTCGTTGACTTTGTGAGCACGAATAATGATGCCTATGACAATTTTGGTGCGGGTACCCAAAGCGTTACCGAGTTTAAAGACGATGGTCGAGAGTTTGATGAACGTCCTATGGATGGTATTTTTACTGGAGAGTTCAAATTAACTTTTCCTGCAGGGGAGTGGCGTCCTGAGTTTCATATTGAAACGCCCTTAATGAAACGCAAAGTTGTGGCAAAACCAATCATTATTGCTGAGCCTCCGTTTAATTACGAATTGAACATTTCTGAGAGTGACGAGTTTGATCACGAATTAACTATCAAAATTGATAACCAAACGGTCAAGCCTGAGTCTGTGATTTTTCAGGGGAAGATTTTTTACCCAAATGGTGAAGAGCAGCCATTTACCATTAACCCAAAAGAGCGCTTATACAGAACGCTACCAATAAAAAATTATGACTGGGGTAGATATAGTGTAGAAATTTCGGCGTTTGGTGAAAATATCAACGGACGTGAATTTATGGCTACTTTGCCCATATATAAATTTGAAATTGAGCGTCCAATTGAGAAAGTACCAGAGTTGGCAATGCCCATCCAAACGGTGTTAATTCCAGAGCCTGAACCAGAGCCTGAGGTAAACACCACTATGGTGGTGAGTATTATTGTGGTTGGGAATTTATTCGTTCTGCTAATTGGTTGGCTTGCTTTTAGAGTGGTGGTGCAAAATAAGCCAATAAAACTGAATATTAAGCTGCCTTTTTTCAAAGCAAAAGAAAAAGCGACTGAAGAAAGAAAACCTGAACAACAAAAGCCTGATGAAAATGGCTCAAAAAATGATAAATCAGGTGATATTTTGAACCTTTCGATGACAGATGACTAAAAAAGCGGGTTATTTTCAAAAAAACTGTTGACTCTCATGGGGTCGATTCGTATTATTCACGCCGCTGTCAGGGAGCACTCTGATAGCACGAATAATGTGGAGTGGTAGTTCAGTTGGTTAGAATACCGGCCTGTCACGCCGGGGGTCGCGGGTTCGAGTCCCGTCCACTCCGCCAATTATTCAACAATTTGTAAGTAGTGCTGGAGTGGTAGTTCAGTTGGTTAGAATACCGGCCTGTCACGCCGGGGGTCGCGGGTTCGAGTCCCGTCCACTCCGCCAAATCTTACATCGTGCTAAAAGCACATATTCCTTACGTGGAGTGGTAGTTCAGTTGGTTAGAATACCGGCCTGTCACGCCGGGGGTCGCGGGTTCGAGTCCCGTCCACTCCGCCAATAGGAAAACAATAGATTAAAACACACCGTGGAGTGGTAGTTCAGTTGGTTAGAATACCGGCCTGTCACGCCGGGGGTCGCGGGTTCGAGTCCCGTCCACTCCGCCAATGTTTTAGTCGCCCTTATTTGCTCAGTGGAGTGGTAGTTCAGTTGGTTAGAATACCGGCCTGTCACGCCGGGGGTCGCGGGTTCGAGTCCCGTCCACTCCGCCAATGCAAATAACAAAATGATATCTCTGCGGAGTGGTAGTTCAGTTGGTTAGAATACCGGCCTGTCACGCCGGGGGTCGCGGGTTCGAGTCCCGTCCACTCCGCCATTCGATATCAAAGAGGATGCTCTATAAACACATACCACTGCGGAGTGGTAGTTCAGTTGGTTAGAATACCGGCCTGTCACGCCGGGGGTCGCGGGTTCGAGTCCCGTCCACTCCGCCACCTCATGAATACTTTCTAAGTTAAAATCCTTTCATTATTTACATATTTATTTTTAGTGTTTTTAAAACTTAACTATCTATTTTTATTCAGTAAAACTCGACATAGTTTGTAACGAAAAAGCGCTCAAAATCCATTTCTAAACTGATAAACTTCCAAAAAAAGGAAGTTTAAATGATAGAAATCAAAAATCTCAATAAGCAGTTTGCCAATAAGCAAGTGTTTCACAAATACCATAATCAGTTTTCCCATCGTAAGACCTGTGTCACGGGCGCAAATGGTTTAGGTAAAACAACCTTATTCACACTCATTGCAGGGTTAGACCCTCATTTTTCGGGTGAAATCTTACTATCAGGCCAGTGTGTAAAGAGCTTACAAGCACAAGTCGCACTAGCTTCAGACAAAGTGATATTCCCTGAATTTTTAACCGCACAGCAAATCCTATCGATGGCTAGTCATGCTTGGCGGTGTGAGTTGCCCCTATCTTTTGCACAGCAGCTAGGGTTTACGCCTTTTTTGGATACTCGTGTTGGTGATTTATCTTCAGGAAATAATAAGAAGCTACAACTTCTGAACGCAATTATGCGCCGCACTGAATACCTTATTTTAGACGAGCCAAGTGCCGCGCTTGATAAGCACGGTGTTGATGTGATCTGTCAGTGGTTAAGTGATTTTCAAGGGCATGTTTTGATAAGCAGTCATGAACCTGAACCATTTTTGGATGTAGGCTTTGTTTTACAGCCGTTATTTCGCTAAATGTAGGTACTCTTATGAACTATTTTCAGTATCGCGTTCATGCATATCGATATGCTCTCAGGGAGCTTGGTAGGCAGATACGGCAGTTTGCCTTGATGATTTCTACTTTGTTTTATATTTTTCTGCCAGGTCTTATCAGCGCTTTGTTTTTTGGCCTTGGTCGAATTGTACAAAATGACTCAATGCAAGCTGCAAACAACGTGATCTGGGGCTACCTTTTATTGCAAACTTTGCTCCTGAGCGTATTAAAACCCATTGTTTTGGACTCAGCGCACAGACGTTTCCATCTTTCTTTGCTACCAAACAAGCGTAAACAGCACCTTGCTGATATAACGCTAGTGCTTTGGAGTCACGTGCCGTTATGGATGTCTCTAGTCTTAGCCATCAGTATGGGGATGGAAAAGGTTACAAGAGCGCCACATTTAATCTTATTCATCGCCACACAGGTTAGTTTTGCCATTGCGCTGTTTTATCGGCAGCAGGGTGTTGTCTATGCTTTAGTCTTTGCACTGGCGCTACAGATGCCGGCTACGGTTTATTTAATTAGCATTAACATGGCATTGTTACTGGCCTGTTTTATTAAGCCCGTGAGTTTCACTTACCAGCCAAAAAAAATGTGCACTTGGGTATTTTGGCTGTTATATGGGGTGAGTCATGTTTGGTCTTTAACATGGCGATTTTCGGTTAGCTTTTTGTTTATTTGGGGAGCGTTTGTTATAGGCCATGAAAGGCCCGAGCTATTGCATTGGTACACGCCGATGATTTCCTCAATAGCGCTGTTGCTGTGGGGGAGTTTATGTTTGAAAACTGCCAAGTACCTTAAAGAACATCGCTTGTTTTGGCTAAGCATTCAACAATATGATAGGGCGGTGACAACTCAACATATATTAATTTTTTGCTTATACCTACTTTGTTGGCTCATCTCTGTAATATTGCTCAATTTTGACATGTATGTATTGATAACGCTGTTTTTTGCGCCATTTATACAGTGGTGCGCCGCTAATAAACCAAAACATCTAGCGATATGTTGGGGTGTGCTTGTTATGGCCTTATACTTACTCAAGGTATTGGCTTAATAATAAAAAAGCCAGCTAAAAGCTGGCTTTGACTCATCAAACGAATGTAAGGGAATTAAGCTGCGCTAGCCCCTTTTTTGGCGCTTTGCTTTGTCGCCGCTTGACCTGCCATTAGTTCACTGGGGTCAAAATCATCGACATTAATAACCGCTAGACGTTTAGCTTCAACTGCGCTGAGTTTTGCCGCTTCATCTTCATTTAAAATGCCTGCATCTAAGCCCATTTGCGCCACTTTATCAAGTTGCATAAATGGTAACTTTTGACCTTTACCACGACAAACTTTGTCAAACAGTGGTTCTACTTCAAGAATGTCTCGCAGTGTTTGCTCTTGCTTACCTAAAATGTTTAAAGGCTCATCTTTTAGATAAATGTGTGCAGACAAACGTTCGCGAGATTCGTTCGGTGTTTGCAGCAAGTGAGCAATTTTGTGCTCAAGCTCATCAGTTGGTTTACGAACTGGGCGGCCAAATGGGAATAGCAATACTTTCAACATGCCACGTAGTACTGCGGATGGCATATTGTTAATTAAGTCTGCTAAGGCGCGTTGACAAAGATATAGGTGTTCTTGGCAGCTCCATTGCACGAATGGTAGGTCTTCTTTTTTGCGACCCTCGTCGTTGTAACGCTTAAGCGTTGCTGACACTAAATATAGATAACTTAATAAATCACCTAAACGTGCAGAAATTCGCTCCTTACGTTTGAGTGAGCCACCAAATACCGCCATGCAAATGTCAGACATAAGCGCTAATGAAGCACTGTAGCGGCTTGCATTACGGTAAAACACTGCTGTTTCATCGTTGTAAGGAACTTTAATGAAACGCGCGCCAGTTAGGGCCAACCATTTAGTTCTAACTAGGTTTGAAATCGTGAAACCGATATGACCCATTAATGAAGTATCGAAGCTTTCTAACGCAGCTTGCTTGTCTTCCATGTTGACTGCATTGAGCTCAGCAAGAACGAATGGATGACAGCGAATGGCACCTTGACCGTAGATGATCATGTTACGGGTTAAGATGTTTGCCCCTTCAACCGTAATAGCAATTGGCGCACCTTGATAGCCTCGGCCTAAATAGTTATTAGGGCCCAAGCATATGCCTTTACCACCATGAATATCCATTGCATGCATCGTTGAGGCACGCATTTGTTCGGTAAGATGGTATTTCAATATTGCTGATACAACAGATGGTTTTTCACCTGAGTCAACAGCTCCGGTAGACATGCTTACCGCAGCGTCTGTGCTATAGGCATAACCGCCAAGCTTAGCTAAAGACTCTTCAATACCTTCCATTTTACCAATAGGTAGTTTGAACTGGCGACGAATACGGCTGTATGCACCACTTGCTAATGCCAGTGACTTAATACCGCCAGTTGAATTCGAAGGCAGTGTGATCACTCGGCCAACAGATAAGCACTCAACCAACATGCGCCAGCCTTGTCCAGCCATTTTTGGTCCACCGATAATGTAATCGATAGGCACAAAAATATCTTCACCCTGCGTAGGACCATTTTGGAATGGCACGTTTAGCGGGAAGTGACGACGACCTATTTTAACGCCTGGCGTGTTTGTTGGAATTAACGCACAGGTGATACCCGGCTCTTTGTTATCACCAAGTAATCCATCTGGGTCGCGTAGTTTAAAGGCTAGGCCCAGTACGGTTGCAACAGGAGCAAGCGTGATATAACGCTTATTCCATGTTAGTCGAATACCCAGCGTTTCTTTACCTTCCCATTCGCCTTTACAAACAATACCAAAATCAGGAATTGCTGACGCGTCAGAACCTGCTTCTGGAGAGGTTAGTGCAAAACAAGGAATTTCTTGGCCTTTTGCAAGCCTAGGTAGGTAATAGTCTTTTTGCTCTTGCGTACCGTAGTGCTGCAGAAGCTCACCAGGACCTAACGAATTTGGTACACCAACAATTGATGAAAGTAATGTTGATTTACTGGTCAATTTTTGTAACACGCAAGATTGGGCGTAAGCAGAAAACTCTAAACCACCATATTGCTTTTTGATGATCATGGCAAAGAATTTATTGTCTTTTAAATATTGCCAAACATCTTCAGGCAGGTCAGTTAGCTCATGAGTCGCTTTCCAATCATCTAGCATGGCGCATACTTCTTCAACAGGGCCATCTAGAAAAGCTTGCTCCTCAATGGTTAATCTAGACTGAGGATATTGGTGCAGTTTTTTCCAATCGGGATTACCACAAAAAAGGTCTGCTTCCCACCAAGTCGTTCCCGCATCAATTGCTGACTTCTCGGTTTCAGACATGGTAGGAGTGACTTTTTTAAATGCTTTAAAAAGCGGAGCAACGATATATTGTTGACGAATGTTTGTAAGGGATAAAGGCACTACAATAGCTAAAAATATTAGCCATGAAAAAGCGCCAAACGCACCAAAAAAGGTGCCTACAAGTAACGTAATAGCTGCAACACCAATGGAGGCGTTCCAGCTTGCTCTGTGATAGCTGGCTAAGCCAAGTAACGCTATCAAAGCTAAAGTGAATAAGAGTGTCATGTTGTTCTTCCTTATAAGAGGTCTGACCACCTTGACTAGACTAGCCTTTAAGGCAAATCATTTCAAGAGAAAAAACGCTCCAATTACTCTAGTAAACAAGGCTTAATTTAGTTCAGGATATTTAAAAATAGGCACAAGCCAGAAAATTCGTGTTGTAGCGGCTAATTGCCAGTATGTGTTTTTGGTGTAAATAAAAAGAAAATTATTAGGACGTTTAACGGTTGCAATTTATGTATCAATGCCTATTGTTTTAGAGGGATTAAACTTAAGGAAGGAACCTTAAATGATCAGTTCACTCGTTATGGTGTTTGTTTCACTATTTGCTACATGGATGTCGTTAAACTTATACACCCCTGCAATTTTTTTTAATCTATTTTGCTGTTTAATAAGTGCTTGGTATGGGTATCACGGTCATTTACACATGGCACTTATATTGGCTTTTTTTAATGTATTGGCAGTGTTGATGAGCCCAATTTTAATGCTACCAGAACAAACAACCACAACCTTTACCGTTTTGCTGTTACTTATGGCCATGTTTTCGGGTATTGCAGTGGGTGTTCACAAACTTAAGACAAAAGGTCAATAGCAACAAATGGCAGGGCTTTAATAAACGCCGGAACTCGCATTTTAACATGGCTTAGGTATACAATATCGGTCCCGAGCACAGTTTGGAATATTAAATGAAGATCCTGGCAGACCAGAATATGCCTTTAGTAGAAGAGTTCTTCTCTGATTTGGGTGAAGTTAGGCGTTTCGATGGTCGCAATTTGCAGGCATCATCATTACACGACGTCGACGTTTTACTTATCCGCTCAGTGACGAAAGTAAATACAGACTTGTTAGAGCATGCAAAACAGCTAAAGTTTGTTGGCACTGCAACCATTGGTATTGATCATGTAGATACTCAGCTGCTCGCTCAACGTGATATTGCATTTTCCAATGCCCCTGGTTGTAATGCAATTGCCGTTGCAGAGTATGTTATTAGCGCACTTTACGCCTATGCACAGGAAACCGATACCTGTTTGCAGGGGAAAACGCTTGGTATTGTTGGTGTTGGAAATATTGGCAATTGTTTAAAAGAGAAGCTAGCGCTCACGGGAGTCAACATCCTATTGTGCGATCCTCTTAGATATGAGCAAGGCGACTTGCCAGAGCATGTTGATATTGAAACCGTCTTGAGCACAGCTGACATACTGAGTTTTCATGTCCCTTTGGTAAAGCAAGGTGAGCACCAAACATATCACTTACTAGATGAAAGTCGCTTAAAAAAGCTTAAAGACAATACGCTGATCATTAATGCAAGCCGCGGAGATGTTATTGATAATCAAGCGTTATTGAGCGTTTTACAAAATGGCCAACGCTTAGAGTTAGTGCTTGATGTGTGGGAAAACGAGCCAAATATTTTGACAGAGTTGTTGCCATATACTCGCTTTGCCAGTGTGCATATTGCCGGGCACAGCTTAGAAGGAAAGGCGCGCGGCACCCAAATGTTATATGATGGTCTATGTGAACTTCTGGCTAAGCCAGCTAACAAACAGCTCGAAACATTTTTGCCAGTACCTGCATTGACTAAATGTAGGACGGAAAAAACACTCACTGAACAAGATTTAGGGCGTTTGGTACATCTGGTTTATGACATTCGCAGAGATGACGGGTTAATGCGAACTAATTTAGCCAGTTATGGCTTTGATAACCTCCGTAAAAATTATCCTCCGAGACGAGAATTTAGTACGCTTAATATCGAAAATATAAGCGAGCATGGGGATGTTTTAACAAAGCTAGGTTTTAACGTAATTGAAAAGAATGAGGATTGATATGTCGCAAAAATTCAATGTGGCGGTACTCGGTGCTACTGGTTTAGTGGGTCGTCAAATTATTGAAACGCTTGAAGAAAGAAAGTTTCCTGTAGACCAACTATTCGCGTTAGCGAGTAGTCGAAGCGCTGGCGAAGAAGTTGATTTTCGTGGTGAAAAGATTGAAGTTATTGATGTTGAGCAGTTTGATTTTTCTCAAGCACATATAGGTTTGTTTTCTGCAGGTGGCAGTGTGTCTGAAAAATATGCCCCCATTGCTGCTGAAGCGGGATGTGTTGTAATAGATAACACATCACACTTTAGATACGATTTTGATGTACCTTTAGTTGTTCCTGAAGTGAATGCTGCTAGCTTGGCTGACTTTCGCAATCGAAATATCATAGCAAACCCAAATTGCTCTACTATTCAAATGCTCGTAGCATTGAAGCCAATATACGATGCATATGGCATTGACCGTATCAATGTTTCGACATATCAAGCTGTATCAGGAGCTGGCAAAGAGGCGGTTGACGAACTAGCTAAGCAAACGGCTAACTTAATGAATGCTCGTCCAGTGGATAGCCAAGTTTTTAGCAAACAAATAGCGTTTAATGTCATCCCACAAATTGATGCATTTCAAGACAATGGTTATACCAAAGAAGAAATGAAAATGGTGTGGGAAACACAAAAGATTCTTGGTGATAGCAGTGTAATGGTAAACCCAACAGCAGTGCGTGTTCCTGTGTTTTTTGGTCATGCAGAAGCGGTGCATCTCGAAACCCGTATGCCATATGATATTGAACATATAAAGCAACTTCTCAATGACGCGCCGGGTGTTGAGTTAATTGAAGATGAGCAAGATTACCCTACACCAGTTAGTGATGCTAGTGGTAACGACACTGTATATGTTGGACGTTTACGTCAAGATATATCACATCCTCTTGGCTTAAACTTGTGGATTGTATCAGATAATACTCGCAAAGGTGCTGCAACTAATAGTGTACAAATTGCAGAAGAGCTTGTAGCAAATTACCTCTAAATTATCTTAACAAAGTACTGTCATGTGGCAGTACTTTGCCCCTGTTTGCCACAACAAAGGCAACAATGTCAGACATTTGACTCACCTAATCATGTAAAACAATAGAATTGTCGTCATAAGTTATTATAAGCATGTTAATTTTCAATGCGTTGCAATGGATATTCCCTGATAACTGGTTTATAGTTTGAACTTGGAATAGAGCTTGCAGTAGCACTCATTAGCAACATTTTGATGTTTAGCAAAAAATAATGTTGAACATAGTACTGAAAGGACCAACATGCGCGGTTTTGTCGTTTTTTGTATCTTTGTCTTCACATTGATCACCTTGCCAGTCAGCAGTCTAGAAGAGCCTCAAATAAAGGGGCCCAAAGGTGTTGATTATGGGCAGCAAGGTCGATCAATTGGACCAATAAAACCTTCCGATACCCTTTGGCGTATCGCTCAAAAAGTCAGGCCTGATGATTCTGTCACGATATATCAGGTGATGAGCGCGCTTTATAAAAAGAATCCTCAGGCATTTTTAGATCAAAATCTCAACCATATGCGTGATGGTGCCTACTTGAAAATCCCGACGATCGGCGAGATCCGCAAAGAAAACCCCACGTTAGCAAGGCAGCGTTCGGATCAGGATGATGAGCTGTGGGAGTTGAAAAAAAGTGGCATGCTGGATAACCAAACCATAGAAGAAGCTCAAAAAAAGGTTACGCAAGCACGCAAAATAGATGTTGAAGAAGCGCAAGATGCGCTAACCAAGCAGCTTAAATCTATTCAACTAGAGCAAGATTCTAGACTAATGGACTTGCAATCGCAGTTCCGTAATTCAGTAAAAAGTGTAGAAGAAATCTTAGTTGAAAATGATAAGCTGAAAAAACAGCTAGGAAATATCTCACAAGAGCTGCAAAGCGTTCGTGAACAACTAGGCAAAGACAGCGAAATTCAACAGCAGTTGCAATCTGTTCTCAACTTGCAAACGGCTTTGATTGAGCGCCAAGAAGCACAAAAAAAACAAGCTCAAAACAGCTTTGATATAGGCTCTGCGTTAAGTAATCCGATTGTATTAGCCTTGCTCGCAACCTTGCCTGCTCTGTTAGCAATTGGCGGGGGAATATTCTTCCTGCGTAAAAGAAAGCAAGATCAACAAAGCGACAGTGATGAAGACTTTTTGCCGCAAAAATCTGCTGCAGCAAGTGATCCTCTTGATTTAGGAATGCCCTCTGGGACACCTTCCGGTATGCCGACTGCCTTTAGCGAACCTGGTGACGAAGACAGTGTGCAGCTAGATGATGACATTTTACCTGAAGATGATGACATTATGTTTGACACTTTAGATGAAGATACGTTTGAAGAGGGGAACAGTGATCTAGATCAGGACGAGTTAGATAGTCTTCTTAATGAGGATATTGTTTTTGACGATGAAACAGATGAGACGGATATCCCTGAAGATCTAGATGACTTTTTACAGCAAAATTTTGATGAGCAGGACTCAGACGCTGGTGATGAAGTGTCGTTGGACTTAGACGGCGATACTAATGATTTATTAAGTGCTTCAGAAATAGATAGCATGCTTGATGAAGGTTCAGAGCTGAACGAAGAAGAGTTAGACGTTAGTGATGATGCGCTGGCTGCTTTAAGCGAAGAGCTAGCTGATGATCAGCAAGAAGATGATATAGATATTGATGCTCTTGTTGAAAGTAACAATAGCATGCAAGAAGCAGAAGATGATTTTGACATTGATGATTTAATTGACGAAGCCTCTGAACCAGAGCTTGACCCTGATGACATCGATAATTTACTTGAAGGGCAGCAAGCTAGCGAAGAAGACTCAGATGACTTCGACATCGATGATTTGATTGATGAAGCCTCAGAACCAGAACTTGACCCTGATGACATCGATAATTTACTTGAAGCGCAGCAGGATCGTGAAGAAGACTCAGATGATTTTGACATTGATGATTTGATCGATGAAGTATCTGAATCTGACAGTGATGACATCGACAGCTTGCTAAAAGAAGCGCAAGCGCCTGAGCAATCGCAAAGTGATGAAGATGGAGCGCTTGAAGAAGAGGCTGAGCCTGAGGTTAAACCTGAACTTGCTGATATCGACAGTTTGCTTGAAGAAGAGCCAGCCGAAGCACCTGAACAAGCACAAAACGAAGGAGATGGAGTGCTTGAGGAAGAGCCTGAGGTTGAACCTGAGCTAGATGATATCGACAGCTTGCTCGATGAAAAGCTAGATGAAGAACCTGAGCAAGTGCAAACAGAAGAAGATGGAGCGCTTGAGGAAGAGCCTGAGGTTGAACCTGAACTAGATGATATCGACAGCTTGCTTGAAGAAGAGCCAGCCGAAGCACCTGAACAAGCACAAAACGAAGAAGATGGAGTGCTTGAGGAAGAGCCTGAGGTTGAACCTGAGCTAGATGATATCGACAGCTTGCTCGATGAAGAGCTAGATGAAGAACCTGAGCAAGTGCAAACAGAAGAAGATGGAGCGCTTGAGGAAGAGCCTGAGGTTGAACCTGAACTAGATGATATCGACAGCTTGCTGGATGACGAGCCAGATGAAGAACCTGAGCAAGCACAAATTGAAGAAGACGAAGACGATGGAGCGCTTGAGGAAGAGGCTGAGCCTGAGGTTGAACCTGAACTAGATGATATCGACAGCTTGCTTGAAGAAGAGCCAGATGAAGAACCTGAGCAAGCACAAAACGAAGAAGATGGAGTGCTTGAGGAAGAGCCTGAGGTTAAACCTGAACTAGATGATATCGACAGTTTGCTTGAAGAAGAGCCTGCCGAAGCAACTGAGAAAGCACAAATTGAAGAAGATGGAGTGCTTGAGGAAGAGCCTGAGGTTGAACCTGAACTAGATGATATCGACAGTTTGCTTGAAGAAGAGCCTGCCGAAGCAACTGAGAAAGCACAAATTGAAGAAGATGGAGCGCTTGAGGAAGAGGCTGAGCCTGAACTAGATGATATCGACAGCTTGCTTGAAGAAGAGCCAGATGAAGAACCTGAGCAAGCACAAATCGAAGACGATGGAGCGCTTGAGGAAGAGCCTGAAGTCGAACCTGAACCTGAACTAGATGATATCGACAGCTTGCTTGAAGAAGAGCCAGATGAAGAACCTGAGCAAGCACAAATCGAAGACGATGGAGCGCTTGAGGAAGAGTTAAAAACTGCTGAACTCAGTGAAAGTCAGTTTGATGTATCACTTGATGATATCGAAGATGATGAGCAAATACCTGAGCGCAAAGAAGACAGTCATCTTGATATTTCTCAATTACAAAGTGTAGATGACTTGCTCAATGAGCTAGATGACGAGGAGCTTGATGATTGGGATGATGCACACGAACCGCAAGAAGAAATAGCACTTGGTGATGATCCTCTAGCAGACGATGTTGACTTGTTAGAGGAAGGTAATGAGGAAGAACTTGAGGATATCGTTGAACCCAGTATTGAGTTAGATAGCTATCCAGAGCTCGAATTGGATGATGAGACTCCTGTCGTTAGCCAAACGGAGCAAAGCTTGGCTGATGCTATGGCAGATGAAAGCTTATCTGAAAAAGAGCTTGATGAATTCGATATAGACTTGGACGAAGATGAAGATGATTTCGACCTAGAGTCATTAGCGGAGTTTGATGAAGAAGCAGCACAAGCATCTATTGAAGAAGAGCCAGAGCTTACTGGTGATATTCAAGATGATTTAGATGAGCCACTAACGAGTGAAGTGGCTGACGATGAGTCAGACGATGAAATCGACCTAGAGTTGTTAGCGGAGTTTGATGAAGAAGCAGCGCAAGCATCTATTGAGGAAGAGCCGGAGCTTACTGGTGATATTCAAGACGATTTAGATGAGCCATTAACGAATGAAGTGGCTGACGATGAGTCAGACGATAGAGTCGACCTAGAGTCATTAGCGGAGTTTGATGAAGAAGCAGCGCAAGCATCTATTGAGGAAGAGCCGGAGCTTACTGGTGATATTCAAGACGATTTAGATGAGCCATTAACGAATGAAGTGGCTGACGATGAGTCAGACGATGGAATCGACCTAGAGTCATTAGCGGAGTTTGATGAAGAAGCAGCGCAAGCATCTATTGAGGAAGAGCCTGAGCTTACTGGTGATATTCAAGACGATTTAGATGAGCCATTAACGAATGAAATGTCTGATGAAGAGTCAGACGATGAAATCGACCTAGAGTCATTAGCGGAGTTTGATGAAGAAGCAGCGCAAGCATCTATTGAAGAAGAGCCTGAGCTTACAGGTGATATTCTAGACGATTTAGATGAGCCATTAACGAATGAAATGTCTGATGAAGAGTCAGACGATGAAATCGACTTAGAGTCATTAGCTGAGTTTGATGATGAAGCAGCGCAAGCATCTATTGAAGAAGAGCCTGAGCTTACAGGTGATATTCAAGATGAACTCGATATTCCATTAGTGAACGAAGATGCTGATAGTGGCGAAACAGCATTAAATGACGAAGACCTTGAGTCATTGCCTGAGTTTGAATTAGAAACTGACGATGACGGTCCCGATGCATTTTTGTCTGAAATTAATGAGCTCAGTGATGATGAATCTTTAAGTGACTTCGAAATAGATGAAGCCGCTATAGAAGATGATTTTATGTCTGATCTTACACAATCAGACTTTGATTCTTTGCTCAATGAACTTGCTGAGCCTGAGCCAATTGAGGTAAGTGATTTAAGCGAGGTCGATGTGGACTTTGCATCGTTGCTATCAGAAGAGGACGTTGATGAGAACATCGATGGTAAAGAAGTTGAAGACAATGATGAACAATTCGTAGATATCGATGAATTGCTTGCTCAAAGCGATGACTTTGAACTAGATGAAGAACCTTACGCAGAGCCTAATATGGACGTTGGATTGGCGGATTTTAATGACATGCTTGCTGGTGAAAATACCACCGATGTAGACTTGGAAGAACAAGGGTACTCAGCAAAATTAGACTTAGCACGGGCCTACATCGAAATCGAAGATTATGATGCCGCAAATGAAGTGATTGAAGATGTTTTGAACAATGGCCCTGATGGTGTTCAGCAAGAGGCTAGTGCACTAAAAACTCAGATAAAAGGCCATGTATAGATAATAGTGTCACGAGCGTTACTGAATAGTACTTAGTTGTACTAGCTCGGTTTGGACCCTGTAACAGATTCTGTGTAACTGCCATTTAGTTGATATGTCTTTCGAGGCGTTCCTCGAATTCGATAATAAATCGACTCATCGCCTGACGCCAGTTTTGAATGGGCATTGTCCAT
>NZ_JAAUWV010000062.1 GCF_014694405.1 Pseudoalteromonas sp. S16_S37
ATTGCGATTAAACCCAGAACTTTACTTGCCTTGGAACTATAAATCACAACGCATAGACTAAATTCTGGACTCAAGCATATTTTTGATGGTGAGTTACGCTAACTTGCCGTAAGCTCACAATATATTTTGGTTGACTTACCGCAACGGCTTTTACCTATAGCTTGCTCTGCTTGTGAGCTTATATTAGTACTGTCATGATGAGCTTTAACAATACTATCATCAAGAAATAGCAACAGAGAGTCATTAAGACGAGAGAGGAATTGAAAAATCTCTATCATCACGCTTTTTTAGGCCACAAGTTGAATCGCCTAAATACAGTACTCCAATCGCCAAATTCACTAGGTAAATCTCGCCATGGTATTCCTGTTCTTAAACGGCACAAAATACCTTCAAGTGTCATTTTATTTTCAGGTTATTTATAATCAATACATTATTCTTGATAGCACAGTTCCAGCTATCACCTGTTTGCATTAGTCTAAACATTTGGGGAAGCTGACCCAGAAATTTTGGATGAGTTTTTAGCGATTGAGCAAGTGTTTTTGTCAATTGCACGCAAATATGCTGATTGATGATGCCTATCTAGAACAAACCTTAAATAAAATTAATGTTCGGCCTTTTCTATCAACCTAGCGACTCTATCCACGCTTGTTTAGCTGTGTAAGTGCATGCTTATAGAGCTCAATAACAGGCTCAGAGCTATTGTGTTCAATAAAGTTATTAAATTGCGGGGAAGCATTTAACTCAATCAAATAGAGCTCGTCTTTATCATCAATGATGATATCGTATCCTACCCAGCCCATTGGAAACTCATCGTAAATAGGTTGTACAAAGTCAGCAAGCTGTTGAAATAATGCCTTATCCGTAACTAGTTGCGCTTGTTCACCATGCTCCCAATATTTAACATTAAAGGTAGCGGCGGCACTGCCACGCTGATAGGCAAATATTGGTTTACCATAAGCGCATAACAGTCGATACTCGGATTTAGTTGTCACAAATTCTTGTGCAAGTGCGATGTAGTCGTAACTTTTTGATTGATGATTGAATATGTCCTGAAATGCTTTTTCAGTTTCTAATGCATCCGAGCATAAAAATACATTCGTACCTAAAGCACCTTTATTTTGTTTAACAACAATAGGATAGGTAAAATTATCGTCGATACGTGCAAGCGCAGCAGCAATACTATTGCAATGTTTATATTTACTGTATTTAGAAGAGACATTAAAGTCCAAAAAATCAAGCGTCTTTGGGACACGCACAACATCTTTTAGCAATTGATATGAGTGACTTTTATCTTTACAGATGCAAAATGCAGCTTCAGTGTTAAAGGGCGTTTTATTCAGTTCAAAATATTGCCAGCCATTGTCCATTTTTACACGTACAAAGTTATTGTCTAAGTCTATAAATTCATAGCTAAACCCTAACTCATCACACGCTTTTGTAAGGCTCTTTATATTATTTTCCATACCGTTGTTTGATCTCGTAATGTGAATGCTGCAATCTAATTTTGTTTAAGCTCAACGATGTGGCGAGTCGTTGCTCTTGTTCAAAGTTACATTTTTGAGGTTGCAAGCACACGTCTGTATATTGCAACCCCAATAAGCAAAATTACTCAGCGCGTCCCATGAACTTTTTCTCATCGGTATTGATACGGATTTTATCGCCCGTTGAGATATGCTCAGGCACCTGAACTACTAAGCCAGTAGTCAAAGTTGCAGGTTTTGTGCGTGCACTTGCTGAAGCCCCTTTCATTGACGGAGAAGTCTCAGTAATCACAAGCTCTACACTAGACGGTAAGTCAATAGATACCGGTGCCCCTTCAACAATAACAGCCAATAGACCTTTGGTGTCTTCACTTACAAAAAGAGCTTGCTCTTCAATGGTGCTTTTGTTTAAAGAGTAAGGTGTGTAGTCTTCTTCATCCATAAATACATACTCGTCTCCATCTATGTAAGAAAACATAACAGGACGACGAACCAAATCGGCTAAATTTAGCATTTCATCGGCTTTAAAAGTTTCATCTACTTTTGCGCCATTAACTACATCGTACATGCGCATACGGTACAAGCTACCACCCGCTCGGCCTTGAGGCACTGAACGTTCAATATCTTTTACGATCATTACACGATTGTTGTATTCGATGGCTGCATGTTTTTTAATTTCACTGGCCTTAGGCATAACTATTTTCTCTTAATACTATGTTGGCAAAAACTACCGAGATATTGCCATATAATCATACTCTAAGGCCAGATAAATTGAGTGGGTTCGCAATGTTTCCTAACGCAGAATCAACCAAAATGCATGGATAATACCAGGAACAAAAAATAGTAAGCTGAGTAGGATATTAATCACGAGATCTTTACCCACCCCATTGTTCAACGCCACTGCAATCGGCGGAAATATGATTGCCAATATAATTAACACCAGTTTATTCATCGTCTTCTCCATAATTATGAATTATTTGGGCACGTCGTTATGCTGCTCTTCCTGCCAACTAGCCCAATTTAAGGCTAATCCAAAAAACCACCTTTGCAACTTCAATAGCCAACTTATTACGAAATAAAAAGAAAAAGGCACTACTAAGCTCAGTGCCATTCTAAAAAGTGAAATAATAGATACTTAGTTTGTAAACCTGCCATGAGACAAGAGTGCCAACAAAAGTAACTCACAAAGCTCTTGGCTCTTTTAGAATAGGTATGTCTTGGGGAAAATTTCACGTCAGCAGAGGTTTTAGATACATTCTATTCAATGGTATTTTAGCAACTAGTTACTGCCAACCTTATACTAGGGTACAAATCTTGAGCATTCGCCATAACATATCATCTAGGCGTCAATTCCTTTTTTCACTTCAATGTTACGGGTTACGAACTCGGCACACCTTCAAAAATAAATTAATTAATATTGCGGTATAATAGAATCACTAAGTACCCACAATGCAAACACTCAATACTATGAAAAGTGTATTAGCCTTTGATGAGACTTAAGTATGATAAATGTATCTTTAAAAACGCTATCCATTACTTGGCTGTGCATGGCTACATGTTATGTGATTTTTACATATTATTCAGAGCTAACTTTTAGTGTTAAGTCATTACTTGCGTCGACGGTAATTATTTATGTGCCATACCTGTTGCAAAATCAAAACCCCAGGATCATTCGTGAACCGATAAAACATGTTGTATTTCAACAAGGGTATTTGTACATCGAACAACAAAAAATAAACGTAGAAAGTATCAATAGGGTTGTACTTAGCAAAACGCCACAATTTGCTACCTTCACTTTACCGTACAACTATGGCAATGACGGGAAGCTAATTGGGTTTAACTTCCCTAATGGCGATTATGAACTATTTAAAAGCTACTTAAGCAAACATATTCAGAATGTTACTTTCATTGACTAGTGGATGGATAAAAACTGAACCATCCACCGAAAAACGTTGCCATTACTTAGATATTAAAATTCAAACTCTAATGCCAATCTAAAGCTATGATCTTTGCCGGAGTGCGATATTTCACTCACAAAACCCGCTTCCCACTTTAATTGTCTCTGACCTTCAAACCGATACAATCCGATGACCGCAGGGCCAATTCCAACAAAGTCCTCTCCACTGTAGATCTCAATTGCTGGTTGAAAAGCAGGTGCAAACCGATAACGCAGCTGTGCTCTAAATTCGCTTTCCCATTCATTTTTAATCTCTGAGCCCCACTCTCTAACTGCAAAGGCATTCATAGTGAGACTCACTTTTCCTATTTCTTTTTCGAATAGAACACCAACGGTTGCTTCATAGGCAGATGTTTTATGCTGCTTTTCAAGTTCAAACAACATCCCCCAATCCGCCCAATAACGCCCTTGCTCTACCATCTGCCAGCGCGCTTCAAGCTCATACGCTGCTAAATCAAAATTATCTAGCTGGTCACGCTCACCAATCATATATCCTTCAACTGTGACAGTCTCTGCTATGGCCCAACCAAGTCCCGCACGCTGCGCTAATACATTGCCCTCATCCGTTTGGCGTGATAACCAACGCCATTCAACCTCTCTTTCAAAAGGCAGCACATAAGGATGATATACTTTATCAACTACCATCCCATCAGCACGGCAACCCCATGAGATTGCGCCCAATAAAGTTATTAGAAGCAATAGTTGAATTTGCAGCTTATTGGTCATGCTCTACCCCCTTAACAGAACCTTGCTCAATGAGGCGCATGCGCCAAATAATCACACCTGCACTCAGGATCAAAGCAGATGTAAAGGCAACTAAATTTGCGTAACTTGGCGTGGCTTCATACCCTAACAACGCTTTGAGCAACCGACCTGTAATGCCGTACTCATCTAACAAAAAACGCAGGTCAAACACCGTTTCACTACTAGGTAGCAAGTCTATTTGTGCCGCTAAATCAACAGCATTGGCCACCTTACTCGCGCTATGTGCCGACAATAACGCTAAAACAACCGCCCAGGCTCTATGGGCTTTGAACCAAGCCAAGGTAAAAAATAATAAGGTACAAAAGCTTAAGCAAATCCCCAGCCCAAGTATTGTTCCAATTACAATGCCTTGCTTGGTGTCTAACTGCCAGTAACTACTTACATACATAACAAAGTGACTCAAATACATGACACTGGCCAGCACAATGGCTATTTGTTTATACACACGCCCTCCAAAGCACAGTACAGCTACAACACACCCATAAATACCCAATAATAATAGGATCTTGAATATTTCTAGGCCCTTGTAGTCAAACCACTGACTGATGGTATCGGCAAAGCCCAAGAACACCGCGCATGCTAACGCACAGAGTAAGAGAGTTGGTAAAAAAGGTAACTTTTCACTAGCTTGACCAAAATCACTATGATGCAGTAGCACCCATAGCAAGGCTAAAGGCAAGAACTGATTGATACTAATAATCACACTATTGAGTAGCATCAGTGCTCTCCTTTGCAATCACCACACCTTGCGCAGTATTAGGCGAAAACTCACCGAAAAATCGATACTCTCCGACACTAAGCGGGCCGATATAAATGATGCTTTTTCTTTTTGGAAACAGCACCTTCTCGCGATTCAAGTCAAAGCTATCGAACTCTTCAGCTGTTTCATCTTGATTATCAATAATTAGTCTTACCTTTTTCCCAGCAGGAACGTCTACCTGCGCGGGAATAAACAAGTGGTTTTTAAGAACAATAGTGACAGAGTCTGTGGCTGCAGCTTTAACTGATGTAAACATCCCAAACAACATACAAAAATACATATAACTCCTTGTTATTCGCATGTATGCTCCTCTGGAAATTCAACTTGTACCTGCAAGCCACCTAGTTGTGAACGGTCAAAACGTACAGACGCACCATAAATCTGAGCTATTTGCTGTACTATGGCCATACCTAAACCTGCTCCCTTTTCTCCCGAAGGGTGTTTATCTCCACCCACTCGGTAAAATCTATCAAAAATACGTGCTATCTGGGTATCATCCATACCAGGGCCAGAATCTTCTATCGTCCACACAATTTTGCTGTTCAAGCAAGTGATCGACAACTTCACATAGCCATCATTTGGGGTATATTTTACCGCGTTACTTAGCAAGTTAATAAACAGCGTGTTGAGGGTAAACTCACAGCCTCTAAGCCAATATTGCTGCGCATCTAAGCTGATTTGAATGTGCTTTTGCTCTATTCGTTCGTACAACTGAGCGACCACATTTTGACTGAGTTCAGTGATATCAATGGGATGAAAGTTTGTGCGCCAACGATCAGGTTCAGTTCTGGCTAAAGTGAGCATTTGTTCAACGATATGATTTAATTGCTCGATACCTTGCTGCATTGCTTTTAAGCTTGGGTGCTGAATATCATTAGATAAATTATGTAAGTTGATCTTCAAACTACTGATAGGGGTTTTTAGTTCATGCGCTGCGTCTGACGCAAAATAGCGCTCACGCAAATAGGCTTTCTCAACTTTTGCAAAAAGACTGTTGAGTCGCTCGATCACCGGGGCTACCTCGGCATCTTCGCTCTCAATTTCTAGTTTCGTAAAGTCATTTGCTTGGCGCTCTTTAAGCTCATTTGACAAAGTTCTCAATGGACGCAGCGCTTTGCGGATATACCAAGCAATAAAAATGGCCAGTAGCGGCGTAGCCAAAACCAGCGGGGTCATAGCAGATAAAATCAAACTTTCAGAAAGCATAAAGCGCTTGTGAATAGGTTCAGCCACCATTAAACGCTTGTCATCCTTGTGTAAAACAAACGTTCTTAACCTAGTTCCAGATATATTTTGGGTGGCAAACCCAGGCTGCTCTAAGGACGATATTGATAAGTTTTTTAGTAACTTAGCAGAGTAAATTTGGCTTTGCTGCTGCCATAATTGGGCAAATAAATCACTTTGTTCAGGCCAGTTACGTACCGGTGTCGCTATCAATACATTTGCCATACTCATCAATTGTATATCTAATTGCTTTTGCGCTTCATCCATACTGCGCTGATAACCATTCATCAGTGCCATAAATGCCGTCAGAATAACGCCCGACAGCAGTATCATCGTCAGCCTTCGGCTTATTGATAGACGCGCTTTTTGTTCTTGCGCATTTACATTATTTAGCAACGACATATCCTATACCGCGCAAAGTTTTAATGAAATCTTTAGGCAGCTTTTTTCGTAAATGATGTATATGGACTTCAATGGCGTTTGAACCCAGCTCCTCACCCCATTGATACAGTTTACTTTCTAATTGCGTTTTCGATAAAACGCGACCCGCGTTTTCCATCAAAGCTTTTAGCAGCATAAACTCTTTGCGTGGCAAAATCAGTGGCTCTCCCTCCACCAGAGTTTGATGGCTTGCCAAGTCAAGCTGTACATTCTGACACTGCAAAGTACTACTTGTTTGGCTACCCAAACGTCGGCTTATAACGCGCAAACGTGCAAATAACTCTTTGGCTTCAAAAGGTTTGGGTAAATAGTCATCAGCACCAAGATCTAAACCTGTGATTTTGTCTTCAATAGAGTCTCTGGCAGTTAAGATCAATACGGCAAGCGCTAAATGTCGCTTTTTAATCGCTTTTAACACCTCTAGGCCATCCCCATCGGGTAGGCCTAAATCCAAAACCACAAGCTCAATTTCGTCATTATCCAGCATGCTCTTGGCCATACTGACCGTTTGAGCATGCTCCACCGAGTATCCCTCTTTTTGTAATGAGTGTATCAGCCCTTGAGCAAGCAATGCATCATCTTCAACAAGTAATAGTTTCATCGTTTATGTTTTAGCTTTCTCTCTACTTTTGCGATTAAATTATCAACCTCTTGTTGGCGATACAGATCTGCTTTTTCTCTGCCCAACCTGGCTGGCGCATTTTTTGCCTTTTTTAAGTGCTCTAACGCTTCTTTATACTGCTTTTCATCATAAAGAAATTGTCCATAAAAGTAATTAACATCTAGTCCAGTTGGATTAATTTTTAAAGCTTTATCAAACAACTTTTGCGCTTTTTTATCGCTACCAAAGCCAATTGGCCAGCCGGGAACTTGGCTATAAAGCGTACCAAGGCTAGTCAGCGCGGAGCCGCTTAAGGCTGACTCATCGATTTCGATGGCCGCTTCCAACTCTGCTTTAGCCGCTTTAGCTAGGCCGAGCGCACCAAGCCCGCCTTTGGCTCCTGCATAACTTGATTGCACAATACCATGCCAGATATGACTCTCGGCCTTGTCTGGATAGTTAGCGACCAATGATTGGCTGTCTTTAACTAATGCTTCAAACGCTTTTTCTTGCGCCTCATCTTGCAGCTCGTAATTAACACTTGCCCACGCTTTTTGGATGGCGCTGAGCTCCTGGTTAAAATCCGCATTTGCAAAGCCGCTAGAACTTACAAGCAGTGCTGCAAGTATCACTGTTTTAAATTTTTTCATGAGGATGACTCCTTAGTATTAAGCTGGCAACTAATATAACTTTTAATAATTTTTAACTGCTTGATGATGGCGCTATCGACTAACTCAGGCAGCAAACCATTCACTCTTGCAAAGAGCTTTTCAGGAAACCCGACCACCCAACGGCGTTTTTTACTATTTAGTAAACGCATAAAGTTGTGGGCCACTTCCTCTGGGGTATCCATTTTGTTTCCTAAAGCACTGTTTAATGCTCTTACGTTTTCTGGGTTAATGCGGGTGTCGGTTGCGCGCGGCGCAAGATACTTAACTGCAACTTGTCCATCTAGCTCTCTGGATAACGCTTCACTAAATCCACGTAGTCCAAATTTGCTCGCACAATAAACACTTTGATACGGATAGCCGATGTAACCAAATGCCGAACCAACATTAACAATTGTGCCTTTAACGCTGCTTAATTGTGGTAGCAGATGATGCGTCAACAACATAGGCACCAGCAAATTAACGTTTATTTGCTGTTGAATTTGTTCTAGCTGTTCATTTTCAAACGAACGCATCTCGTTACACCCAGCACAATTGACGAGCAATGCGGCCCCACCTAGGGTCATAGCATGCATCGTAACGCGTTGACCGCTTCCAGGTTGGGTTAAATCTAATGCCAAGTATTGATGTTCCTCGCCTAAAGCGCGCTGCAGAAGCTGCAGTTTATTTTCGTCGCGACCGAGTAATAAACAACGCCACCCAGCTTGGCTCAATTGCGTTGCGATTGCCGCACCGATCCCGCCAGAAGCCCCCGTTATAACCGCAAGTTTTTGTTTATCCATTAGCTGGCCTCCTGCGTTAAATCAATGCTAGGTTGCGCCTCAATGCTTCTAAATACATCACCATAAAGTCGATAAAAGCATCTTGCACTGTGAATGATCAGTTGCCGCTCTTGTTGACATTCAATTTTATTCATTAAGCCTTTGAAAAAGTCGATATGCTCAATATCCAAAGCACCGTGAGAGGTTAAATAACTGAATGCTTTTTGCGGTAAATTAAGCTGTTTACCAATACTTTGCGCTGCTTGATCGGCTAAAGCGATAGACGTACCTTCTAGCACATTAACCATCCCAAAAAAGCACAATGGATTAACACGATTAATACTGTCGTATGCATAACTGACCATCAGCTCAGTAGCGAAGCTTGGTGCTGAGTGACGAACAGCCTCTTTATCAAAGCCACACTGTGCTAAGTCATTCAAGATCCATTCTTGATGCCCCATTTCTTCTTCAATATAGTGACCAATGGCTTCACGTAGCCACTCTTTCGATTCATCTAACTTGCTACCACAGGCCATCAATAAAGGCACCGTGTGTTTCACATGATGATAAGCTTGTTGTAAAAATGAGCCATATTGACCGAGTGTGATTTGCCCTTCAAAAACATCTTTAATAATTGGAGCAGATAGAAGGTACTCACGTTCAGTCTGTGTTTGTGCTTGTAATTCATCATAAAAAGTAGTCATCGGTTTCTCCTGCTCGAAACTGTATAAAGCGTTAATTTGTGGAGCATAAAAGTGTGCTATTGCCTCTCGTTTAGGTCGTCCGTTTGCACTGAGTAGTCCAGCTTGCGTGCTCAAAGGCACATCTAGACGATGCCAGCGCGCAACTTGCGCGTAATCGGGCAATAAGCGATTTATGTCTTCAACATGCTGTGAAAGAAGGTCGTTAGAAATATTTTCCGGCGCCCATATAAGCGCGCATAGATAAGGTTTAGCTTCACCACATACCACCACTTGTATGGGAAAGCTGGCATTTTGCAATAAAGACTCCGGCCATTCAGGGGCTATATTTCGGCCAAAGCTATTGATTATTTGGTTCTTTTTCCTACCAATAATGGTTACCGTGGTAGTTCCCGTTTGTTCCTCTACATTGACTAGATCCCCGGTTGCATACCACTGCTCCTTAGGGTGCGCAGCTTCGCCTAAATAACCTAAAAAGATCGGCCCTTTGATGTATAGCTGGCTTTCAATCGTTTTAATTTGTATATGGTCTAACGGCGCACCGACCGAGCCATCTTGCTGCGCTTTAGTGTTTAAGCACACCACCGAACTTGCCTCCGACAGGCCATATCCTTGAAAAACAGGCAAGCCGAAGATTTTTGCTTTTTCCAGCATACTCTTAGAGACATGTGCCCCTCCCACCGCAATAAAGGCCAAACTGCTAGGTGGTTGCCAGCCTTGCTCACATGCTAATAACATAAATTTCAAAAGCTCTGGCACTAAAATTAAGCTGTTAGGTTGATATTGCGAAATAGCACTAAGTAGTGCTTCGCCATCTTTTAACTGGCTACCGCAAAAGCCAAGCTTTTCGATAGGCAATACTTTTACCTGCCCACCGCTTAACATTGGCGCATAAACACCAGCGATGTTTTCCAGTAATACTCCCAGTGGTAATACACATAAGTGCTTTGGCGCACTTAAGTTAATACGCTCACACAAGCTTTTAGCCACAGCCAATTGGCTATCTAAAGACAAACACACACCTTTAGGCTGACCAGTCGAACCTGAGGTAAAGGTGATCTTTTGCGTGCCAGCAAATAGCGCAACATCATCTTGCTTTGGCAAGTAGTATACCCACAGTTTTTGCTCAAACACGGTTAAGGTATCAAGCGCTACATGGGCTTCTAACTCGCTCTGTGAAATGAATAATTGCGCACCCGCTTTTTGTATCGCAAAGTCACACTGAGTTTGGCTAAAAAAAGTTGGCAAAGGTAAAACTGCACTGCGGGTTAAAGTTAAAGCAAGGTCTAATGCTACCCACGTAAGGCCGTTGGCAATATTGTGAGCAACACAACTCACTTGTTGAGCGTTAATAAACTCGGCAAGTAGCTCAACCTGTAAGATAAGCTGCTTGGCGCAAATATGGTGTTGTTCATCAACGAGTACAATCTGCTCTGGGGGCGTATCTTTAAGCTTTTGAATAAGTGCATTCATGATTGCAATCCTAAAACCAACTCATTGACCTCATTAGAGTATTGCTCTGCTAGTTTGCTATACAATTTGGTCGTATCGATCACTTGCTGCACATTTTCTAAGTCGACCACACATACTTTTGGGTCAGCCTCATAGTAACTACCATAGTCTTTGGCGCTCTCAACTTTGTTAGGCTGTGCAGGCGTTAGTTCACAAATTGGCACCTGACACAAAGCCATCAGCTTTCTTACTTGCACCGTACCTGTAAATGTTAAAAACCGAATGTGCTGTGATAAAAGTGCTTGAGCAGCCACAATAAAGTGTCCAAGGGTTGCACTGCGGTGCGTTGAATACAAATTACCTAACTCTGCAATTTCACTGCGGCGGGTGCATTGTGGTAAGAATGTCTCTATCGGTTGCTCTAAATACTGCTCCACAAATAGCGGCTCGGCAGCAGCAATACGCAATCCTAAAACACAATAGCCTTGAGGTGTATTTAAACGGCTCAACAGAGGATAAAACTCGTGTATGTCGGCAGCATATGCTTTTGCAAAACCAGTTTTAACTTGCATTTCCAGTTCTAAACGGCCACTTTGGTTGTATTTAGCCCAATGCAAAGCGCTCGAAGGCATCGTTAAATCATGAATTGTCATTGCACTCATTTGGCAACTCCCCTAGTAGTGATATGTTTAATCTAGGGGAGCAAAATTAAGTAAACCTTAAGGCTTGTTAATTTTTAATATTTTTTTGAAATGTGCTTTATTGAAGTGTTCTTGTGTGGTTTATGCTCAAGCCAGCCATAATGATTGAATCGATATCGGCCGCTGATTTGGGTTTAGAAAAATAGTATCCTTGCAATTGCTGGCAGCCGGCTTCTGCCAGTATGTTTGCTTGCCCCTGACTTTCTACGCCTTCCGCTACACAATTTACATGTAAGCTTTTAGCCATATTAACAATAACCAATGCAAGTTCACCTTTTTTGCGACTCTCACTTAAGTCTGCAACAAATTTTCGATCAACCTTAATCGTGTCAAAATTCAGATCTTTCAAATAACTGAGGCTCGAATAACCGGTACCAAAATCATCAATCGCAATACTAATCCCGCGCTGTTGAATTTCAATCAAGGTTTTTTTCATGACGTCTAAATTGGAAGCAAGGGAAGATTCGGTAATTTCAATCTCAAGGTTACTCGGTGGAATATTATTCTTCTCTAAAAACATCAAAATTGTCGTTATAAATTGGGGGTCAACTAACTGTGAGACACTCAGGTTAACACTCAGCACCAACTCTGGCATTTTCTTTAACCAACTTGAAAAATCAACAAATGCTTGAAGTAATAGTTGGTGTGAGACTTTATCAATCAAATTGGCTTCTTCAGCAATAGAAATAAAGCTCTCAGGTCCTTTGACCTTACCTCTATGATGCCAACGAGCAAGCATTTCTAACTTTTCTAACAAAAAGCTCTGAGCATTGACCACTGGCTGATAGTAAGGAATAAACTCTTTGTCTTTCAATGCATTTGCTATAGCGGCCTCTTGCTCAATGCGCAGCTCTGCAGCGTGGTCAAGCTCTATGCTGTAAAACTGATAGTCACTTTTACTGACTTTTTTAGCTCGATACATGGCAGTATCTGCATGTTTCATCAACATTTCTGGAGACCCACCATCTTGCGGATACATCGCTATTCCCGCGCTAATTGATAATTCAACTTGCACTTTCTCTAGTTCATAACAACCAGAGACAATATTAAGAATTTTATTCACTACCTTAGCTACTTGATGTTTGTCTTTAATCGCATCAAGTATCAACACAAATTCATCGCCCCCCATACGAGCCACAGTATCAACACTTCTGACGCCATTAGTAAAACGACTGGCTACTTTTTTTAACATTAAATCACCAACATCATGGCCTAACGAGTCGTTAATTTTCTTAAAGTTGTCTAAATCAACAAACACCACAGCAAACTTGTGCCCTTCCCTTTGTGCTCGTATGCAAAACTGGCCTAGTCGCTCTTGTAATAACAACCTATTTGGCAATCCGGTTAGAATGTCATGGTGTGCCATATGAGTTAGTTTTCTCGACATGATACGCGACTCAGTGACGTCTTGAAAAACCATTACGGCTCCCGCAATCTCGCCATTTTTTAGGTAAATAGGGGAAATAGAATCCTGTATCGCAAACTCAAGTCTTAAATGATTTTTAACGCACGTTAACTCTGGCAAGCTCATTAGTTGATTATTCTTGATACACTCATCGGTGAGTCCGGTAATCGCCTTTTTAGTATCTTCATTGTAAAGCGGCATAACTTCATCAAACGGCAAACCTTTAACGTCTCTGGTGAGCTTTGCTAACACTGCTTCTGCAACTGGGTTCATATAGGTCACTTTGCTATTTACATCGGTACAAATCACACCATCACCAATTGAGCTGAGTGTTACTTCAAGTAGTTCTTTTTCTTGTTCCAACACATCTGCTAATTCTAATTGTTCTGATATATCGTGTAAAAAACAGACCGTTAAATAACCGCTATCACTTTCAAAGACGGTTGCTTTTAAATCTGCAGTTATCTTTCTCGCGTTGCGGCCGATGATCTCCAACCCACTTTCAGAAAATTTGTGCTTATAATCCAGTTTGTTAGATAAAAAAGATTGCAGACTTGGTTCACTTAAAAAGAGCGTGACATTTTTACCTTGTATTATGGGTTTATTTAACCCTACTGCTGACAAAAACCCTTCACTAGCGTCTATAACAATTCCGTTACTGTCTAGCACTAAAATAAGTTCAGGGCTCAGTTCAAAGGCTTGTTTATTGAAGGTTTTAAGTTTTTTTAAGCGCGTAATTAAACGAGCAATACTTTGTTTGTATCGACACAGACTTGTGGCAATCAAGAGCCCCATCACCAAGGTTAAAAACAAAGTACTCCCTAGTATCAGGGTGTTTTCCTCTAGATACTGCAAATTGGCATAAAGGATAATATAAGCAGCGCCTCCCAATAAGTAGCCAAGCAAGGCGAGTAATGTGCTCCCATAAGCAATAGCAGATAAAACTAACAAGGCGATGGTTGCAATAATAAAAAGATGCCATGACATAAAAGATATAACTACTAACGAACCGACACACAGCAAAGCAACGCTCACCTGAGAAACCGTGTATATCTGCGCAAGAAAATACTTCCCCTGCTTAACATAAGCAGACAAGAAAGGTACCCCCATTAACAGTGCAAGAACATTACCGAATAGCCAATGTTGAAAAATTTCCAACCAACTATAATGACTAAAACTGCTTACAAACGCTGCACTTACGGCCCCCATAACGAATGAGGGCAACACCAAAAACAACATCACTCGACCAGATATAAGCTGTGGAGGGCTTTGCATCACATCAAGTTTAACTTTTTCTCGTAACAGCTCGCAAAGGATGAACGCCGCCACAAGGTTCATTAGTATTAAGCCCATTGCAACCACACTGTGCAAAGCGAGGTAAAACACAAGGGTGCTCAGTACTGCGGCGACGGCTACAAACGTGCACAACCTGATACGCACAGGGTGATTGATAACTGCGCCCATTAACCATAAACCACCACCACTTAATGATGCAATTGTCAGTTCAGAAGGGGCCTGATATAGCGCGGCCATAACAATTGTTAAATAACCCAAAACCCAAACGAACAGGTGTTTCATGTTGGTCAACCTAACCTTGGTTTAAAAAGCGGGAAGTATTGCTAAGCCTAAAATATGAGACAGGGATACCGATTAAGCAAGTTTAAGCGCGGGATCTGAGCGTTTTAAAAGGATTTTTTAGGCGAAAAAATTAAAAATTATCTATGCTCTAGAAAATGCAATCTCTGAGTATGTTTGATGTTTAATCAAAATGATGCCACTTTGGCCATTAAAAACTTCGTTCGTGTCGCCAACATCATTGCCAACCTCGACACCATTTTACAAGAGGCCAAAAACCTCTCTTTGACGGCAAAAAATGCGCGGGTAGTTGCACTGCGTGCTGGCGACTCTGCATTTGGTTTTAAACCGATAACCAATTTCATCGATGAGTTTTCTGAACTTACCATCAAAACAACAAAAAGTATTTCTTTGCTCTCAAGCAACTTATTTGCAATCGCCCTATCCGTGGTCAGACATAGTGACTTTCAACAACGACTCAACATGGCGGCACAAAAATCAGAGCATGCTGACATTCACCATTTACAACAACAAGGCCGCTTAGAGTTAATCCGTGCAGTTAAACAGCTGGAGTCTGCCATTATTCATTTAGAAGGGTATTTTGACGATATTTTAAAACAAATGCGAAGCGCAGAATACATTGCCGTGACCAGCCGCGTTGAAGCGTCAAACGCTGGGGAGTTTAGTGAAAGCTTACAATCAGTTTCAAATTTTATTGCTGGCGCTGCAAAAAATATAAAACATGCTATCAATGAAAATTTAAGAGAAATTAACCAATTAAGAGGGGCACTGCGTTGAAATCAACCGAAATCTATAGCTCCACCACGCATTCATGGATAGTGCTGGGTCGAGACTCACAAAAAAGCGAAAAAATCATAGATACCAACCAATACTTAATTAAAAGTGATGACGAAGCTATTATTCTCGACCCTGGTGGAATAGAGTTATTTTCACCAATGCTGGCTTGTTTATTGAAGCACGTAAAGCTTGAACAGATAACCACGCTGTTCGCATCTCATCAAGACCCTGACATTATCTCTTCTTTGGGGCTTTGGGATAAAGCGCTGCCACAAGCTACATTATACGCGCCGTGGCTGTGGGAGGGCTTTATTAGACACTTCGGCATGGACAATATTGACTATCAACCAATTAAAGATGAAGGCTCAGAGATAAAAATTGGTAAAGCAACCTTGAAGTTTATTCCTGCACACTACTTACATTCCTCAGGTAACTTTAATGTTTACGACCCCAAAGCAAAAATTTTAATGAGTGGTGACATTGGTGCGGCACTTGAAAAAAATGAACCCCCCATGTTTGTTGAAGACTTTGCCAGTCATATAAAGCACATGGAGTATTTTCACCGTCGATGGATGCCCTCTAATCGTGCTAAAAATAACTGGATATCCCGCATTCGAGAACTAGAGATAGACATGATGGCACCGCAACACGGCCGCATATTTAAAGGTGAGATGGTACAAGAATTTTTAGAATGGTTTGCAAGACTCGATGTAGGTAGTGCGAGTGATTAACTCGCACTACACATGCAAATTAGGATGCTGTCCATACCGCTAACTCATTGCCACTAGGCTCAATGAAATGAAATCTACGTCCTCCTGGGAAACTAAAGATTTCTTTGCAGATTGTGCCACCTGCTTGCTTAACATTATGCATTGTTTGCTCAAGTTCATCGCTGTACAACACAACCAGTGCACTGCCATTAGCAGTATTTGATGCAAGCTCACTGCGAAAAAAACCTCCATCCAAACCTGAATTACTAAACGCTATATAATCAGGACCATAGTGCTCAAATTGCCACGCAAAAACTTGCTTAAAAAACTGCTCCGTAGCGGCTAAATCAACGGCCGGAAACTCAACATAATTGATGTGATTTGTCATAGTTATCTCCTTATAGAAGTCATTTTAATAATCTGGCAAACACAACTTGTTGAGCGCTTGCAGTCAATATTGTGTTCATTCACCTTAGACCAATGTCTATTGATCAAAAATCCAGCAACCCTTACATTGGACTTGATACAACATGTAACTATAGGAGATCACTATGATCAAGAAAATTCTGACTATTTCAAGTCTGCTGTTTTTGTTATTTTTTTATTCAAATAGCCACGCCAGTATTTGTACGGGCGAAAATGAATATCCAAACTGGCCGAGAGCTAACTGGGCAGGCGTACCAGATCATGCTCTTAATGGCGATAAAATGCATTACAATGGGGTGTTATACCAAGCTAAATGGTGGACCAATTCGCTCCCCGGTAGCACAAGCGCTTGGCAAAAGCTCGGCCTGTGTGAGCAGGCTCCACCTGTTGATGGCGCATTTAGCAAGTATGGCAAACTGAGTGTTTGTGGAAAAACACTGTGTGATAAAAACAACAACCCTGTGCAACTGCGCGGGATGAGCTCTCACGGTCTACAGTGGTTTGGTTTAAACAAGTGCCTAACACAAGGCTCTTTAACCGCTCTGGCTAAGAACTGGCGCGCAGATATAATCCGCTTAAGCCTCTATGTTCAAGAAGGGGGTTATATTACAAACCCTACAGGCTTTACCCAACAAGTTAATCAGCTGATTGCCTTAGCCAGCGATTTGGACATGTATGTACTTGTTGATTGGCACCAACTCACACCTGGCGACCCTAACGATAACCTAGAGTACGCAAAGCGATTCTTCCAAGACATTGTTGATGCCAACAAGCACCGCGATAACATTATTTACGATATAGCCAATGAACCTAACGGCGTAAACTGGCAGCGCATTTATGACTATGCAATACAGATCATCCCCACTATCAGAACGTTAAAACCCGATGCTGTAGTACTCGTTGGCACTCACGGTTGGTCAACGTTTGGGGCATCCGACGGTGGCAGCTATTTAGATGTGCTCAACAATCCTCTGCCATTTGACAATATTATGTATACCTTTCATTTTTATGCTGCATCGCACCTAGATTTTCATCGCGATATGTTAGACAAAGCATCAAACGTACTTCCTGTATTTGTTACTGAGTGGGGAACGCAGGATTACAAAGGTGAAGGGCCAAATAACTTTGCAAGCGCACAAGCTTACCTAGACTTAATGGCAAGCAAAAAAATAAGTTGGACTAACTGGAATTTTTCCGATGATTGGCGCTCGGGCGCGGTATTCAAAGTAGGCGCTTGCCAAGCAGGTATATTCGATGACGCACAGCTCAAAGAAGCAGGTATTTGGGTAAAGCAACAAATAGCCATCGGCCGATAAAAAGCATGTAATTTAGCTAACCTGAACAGGAGTTAGTTATTACCATTTTAATTGGTTACTTGCATAGCGCTATGCAAGTAACCAAACGAGCGATTAGAATTTACCGACAACTTTTACGTTACCAGTTACTTTTGAGCTGTCTACATATCCTATTGCATCCGCATTAGCAGCTACAAAATCAATCACAGCTTGCTCACTGTCTAGTGCTTCAGGAGGCGTACCTTTACCCGTAAATATCAGCTTTGACCAATATGCTTTATATTGACTGCTCGATTTTCCCAACACATTAGCTGTAAATTCATCCACTGTACTACCACTATTAAGCCCTACTGCATTCACTTTTGTACCATCACTGAATGATTTTGTTTTTCCAAGATAAATTTTTGCTATCGCATCTTTGTCAATGGTCGCACCATTGCTTGGATTGACAATAACAGTTACTTCGGCCTGTGCACTGACACTGATAGCTAAAAACATACATGCTGCAAAATATTTTTTCATGTTTGCCTCCTAAAATACCAAGTCAATAGCAACCGCGATAACATCGTTATCTTGATTTGTTAAATCATTGTCTTGACGGCTCCAATCAATCTTAAAGGCAGCAGATGGATGAAAGTCATATCTAGCCCCTATCGTAAGTGTGCTTGTATCTACATGAGTCGCTTTTAACGCACTATTTAGAAGGTTTCTCACTAATGGGGCATTTGGATTACTGGGATCAGTGGATAGAGGCACCGTTGCCCCATTAGCCAATGTGATTGTTGCAGGTACTTTGTTAAAACGACTATCCGGGTGTTTGTCGTCATTTCCCTCATAGGTTAAATGAACCGTCCAATCCTGCATTCTATACCCAACTGAAACATAGTACTGAGACTGCTCAGGCAATAGGCTGTCTTTGGCTTCAATTTCTGTATATTCTCCATCAAGAAGAAAGTTATTGTAATCAATCGCGAATCCAAGACCCAAAAATGTGCCATCATCTTTATCAATAGCCAGTTTGTTTAACTCTTCTTGCAAGCCATAAGTTTTTAATAACGTGGACAAACCAACCAAAGAAGCCGAGTTATTTAAGCTAATCGTTGTTTCACCAACCATGTATGAAGCACGCAACGTTAGCCAATCTTTAGACAAAGTCCAGTTTAACCCTGTGATGTCGTTGAGCTTGCCATCATCTTTGTTCGTGATTGCTTTAAAATCACCTTCAGCGCGACCATAAACAGCTTGAATGGCCGAATCCCAGCTTCCTAGAGTTGATGTATATAAAACACTGATACCAGTAGGCGCTGGCGTGCTTAAGCTGTAGACCGACGTTGGTGGGCGCACCCAGCGATAAGCATAACCTACTTCAATAAAATCGGAGTACCTGAACAAAGGGAGTCTCATTCTGCCTGCGCTGATACGTAAATTATCACTCACATCATAGCTAATATAGGCCCAAGCAAATTCAGCGTCATAATCTTCGTTGCCACGCGCAACTAGCTGACCTGTAGCACTAAGACCATCACCTAAGTCAGAAGTAATTTGCAAAGCAACCATACTTTCGTTGCTAAATGATATGTCATCTTCATAATCAAATAGCTTCATATTATCGTCGGTTGCCTTTCCTGCGACAATCGAGGCAAATCCGTTGATCCGTATATCGGCTCCAAATGCAGTCCCATTTACGGCACAGCATAAAGCCACAGCTAATAATCGTTTTTTCATAGTGTCATCCCAAGTGATAATTAATAAAAATAAATATCGACTTGAGTATAGGAGTCAAATTCGCTTTTAACGTAATAATGCTAAAAGAAATTTTCGCTTCGAAAGCACTTTTTAAGCTGGTGTTTTACGAGCTAACAAGGTTTTATTCGCCGCCAAAATAAAACAGCCCTCATGCAAAGAGGGCTATTTACAATGATGAAACTGATAATCAATTTAAGCGAGCTTTCGCAGTAATCCTTGTGTATTCTGACGCATTGTTTTAGCAACCATAAAGTAACCAATGGCAGCCACAAACCCTGCTCCCGTAGCGGGCCCGAGAGCCCACACATACGGATGCATTTTTCCATCAACATCAAATAATTGCTGCTGGATCACTAATAATGTGACGTCACTGACTAAAGCTGCGACAAACCCAGCGATTGCACCTAACAATAAGAACTCATATAAGGTTGCCAGTTTAATAAGCCTTCCCCTTGCACCGAGTGTGCGTAATATCACTACTTCTTGCATTCGCTCAGCGAGGCTTGCTTGAACTTGCGACACCAGCACTAACGCGCCACTAACCAGTACAATCGCTAACACAAACCCTATCGCCAGCGACACTTGCGCGATAATAGATTGTGCTTGCTCTAAGCGACTTTTTATATCAATCATACTGATCGTAGGATAGCGCTGTAACATGCGACTTATCGCTTGCGTATGACTATCATCCAACTTAGCGGCGCTAAAATAAGTCACAGGGATCTTGCCCGCCATATTTGGGCTCAAAATCATCACAAAGTTTGGCTTTAATGTGCCCCAATCTACGCTTCTAAAACTTGTAACAACCGCATCAAAACGTTGCTCATTTACTAAAAAGCTAATTGTATCGCCCAGCTTTAGATCCAAGCGCTCTTGCCAACCATCAAATACCGATACTTCGATTTGCTCACTTTGAGGATTAGTATCAAACCATTTTCCCTCAGTGACCTCGTTTCCCTCAGGAAGCTCTGTCAACCATGTTAAATTGGGCTCTCTATTTACGCCCTCTCGCTCACCTTCGCCCTGTTCTTCACCTTCTTGACGCGACACTCTGCGTGCTAATGCTTCCCCATTAATGGCGTCAACACGCGCATTAAACACAGGGAAGAATGCTTCGTGCGTAATATTATTTTGCTCAAAAAACTCATCGAGAGGTTGCACTTCATTTTGGCCAATATTAATTAAAAACATGTTTGGCGCATCCTTAGGTACTTGCGTTTGCCAATCCGAAATCATGTCATTTTTCAGGACGACCAAAAACAGCATCAGCTTAATTGCCAACGCAAAACTAATGAGCTGAATAGCGTTCGCATTGGCACGCTTTTGCAACGTTGCAATAGCCAATGACCAGCTAGACCCAGGACTTAGACCAAGCTTTCTGCCAGCACTGAAAATCAAGCGAGACAAAATAAACAACACGGCAATCACGACCAATGTTGAACCGAACAAAATAAGCGTTGTGAGTAATTGCCCACTAAACATCCACATCAATAAAAATATGGTAATTAAAGACAAACAAATATGAATACGGCTTAAAGCAAGCTTATCGCCCAAACTGCGGCGCAAAACGCGCAGTGGTGGAATATCGAACAAATCTAATAACGGTTTTAGCGAGAACATCAATGCACATACCACACCGATAAAAATCGACAACAACCATGGTTTCAGTCCTACTGGCGGTAATTGTGCGTCCATAAATTTCGCTAAATATTCAGCGCCAAAGTGCTGCAGTACAAAGCCAATTAACAACCCAACAATGATTGAAAAACCCGTTACTAAACTCAGATGCAGTAAGTAGATATTGCGAATAACGCGACGACTGCCACCTAGCGTTTTCATCATTGCCACGGGGTCATATTGGCGTTCACAATAACGCTTTGCCGACACTGCCATTGCGACCGCAGCGAGCATAATGCCAAACAGACCAGCCAATAACAAAAAGCGCTCAGCACGTGCCAAGTTATCACCCAAAGGAGATTGCCTGTCTTTTACTCCCTGCCAAGACTGATTGGCTTTTAGATTAGGCTTAAGCCAAGTATAAAAGTCACTTAATTGTTGCTCTTCACCTGCGAACAACAAACGATGAAACACACGACTTCCCGGTTGCACCGCCTTAGTTGCTGCTATATCTTCATAATTCATTAGTACCCGTCTATTACCCGCAAGTGAGAAAAACGGCGCATCAGGTTCGCTCACCAAAACCTTGGCGACAGTAAAAATACCTGCTCCTAGCTCCACTTTATCGCCAACTTGCAAAGCAAGGCTATAAAATAAGCCCTCACTTAACCAAACTTGCCCTTTGTCTGGCGCCCCGCGAATTTCATAAAGCGTGCTATTCAAGTCATCTTTTAATGTCACTTGTCCACGCAACGGGTATTCTGATGACACCGCTTTGATAGAGCCTAGCACCAGCTCATCGTTGGCAAACAGCATGGAATCAAAATACAGCATTTTTGCTGTTTGCAATCCAAACTCAGCACCTTTTGCAACAATACTAGAGTCAAAAGCATGATTACTCGACAGGCGTCTGTCAGCCGCTATGAAATCACTGGTTTTTTGTTCTATGTTCAAACCTATTCTTTGCGTGACAGAGGACAAACTAAATACCGTCAATACAGCCAGTGCAATTGCCGCAAAGATGATTGAAAGTTCACCTCTGCGAAATTCTCTGCTAAATAATTTATATGCTAACTTAACCCACATAAGCTTTAGCTCCGTCACGGATCGTTTCTAGCTTACCAGCTTCGATGTGAATGATGCGATCACATTGTTTAGCCAACTGCTCATCGTGAGTAACAAGTATCAAAGTTGTACCATTTTGTTTATTCAAGTCGAACAGCAGTTTTTCAACCAAATGGCCATTTTTGCTGTCTAGATTTGCCGATGGTTCGTCCGCAAACAGCAGTTTAGGTGTGCCGATAAATGCTCTGGCAATTGCTACGCGTTGTTGTTCACCCCCTGATAGTTGCGAGGGATAATGGTCCAAGCGATGTGATAAACCTACTTTGTCTAATAATGCTAATGCTTGTTGTTTTGCGTTGCTATCTCCTGCCAACTCGGCAGGCAACATCACATTTTCTAAAGCCGTTAAGCTTTGCACTAACATGAAAGACTGAAATACAAAGCCGACTTTTTTTGCCCTTAATTGCGCCCTAGCTTCTTCATTTAATTGACTTAATAGCTCACCATCGATGCTTACATCCCCTTGGCTAGCAACATCCAATCCGGCCAACAAGCTAAGCAGTGTGGACTTACCAGAACCTGACGCTCCAACAATAGCAACCGACTCTCCCGACTTGACAGAAAAATTGATATCACTGAGGATAGTCAGCTCGCCCTCTAGGGTATTTACAGACTTTGTAAGCCCAGTGACATTAATGATATTTAACTGAGAAAGTACTGACATGACGCGTTTTTTCCTAAAGTTTTTAGTGTTTTTTGTGCTTGTGCTTATGCCAATTTGCAGTTTCGCCAAAGACAAAATCATGATTATTGGAGATAGCTTAAGCGCAGGCTATGGCGTTGAACAAGCACAAGCTTGGGTTAATTTGTTACAAAATAAATACGATTCACAGCAAAAACCGATCGATTTAATTAATACTGCTATCAGCGGACAGACAACAGACAACGCATTATTTAAAGTTGATGCGTGGCTCAAAGCCCACAATCCTAGCCATGTGTTAATTGAATTAGGTGGTAATGATGGTATTCGAGGTTTTCCTGTCAAACTTTTGCGACAGCATCTCATTGAACTTGTAACCAAAAGCCAACAAGCGGGTGCTCATGTTGCGCTGATGGAAATTCATATCCCACCAAACTTAGGACCACGATATACCACAATGTTTACTGAGAGTTATAAAAAGGTGAGTGATGAAACCGGCGCTTACTTAATGCCTTACTTCATGATACCCATTGCGATAAAACCTGAACTCATGCAAAAAGATAACTTACATCCAAACGAGCAAGCTCAGCCGTTGATCAGCGATTTTATGGAAAAAGAGATTGATACTTGGTTGATGAAAACCAAAAGCAATAATGCCAATGCGCTTAACTAAGTAGTCTATTTTGAGGCAAGAAAGACTTGTGATTTAGTTACTCTAAATGAGAAATTTTTAACGCAGCTAGCGTCGGTTTAATCGTGAGCTTACGGCAAGTTAGCGTAACTCACCATCAAAAATATGCTTGAGTCCAGAATTTAGTCTATGCGTTGTGATTTATAGTTCCAAGGCAAGTAAAGTTCTGGGTTTAATCGCAA
>NZ_JAAUWV010000063.1 GCF_014694405.1 Pseudoalteromonas sp. S16_S37
AAATTGCGTCTAAGTTATTCATGCCCTTGTCCTTGGTAATCTTATGTTTCTTGGTCGAAAGATCTGATCACCACAAGGGCTTTTAGTTCATTTTCTTATGCGCAGCTCAGGTTAATTACCAAATGCGCCCTTTATCAGTATATCTTGGTAACTGGCAACCATCTCTGGATGTTCACTGATCTCATCACCAGCGGCGTTTGAAACAACTAGGATTTGTGATAACGCAAATGCCATTCGTTGGCGCAGTTGATCTTCTCCAGTAATCGTATTTTGCCAAAATGCGATACTGGTCGACTCTAAGTAAAATGGGCTATACGCATTTTCGTCATCCACACGGTATTTTTGACCGAGCGAAATAACTTTTGGCAATAGTAAATTTGCGGGTTGTTTTAACTGTGCTTTAAACCAACTTGACGCTGATGTGCCTGTTAGTGCCTGTATTTGCGAAGGCTTAGCGCCGAAGGTTGCCTGTTGTAGCAATCGGACAACTTTGTCAGGGCTGGAAAAGCCGTTATCTAAGTTGCTAGTAATGAGTTGTTCAGAAGAAGGTAAAGAGTTCTTTTCTTGCCCTTGTGCGGATAATTTGCTGATGGGGACAGAGTTTGCTTTACTACCAAAGACAAGCGCACTTAATAAACAGAGATAGCAAAGCGAGCGATAGAATGTTTTATTTAATGACATAGTTAATGGACCAAAAATTTAATCTTAATCTAAGTTTAAGCTGTTTTGGTCCTAACGTGTCTTACAACTAACCTTGCTGAAGATTACAATTTTGTATGGTTTAATCTACTAGCGTTGGTATCTCGATATTAAATACAGCGCCACATTGCTCATCAAGCAGCGTTATATTGGCGTTATGAATATCGCAAATGGCTTTAACAATACTCAGACCTAAACCGTTTCCAGGTGTTGAGCGGCTTTTGTCTACCCGATAAAAACGCTGGAATACTTTGCGTTGCTGTGATTTTTCTATACCGGGTCCATCATCACCTATTTGCAGTAGTGCGCCATTCGTGTGACTTTGTATCCTTAACCAAACTGTTGCACCTTCTCGGCTATATTCGAGCGCATTTTCAAGCAAGTTGCTGATCAATTGATTAAGTAAATCAACATCACCAAAGCAATGTATGTTATCAACAATTGACACTTCTAATGATTTTTCAGCGTCAATAAATACAGGGTCATAACTTTCGCCAAGCTCCTTTGCCAGCTTGGATAAATCTAATTTAACAAAGCCTTGTTTGTGTTGACCGGACTCAATTGCATTCAGTCTAACAAGGTTATTAAAAGTCGTAATTGTTGATTGTAGATCTGAGTTTGCCTGCTCTAAATGACTTGCGATTCGTTCGGGTGAGTTTAAGTCCTGATAGATGCTCTGCATACGGTTGGCAACTCGGGTCAGCGGTGTTTTTAGATCATGTGCAATGCCAACCGACATGGTTTTCATATTGGTATGTAATGTCGTCACATCATCAAGCATTTGATTAATGGCATGTATGACAGGAGCATATGGTTTATCGAACATGTTAGCTGAAAGCCGTTTTGTGTCTGGAGCGCTAGTTATAGCGATAATAGCGCGAGCGAGGGAATTTGCTGTTCGGTTTTGTCTAAACTGAATGAAGTTAAAAATGCTCAGTAACAGCGGCAAAGACAGCCAAATCATCCAAAAAGCAGCACCGTTTACGTATGTATTGGCAGTGGAGAATGTATCTGATGGTGTTTTAACTATTACTAAAGAATATTGGTCATCTAAATCGAACTCAATTTTATACACAGGTAGGTCGTTGAAGATAATTTTTTTTGGTGTTACTTCCTGCTGTTGGGACATCAAGAGTAATTGACTGCCGGCAATACGCCTGTTGTCACTAAATAGCGCCACTAATATGCCTTCTTCTTTAAGATGCGTGTAGCTTTGTTGCTCGTTAAACAACGCCTCTGTTTGCATTTCAAATTCGCTCATTATGCCTGCAATATGAACTTCCTCATACAGTTCAATCACCTCATCTTGGAAGTGCTGCAGCACAGCTGTTTGCTCATTTTCGAGCTGTAGTTTGAGCGCCTCTGTCACTATAAGCGTCAGTGCGCTCAGTACTAACCAACAGAACAATGAAGTTTTGAGTTGGGCAAAATACTTAATAGGGTATTTCATAGTGTTAGTCCGATATGAGATAGCCTTGTCCACGGATAGTTTTGATCAGCTCCTTATCAAACGGTTTGTCGATTTTGTTTCTAAGTCGACTAAGGTGTGTTTGCACAAGGCTTGTTTTGGGATCAAAGCTAAACCCCCATATTTGCTCAAGCAACATAGTTTTGGTGACCAACTGTTGAGGATTGAGCATCAGGTATTCTAAGATTTGATATTCTTTTGGCATGAGGTCTATTGTTACACCTCTACGTGTCACTGTTCGTGTTGTTCGGCATAGTTTTAAATCGTTCAGTGACAACGTAATCGTATTATGGGCTAATGGGGGGCGGCGAGATAGGGCGTTCACACGGGCAAGAAGCTCAGAAAAAGCAAAAGGTTTTGCTAGGTAGTCATCTGCGCCAGCATTTAATCCAGCTACACGATCGACTTTTTCACCCAAAGCAGTTAAAAGAATAATTGGCGTAGAAACTTTGCTTTGTCTGAGGATGCGAACTGCATCTAGCCCATCCATATTAGGCAGCATTCTATCGAATATAATGACGTCGAATGTATGAGTGGATGCAAGTAATAACCCTTGCTCTGCACTTGAAGTGTGCTGTGCACTATACCCATGTTGAGTAAAGCTGTCGGATATGAATTGTGCTGTATGATTATCATCTTCGACGATCAATATCTTCACGCCCACTCCTATAGTTATAAATTAAAAATTCATAATATAAAAAAGTTGGCAGGCTGTACCATACAATTTTGTATGGTTAGATGGAAAAGTATAAAAGCCCTGAACAAGGGCTTTTATACTCTTACTAATTATTCAGCGAGCGGACTTTTATAGCCATCAGGTTTTAGCGCTAACACATCGCAGTCTAGGCTATCGATAACATGCTCAGCAGTATTGCCAATGAGGGCTGCACTAATGCCTGTGCGGCCAACTGTACCAATCACCACAAGCTCTGATTTTTTGTCTTTGGCGACCATGGGAATGACATCCTCTGGTAAACCCTCTTTAACGATGCAGTCATCCTGTGAAATTGAAAAAGAAGCGGCTAATGCAAAGGTTTCTTCTTCGTGGTGTTTCTTCACCGCTTCATTGTATTGAGTGGGATTAAATTCAGGAATTTCAATAGCGATGTTAACTGGGGTTGCTGGGTAGGTGTTCACCAAACTCAGTTTTGCGTTAGCGAGTTGGCAGATAAACTGAGCGTCGCTAATAATGCGCTTGTTTAGCTCCAAATGTTGATCATTATCACTTACGGCATTGACTGCGGCAAGAATATGACCATGCGCAGGCCAATCTTGATCTTTTACTAGTAATACGGGAGCAGGACATTTGCGAATAAGGTGCCAATCAGTTGGCGTAAAAATGACTGATTTCAGAGTGTCGTGTTGATGCGTGCCTTTAACAACCAGATCATAACCATCTTTTATAACGGTTTTGATAATTGCTTCATAAGGGCGGTTATGCCATAGCACTTGACTGTGAATATTAATGCCTTCCACATTTTTTAAAATTTCATCTATCCAAGCTTCTCTATCTTTAACAACCGCGTCTCGCATAGCTTCACGCTCATCTTTAGAGAGCATAGTGGTCATTTCATAAGAGAAATCATAAATAGATAAAAACGCGGTTACTTCAGCACCGGTTTTTTTTGCAAGTGTAATGGCGCGCTGTAGGCTGTTTTGTTGCGCTTTGGTTGGGTCTATAACGGCTAAAATGCGTTTAATCTTATCCATCGCAAATTCCTTAACGTGCTTTGTTAGCTAAATCAGTTAACTTAAGTGTAACTGATTTAGCGCAAGGTTAAAGAATTTACCAGCAATTCGTTGTTTTAGATCAAAGGGAAATGGCTGCAGTTCTTGCCAGCGCTGGAATATCCAAAATGGTAATAAATTTACCTTCAACTTTAATAATTTCAGATTTTTGGAAACGACTGAGCAAGCGGCTAATTGTCTCAACGGTTAAGCCCAGATAGTTACCTATTTCACCTCGAGTCATGGTAAAGCGGAATTCTTTACGAGAAAAACCACGTTCGCCAAAGCGATTTGATAGATTGAAAATAAACGTAGCCAAACGCTCTTCTGCGGTTTTCTTATTCAACAGTAATAGCATTTCCTGATCGTAATTAATTTCGTTACTCATCAAGCGCATGATCTGTTGGCGCAACTTAGGGAGTTTACCAGCTAGGTCATCAAGTGTTTCGAATGGGATTTCACAGACCATAGATGTTTCTAGCGCTTGGGCAAAACTCTGATGCTGCATTTTGTTAATTGCGTCAAAGCCAACCAAATCACCAGCTAAATGAAAACCTGTAATTTGTTCATCACCTTGCTCTGAAAGCGTATAGGATTTAAATGAGCCTGAGCGAACAGCAAAAATTGAATTAAGCGGTGAGCCAGATTCAAATAAGTAGTCACCCTTGTGCAATGGTTTTTTACGCTCGATAATTTCATCGAGTTTGTCCATTTCGCTGCCATTAAGTGTGAATGGCAAACACAGCTGACTGATACTGCAGTTATTGCAGCTGATTGTGCATTGGCCTTTGCCACGCTGTTGGTTGCTTAAATCCATAATAAATCCATTCTTTAATACGTTTTACCTAGGTTAATGTACTAATCTATCGGTTGCAATGATTAGGAGATAAATACCATACCAGATGAAAATACTCCCAAATGCCAATCTTACCAGATTATGATTTAAAAAGCGGTTAAGATGTTGTGCTGATTGGCCAACTACCACCATGGCTGGCAGTGTACCAAGTGCGAAAAACAACATGATCAAGGCGCCATGAAGCGCTGAGTTCGCTTGCAATGTCCAAGTTAATGCTGAGTAGACAAGCCCACATGGCAGCCAACCCCATAACATGCCGTAAAACAACACTCTTGGATAACTTTTTACTGGCAATAAGTGTTTGTTTAACTTAACTAAGTGTTGCCAAATCATAGTTTTCGCTATGCTTTCAAGCCATTTAAGAGAGCTTGCCAATCTCATAACATAAATACCAACAAGCAGCATAAACACACCGCTTAGGAACTTTAGGCTCAGAGCAAAGGTGGTATTTTGTTTAGCAAACGCGCCGCCTAAGGTGGCAACAAGTGACCCTGCTAGCATGTAGCTGCTTGCTCTGCCTAAATTATACAGAACGCTGACCAACCATGACTTAAGTGAATGAGCGGCAAGTTGTAGGCTAGAAGCGACACCGCCACACATCACTAAGCAATGACCACTTCCTACCAAGCCCATAACAAAAGCGCTAAGTAAACTAATCTCGTTCATTGGCGTTATTGTGCTGCTCTTTATCGTCTTCGAATAAAATGCTGTGGCCTTGCTTTTCTAAGTCTGAAAACTGCTCGCTCTTTACTGCCCAAAAAAAGATACCAATGGCAATGATCACAAATAAGATAGCAATAGGGATTAACACATAGATGATACTCATAATTTTAATAACCTTAGTGAATTACCTATCACTATTATAGAGCTTGTTGACATGCCAATGACTGCTATCCAAGGTGGTACCAGTCCAAAAGCGGCAAGCGGCAAAATAGATGCATTATAAAACAAAGAAATAGCTAAATTTTGCTTAATGATACGGCGAGTTTGCAGCGCCACTTTGTGTAAATCTAATATGGCACTTAGGCTACTTTTGAGTAGTACAACATCGGCGACATTTTTAGAAATGTCGGCACCGGTTTCCATGGCAATCGATAAATGTGCGCTGTTAAATACAGGGCTATCATTTACACCATCGCCAACCATAGCAACAACTTCACCTTGATTTGACCAAGACTCAACGGCTTTTTGTTTATCTTGAGGAGAACAGCTGCTTTGCTGTGAGTTTAGACCTAGGCGCTCTGCCAGTTGTTCGCCAGCACGACTACTATCTCCAGTAAGGAGGTGACAAGTTAAGTTGTTACTTTGTAATGCATTTATAACTGCTTCTGCGTTGTCGCGCACTTTATCATCGAGGTGAAAATCGGCAATAGCATGCTCATTAATAAACAAGGTTGCTTGGGCTTGGCTTTTAGCTCCGCCAAACCAAGTGCTTTTACCGATAGCAATCGCGTCATTACCAAGTTGAGCACTGATCCCAATACCTGGGTGAACGGTGACATTAGTTAACTGATGGTGCTGTGTTAAATGCTCATTAAATGCATCTGCGATTGGATGTTCAGAATAGCGCTCTAAGCTAGCAGCAAGGGCAAGCGCCTCTTGCTCACTGTACTGGTCACTGATCAACACGGTATGGTTTATAGAAAAGCGTCCCTCAGTAAGCGTGCCAGTTTTATCAAACGCAACGCGTGTGAGTTTAGTAAGAGTCTCTAACACATGCGCTTCTTTTATCAGCACCCCTTTTTTGGTAAGAGTGGCTACAGCGCAAGTGAGGGCAGTGGGAATGGCCAAGCTTAAGGCACAAGGGCAGGTCGCAACCAGCACCGAAATAGTGACCCAAAATGCTTGTTCAGGAGAGATAGAATACCAACCAATTGCTGTTAGAGATGCAAAAACCAATAAGCAAGCGACAAACCACTGTGCTACTTTATCTGTTATCTCAACTAATTTAGGGCGCTTACTTAAGGCAGAATGCTGCAAGCGAATAATTTGGTTAAGTAGGGTATTTTGACCAATTTTATTGATCTCTACACTTATCACCCCATCATGGTTAACGGTTCCTGCAAAGACTTGCTGACCTACATGCTTGTTTACGGGTAAATGTTCACCAGTCATCATGGACTCGTCAACACTGGTACTACCTTCAAAAACGATGCCGTCTGCAGGAATGGTCTCGCCGGGTTTTATTAAAATCTTATCTGCTAGTTTTAGATTTTTCGCAGCAACAACTTCCTCGTCACCCATAGGTGAGATTTTTCGCGCCGTAAGGGGTAACAGCTTTTGCAAGTTTGCGGTAAACTCACTGGCTTTAAGTCTTGCCCTAAACTCGAGATATTTACCCAGTAGCAACAAGAAAGTGAACATACAAATTGATTCAAAGTAGACTTCACCTACTTCCATAACCGTAGCGTAACAGCTTGCGGCATACGCGCCAAAAATTGCCAGCGACACAGGTAAGTCCATGTTCAATTGCTTGGCTTTTAAACCCTTTATGGCGTTAGTTAAAAACGGTAGTGCAGAGTACAAAATCACGGGGGAGGCGAGCACTAAGCTTATCCAGCGAAAATATTGCTCGAAATCTTCTTCCATCCCAGAGAACATACCAAAGTACATTGCAAACGCAAACATCATGACTTGCATTGTCATTAGGCCAGCAACACCGAGTCGGCGAATATAGGCTTTTGCTACAGCTTGCTTTTGCGCTGCTTCATCATCAGCTTGAAAAGGATAGGCCTTATAGCCTATTTGCATCAGCGATTTGATAATGTCACTGAGCAAAATTTGTTTAGCATCCCAAATGATCATAGCGCGGTGAGTCGAGGTATTAACATCAACACGCGTTACGCCACTTAGTGCCAACAGTTGCTTTTCGATTAGCCATGCACAGGCAGCGCAGCTGATCCCCTCGACACTCAGAAGTACCTCATTAAGCTCACCCTGATGGGTGACGAAATCCTGTTGCACATCTTCATTATCGTAACTTCTGATAAATGAAAGTTGTTCGGGCACTAACTCTTCAACTTTGCCCGCAGAGGTGGTTCTAAATTTGTAATAATCACTCATCCCCTGTGAGAGGATGGTCTCGGCCACCGCTTGGCAGCCAATACAACATACACTTTGCGGTTCGTTTTGATAGAGCACTTCACCAGAGAACCCTGACGGAATTGGCTCTAAACAATGAAAGCAGGTTCCAGCCATAATATTTACTTATACTCAGGAGATATTTTTATACTTTCTTGGCTTGGAAGCTGAATGTTTTCTTTGAGTTTCCAACTCCCATCCATAGGCTCTAAGAATACGGTATATGCGCCTTGTTGAATGGGTTCCAATACCGCTGTAAATTCACCATTGGCATTAGGGAGTAGGGTGGTGTTGAAATCATATTTTTTAATCGTTCTGTGATAAAACGACGCTTTTAATGCTTTGACTTTACTATGGTCGCCTTTGGTGAATGCAAATTTAATGTAGTCGTTATCAACTTGCAGGTCGCCATGTAGATACAATGCTTTAGCTTTATTGAACTTAGTAAGTTCTAAGTTAATGGCTTTGCCTTTTTTGTAATAATCATCAACCACCATATCGGGACCATTGCCGACGGCTACCATCACTAAAACGACACAGGCAACAATGGTTGCAACAGGAAAGAACATTAAAAACCAAGGCCAGAAATTTTTATACCACGGAGTAGGACTCATAACGACTCTAATGCTTGAAAAGTGTGGCGATATTTTATCGTATTTGTTGTTAAATACCTAAAAAAAAGCCTCCAAACGGAGGCTTTTTTGATCTTAATTAACTATTAAGTATCGATTACTTATCTTGTGACAAGCTATACACGTATGCAGTTAATAAGTGAACTTTGTCTTCACCTAAGATATCTTTCCATGCAGGCATTACACCAGCACGACCGTTGTTAAGTGTTTCTTCAACTGCGCGTTGAGAGCCACCGTACAACCAGATGTTGTCAGTTAAGTTAGGTGCACCAAACGGTAGGTTGTGGGCAACAGAGCCTTTACCGTCAGCACCATGACATGCTGCACACATTGCAAACTTAGCTTGACCTGCATCCGCGTCTTTTTGGTTAACTTTACGACCAGAAAGGCTCAGCACGTATGCCGTCATTTCTTTTACGCCTTGCTCACCAAGTGCTGCTTTCCAAGGTGGCATTGCAGCAATACGGCCGTGTAAAAGCGTTTCTTTGATCTTGTCAGGTGTACCGCCGTATAACCAATCTTTATCAGTTAGGTTAGGGAAGCCAGTAGCACCACGCGCGTCTGAACCGTGACACTGAGCACAGTTTTGCGAGAACAAACGCTGACCGATTTCAAGGGCCTTTTCATCTTTTGCAAGCGTTTCGATGTCTTGCTTAGCAAACGCTTCAAAGATCGGACCAAAACGCTCTTCAGCTGCGATGATCTCTTGGTCTAACTGAACCTTTTCACCATTTGCAAGCGCTTCTTCAGTTGCTTTTTTAGATTCAGCAAGCGAAGTGACACCTTGGTTTGAACTTGTCCACTTAGCAAGACCTTGCCAGTTACCGAGACCTGGGTAAGCTGCTAGATAATAAACAGCCCAAACGAATGTTGCGAAGAACATATAAGTCCACCACTTAGGTAGTGGGTTATTGATTTCTTCAATTCCATCAAACTCGTGACCACAGCTTTCGCCTTCTTTAACACCTACATAGTTCTTTAGGTTCCAAAGCAATAAGCCAAAGATCAGAGCAAGACACGCTAGGGTTAATACGATAACCCAAATACTCCAAAAGCTAGTCATTTTTCAGACTCCTTTTCCTCGTTAGAGATTGTTTCTTTATGCTTTTTTTCATCTTCAAAGATGGCATTAGCTGCATTATCAAAACGATTTTTAGTGCGTTTACTATATGCCCAAGCAACAATCACAATAAATAGTACCAAAATTACCAGAGTCAAAATGCCTCTGTATGTGCCGTAATCCATAATAATTACTTCAAGTGTGTGCCAAGTTGCTGAAGGTAAGCAATAAGGGCTTGCATTTCTGTTTTGCCTTTAACTGCTGCTTCTGCGCCTTGAATATCCTGCTCGGTGTATGGCACACCAAAGCCTTTGAATACTTCAAGTTTCTTGGCGGTTAACTTACCGTCTAGTACATTTTCATCTAACCAAGGATAAGCTGGCATGTTTGACTCAGGCACCACTGAACGTGGGTCCATTAAGTGTGCATAATGCCAGTCATCTGAATAGCGTTGACCTACACGTGCCAAATCAGGACCTGTACGTTTAGAGCCCCACTGGAATGGATGATCCCATACAGATTCACCAGCTACTGAGTAGTGACCGTAACGCTCAACCTCGTCACGGAAAGGACGGATCATTTGTGAGTGACAGTTGTAACAACCTTCACGAACAAAAATATCTCGACCTTCCATTTCAAGCGCTGTAAGAGGGCGTAGGCCATCTACAGGTTGAGTTGTGTCTTTTTGGAACATCAACGGAGTGATTTCAACAAGTGCACCAAAGCTTATTGCGAATACCGTTAGAATGGCCATTAGACCAACGTTCTTTTCAACGATTTCGTGTTTGTTATTGGCTGAATTATTATTGCTCATAATCTACACCCCTTAAGCCATTTGCGTATTTGCATCAGTAGCTAGTGAGCCACTTTTAGCAGTTACAGTGCGCAGCACGTTATATGCCATAACTAGCATACCAATAACGATGAACACACCGCCTAAGAAACGCATGATGTAGAACGGCTTAGACGCTTCTAGAGACTGTACAAAGCTGTACATCAAAGTACCGTCAGAGTTTACTGCACGCCACATTAGACCTTGCATTACACCAGAGATCCACATTGCAACGATGTATAGAACAACACCAACAGTGTGTAACCAGAAGTGGGTGTTAACAAGTTTGACGCTGTACATGTTACCGTGACCGAATAGTGCAGGGATAAGGTGGTAAATTGCACCGATAGAAATCATTGCAACCCAACCTAGGGCTCCTGAGTGCACGTGACCTACAGTCCAGTCAGTGTAGTGAGAAAGCGCGTTTACTGATTTAATTGCCATCATTGGGCCTTCAAACGTAGACATACCGTAGAAAGACAATGAAACAACTAAGAAACGAAGCACCGGGTCAGTACGTAGTTTATGCCATGCACCTGAAAGCGTCATGATACCGTTGATCATACCACCCCAAGAAGGTACGAATAAGATAACAGACATAACCATACCTAGTGACTGAGTCCAGTCAGGAAGCGCAGTGTAGTGTAAGTGGTGAGGACCTGCCCAGATATAAAGAGATACAAGCGCCCAGAAGTGAACAACCGATAAACGGTAAGAATAAACTGGACGACCTGCTTGTTTTGGTACGAAATAGTACATCATACCTAAGAAACCAGCAGTAAGAAGGAAGCCTACAGCGTTGTGACCGTACCACCACTGAACCATCGCATCTACCGCACCTGCATAGATTGAGTATGACTTAGTAAGAGACACTGGCACTGCCATACTGTTTACGATGTGTAGAACAGCAACAGTGATAATGAAACCAGCATAGAACCAGTTTGCTACATAGATATGAGATACTTTGCGCTTGATAAGCGTACCAAAGAACACCACTGCATAAGTTACCCATACGACCGCAATAGCGATATCGATTGGCCACTCTAGTTCTGCGTACTCTTTAGATGTAGTAATACCTAAAGGTAGTGTGATGGCTGCTGACACAATAATAGCCTGCCAACCCCAGAAGGTGAAAGCTGCTAATTTGTCTGAAAAAAGACGCGTTTGACAAGTACGCTGAACAACATAATAAGATGTTGCAAAAAGTGCACTAGTACCAAATGCAAAGATTACTGCGTTCGTGTGTAACGGACGAAGTCGAGAGTAAGTTAACCATGGAGTGTCGAAGTTCAATGCTGGCCAAGCGAGTTGGGCTGCAATAAGAACACCAACGCCCATGCCAACGATGCCCCAAATCACTGTCATGATAGCGAATTGGCGTACAACTTTATAATTGTACTCAGTTTGTGATGCTACTGTTTGGCTCATTTTCTGGATTCCGCTGCAATTAATGCGATTAGAAATGAATTACCTGCGTTAACAGGCCCTGCTTATTATTTCAACAAGCTCGTTTAAAAATACATCTGATGACACAAATTTATTTCAAACCAACTTGAGAAACCCTTATTTTTGCAAGGAAATGATAATTTTTTTGCAAAAGAAAAGATACCTCAAACACCTAAAATTATGACATCAATCAAATTTTGGCCCTAAATTTGCTCAATTATTCACCTTTGTGGAATATCTACTAATTCTGCATTACTATAGCGCAGTTTTGTAAATGCCATTTCGGATAAATAATGACCAAATGCTGGTTTTACGCACTTGTTGCTGTGAGTTTATTGAGCGCATGCTCAGACCCTTCAGACATTATACATGAAAGTTCAGAAAATAGTGAAAGTTCGTTACAAGATGTGAATTGCATTGCTGCGAAGCCTTGTACATCAAAAAATGGTGCGTATGTGTGGTATGCCAAAGAGCGCATTGAGGGGGAAAGCGAGTTTGAAATCTTCATTAAGCTCCCAAAGGGTTACACATTAAAATCGGCGATGTTATCGGGTGAAACAATGAATATGGGATACATTCCGGTGTTTTTTGAGCCACAGCACAGCAATCTACAAACAGCAAACACAATGGTCGGGCTATGTACGTCTAAGGTGATGCAATGGCGTCTAACACTCAATCTGGTTGACGCCCAAGGCGTCACACTCACAAACACCTTTCCTTTATATGTAGTCAGATAGCATCATGAATAATGTTATGAATAAACACATCGTCATTGAACATATTAAATTTGCACTAGAAGTAAAACTAAACGAAGCGCAGCAAGCCGCGCAAAGCGCGCATCAAGATGCCACCCACGAACAAAGTGTTGCTGAAACCCAGTATGATTCGCTCAGCATCGAATCTGGCTATTTAGCACAAGGTCAGAGTGAGCGAGTCAACGACGTGCACAAATCAATTTCGTTATTTGCACAAAGTTATGACGTTAATGCGCTACCTAATATAGGGTTTGGTAGCCTTGTGAAGGCAATCGATATCGATGACAACGCACATTGGTTTTACGTTGGACCCAGCGAAGGCGGGTTAAAGGTAGCCGTTAAAGGTGAACAGATACTGGTGATCACACCGTCTTCCCCTATAGGCAAAGCGATGTTTGCAAAACACGTTTGTGACGAATGCGAGTACACAGTTGCAGGGCAAAGTTATAGCTATGAAATACTTGCGGTGATGTAATTTAAAGAGGCTTGAGCGCCATTTAAGTCATTCGGTACAAATGAAACAAAGTAGGTCGGTATAAGCGAAGCGCCATCTGACGCAATTAAAAGTTTATGTTTTTATAATTTAAATCCTTTGTCATTAAAGAAATACATGTCTGATGTAATGTCGAGGGCGTTAAATTGGCTTTAAACCCAGATGTTTATACTCTCTGCAAAATTTACTTACATCTTACTGACTGGCTTTTCAGAACTTTTTGTTGTAGGTATGTTCCAATTTCCCAATACCCCCAAATTAAGGAATATAGAATGAACATATCTACAATGACGCAGCGCGCGTTGCAATTTATCAAGAGAAACTACAACTTTATCTTATTTGTCACCCTTATGTCGGTGTTTCGTAGCGCGTTTGCTGATTGGTACACCATACCCAGTGGTTCAATGCAACCTACCATAAAAATTGGCGATCGCATTACCGTGAACAAAATGGCGTACGATTTACGAGTGCCTTTTACTCATCACTCATTATTACGAACTGGGGAACCTGCGCGTGGCGATATCATGGTCTTTGACTCAAAAGCTGCCAGCGAGCGCTTAATTAAACGCGTTGTAGGGCTCCCTGGCGATACCATTGCTATGCGCAACGAAGTACTTTTTTTAAATGGTGAGCAACTAGAGTATCAGTTAGATGGCGACAGTAGTGCGGTGCTATTAGTTAGCGAACAATCGGAAACGGACCGCCATGTAATCCAATTTGACAAAACACGCCCAGCTGTGAGCGCCAACTTTGAACCTGTCACTATTCCAGCCGACCATTACTTAGTGTTGGGAGATAATCGCCGTAATAGCGCTGATTCGCGGGTGATCGGATTAGTTCCGAGAGAAGAGTTGCTCGGCAAGGCAACCTATGTGGCATTTTCACTCGACTTAGATAATTACTATTTTCCTCGTCAAGATAGGCTGCTAAAAGATTTATATAACTGATTAATTTGTATGACATTGGTTGTGCTTACTAGAGTTCGAGAGCAGGTCGGAGTATGCGAAGCACCAATCGACATTGTCGCGGCTATGTGCTTTTTTATACTTATGTATGAGTGGTGCAACGTCGAATCGACTTTAAATTACTTGATGAACTATGCCCAATCCATACAACGGCGATGATTGGGCATTTTGCTCGAATCTCTTATGTGTCTAAGCGTTTAAGATTTTTCGAAAATAATATCAAATCCACCATAAATTAGGCGCTTACCATCAAAAGGCATCGGCATATTTTCGGGGCTCATGCGAGGGTCTTTCATTATCTTTTGCCAGCCAGCATCTCTGATTTCTTTTGAAGGCCAAGTGACCCAAGAAAATACAACAGATTCATTCTCTTGCGCTTTGACTGCCAAGGGAAATGACGTCACTTGACCATCGGGTACATCGCTTCCCCCAAGTTTCAACAACCTTCAAAGCACCAAACTCAATAAAAATGTCCGCAGCCATTTTGGCGTGCTCTATGTATTGTTGTTTATTCTCTCTCGGCACAGCTGCTACAAACCCATCAATGTACGACATAATCAAACTCCTTTGTATTATAAAGTACTAAGTATAGTTCGCCACTTAGCTGAAAAACAGATAGTGGTTGAGTGATACAACCACAACTCAAAATTATAAAAGCCAAATGAACACCTTGGGTGTCAGTTGTTCTTTTCACTTAAATTTTTAGTCATGATTGTTGCCACTTCATTAAATACTTTTATTTGCTCAGGGGAAAGAGCGCCTTGCATTTTTTGGATGAGCTTGGACCCCTGTATATTTATGAAAAAAGAACTTTCGAGATAATTTTAGTGAAGTTGATTAACATTTTATTTTCAAATAAAGTGCTTATGAACTTTATTAAAAGGAAATTCAAATGAAATTAAAACTACAAAAACGAAAATTAAAGCACTTACATTCAAATAACCAACTGCCAGACAAGCAAACACCCAATGTTGCAGGTGGTGTTGATGGATATACGGGGTTTACTTGCGAATGTACTATTACATGTGGTGCATGTTTCCCAAACACGTTTAACGATGGCACCTGTCTGACTCAATCACCAGAGTTGACGGGTTGTGCTTGCCCAACTACCTCACCCAATATTTGTTATTAAGCTTGTTTTGGCCTTTATATGCAGTAGGGCCATATCTTATAGCGATGTATGTGGATATGAGCGAGTGAGATCTGACACCTCGACCAATAAAGCGTGACAACACTTTCTCACACAATCAAACATCCCTTGTACAAAAGCTTAACGAGTTACACATTTTTTAGACTTACTATATTTCGCAGGATTTAAACATAATTTGCGAGATGTTCATGGATAACAAAATACTCTTAAGCGCTTTGGCTCTCAGTGTACTTTCTGGTTGTGGCGGTATTGATTGGTACAAACCGCAAGCGGACGCTGGCGCTGATCAAACCCCTTCCGAATATAATCAAATACGCCTTAATGGCGTGGCAAAAGATAAAGACAACAACATAAAAAGTACGATATGGACGCAAGTGTCAGGTCCTCAAACCGTCACCATTCATGATGATGACAAAGCCTATGCTTGGATAGACATGCCAAAAATGGCTGGAGACTATGTTTTCAAGTTTGAGGTAAAAGATAAGTCAAACCAGCACGATAGTGATGAAGTAAAAATCACCATTAACGAAGCATTAGCGAATCAAGCCAACATGGTGGGTGCATGGCATATGCCGGGGTATGGCCGGTGGGCACATTTTTTAGGCAAGGACGTTATTGAATACATTGCCACCAGTGAGCACTGCATCATGAGACTGAGAGCGTCATATAATACCTATTTGCAGCGGCTTGGGTTTAGCGTACGTGGCTCGCAAGCCAATTGGGATGTGCTTGATGAGCAAGCGATGAATAATGCAGGTGTGTACAGAGAAGATAATGTTCCCATGCAATGTAATCCTGAAAACGGCCCCGGTTATTCTAACGATGCCCAGCTAAATTTTGACTTTGCTTGGCAAAGTGTGAATGAATTTCAAGGGCATTTTACGAAGCGTGGGGTTGACTGGCAAAAGCAGTATGAGCTGTTTGCCCCGCAAATTGACGCGCAAGACAACATGGAAAAAACCTTGCCAATCATCGCGCAAATGCTCAATTCCTTAAATGACTTCCATAGTTTTATTCTCTTTGACGAACTCATTATTGAAACGGGTCGTAAAAAGTCCAAATTGAGAGAACACTTGGATACAAAACATGAAATTACGTTACCTCAATTACGCGAACAAATCGATGTACTGAACCCACTTCATATCGACGCTGATGTTGAAGCGCTTTATAACACAGCGATTGAAAACTACGCCGATGAAAACGGACTAAAAAGTTACACGAATGAAGCCTCGAAGGCTGCGACAGGCAGAGCTTTGCTGAAATGGGGGAAAACCCAGTCAAACATGGGGCTGCTAGTCATCAACCATATGGATTACCTATCTCTAGAAGAAATCGACACGCAATTTGATTTGATTTTTGATGATTTAGCGCAAACGGATGGGCTGATACTCGATATTAGAACAAACCCTGGCGGCTCCGATGATGTAGCTCTTGGAATTGCTAGGCGTTTTTTTGATAAAACACAAGTTGTGTATAAAAAGTTTGCTAAAAACCATGATGGTCAATCGCCACATGAAGAGATCACGGTCTCGGTTGATGAGGCTAAAAGCCGCTACCGCAAGCCTGTTTATTTGGTCACCAGTGAAGATACCATCAGTGCGTCGGAAATATTCACACTCGCCATGCGTAACTTAGCTAACGTTACCCACATAGGTGAACCAACCCAAGGTGCGCTTTCTGATGTGCTGCCAGTGATCATACCTGCGGGTATTATGTTAGGTGTTTCAAACGAGACCTATTTGGATCTGGATGGTAACGAGTTTGAGGCTACAGGTATTCCACCAAAAGTGCTTGTATCCACCTTTAACTTGGATGCAATAACCGAAGGACGCGTATTAAGCTATGACGAAGCCCTGCGTCTTGCTGGCAAATAGCATAACGATTTCATAGTTAGCACCCAGGCTAGCCTCAACTGTCTACTCGGTTGAGGCTATTTTTGATAATGCAAAACAACTCCGTTTTTATAGGCTTTGAACAAGCTACCAAATAACAGAGAACATCCTTGTTACAATCTGTTTGTTATAGCATTTCTACTTTAATTTCGATCCAAGCCGATGCGCTGTTAGGCGTACCACCTTTGCTTACAGGTGTGATCTTAAACCCACCCCAATGATCAGTATAGCTTTTGCCGATAACCAGCTCAGAGTCGGTTTGGTCATCACCCCACCAACCGGGTGTTTTCGAGCCTGGCGTCATATCTAAAAGATACGAGGTTGTTTTCCAAAAACGCTCGTCGGTTTCATTTTCGAAATAACCTTGTAAGTTGATCAACACGCCATTTTGGGTGTTCGGGTAGCTGTTATTCGTGGTGCGGTATTCTAGCCAATAAGTGTATAGGCCATTGCCAGACTTTAAACGTAGGCCGATGTTACCATTGTTGTTACTGGCGTGATCAAAGGCATAAATACGGTAGGTACCTGATGAGTTAATGACAGGCACATCTGAGTCACTTAGCCAACCAAAGTAGTGTTTATAGAGCAAGTTATATTCTTGCAATGAGTGTGCGCCCATACCCATCATGCTATACACATTGCCATAGTTTAAACTTTCAGAGTTATAGTCACCTACACCAATCACTTTACCAGGACCTGCCTCTAACGCTTTAGCGTGGCGTAGCCCAAGTGCATGTCCCAACTCATGGGCTATCACTCCAGCAGTATGATGGTACAAGGTAATACTTGGTGGCGCAGCACTTGAGTTATAGTTACCAACTTGCGGTGCCACCATCATCACCACTGAGCCAGCACCTGGGTTATCTGGGTCAACGCCAAGCTCTGCAATTTTTGATTTCCAAAGTGCTGTCCAACCATGGAAGTCATTGTCGTAAGTGCTTTTGGGTTGGTTAATTTTGATAGTGGGTGTGGATATATCGTAGCTAACCGTAAATTTACCGTAAGACTGCTCTTGGTAATATTGAACCGTTTTATCTAGCTCTTCTTGCATAGTCGGCCAGTTTAAAGGCGTATCAGAAAATTCAAATCGATAAACCTTAATATGAGCATAGTTGTATTGATAACCATCGCCATCTGTCGGTGGAGGAGGTGGTGGGGTATCGCCAGTGGTTCTACATTGTGTTGCGCCAAGCTCTACCACTAAAGAGGCATCTTTTGCGGCGCCCATAACACTGATATACGTCCAGTAACTACTTGGGTTGGTCAAAATGATGCATTCGCCATTACCAGCATTTGTTGATGAAGGGTCGCTGCCATCGGTACGCGGCCATCCACCATTTTTGGCATATAGGCTCAGATCACCGCTGCCATAGCCCGTGCTTATCGCCACGCTGTTGTATTGGTTTGCGTTAGCAATAGTTAAGTAACGGCTGCTTGAATCGGGCAAACAAACCGTATCACCATTCGTGATTGTTCTTCCGGTGAAAGGAGATTCACTCGCACAGCTGTCGACAAGCTGAAAGCCGGTCGAGGCTAAATTGGTGAGTTGTGCAACTGGCTGAGATTCAATGCTCATAATATCAGCGAGCTGAGTGTTTGCTTGTTCGGCTTGGGTTGCGAATGAACTCGCAAGCACCAAAGCAGAAAAGCAATATTTACATGTTGTATTGTTGGTTTTCATTCCTTTTCCTTACTTTAAAAATAGCGATTACCTCAATCGTGCACACTACAAATGTGTAGGAACACAATGAGGGAATCTAGTTATAGCACCTAGAATATAAAATATACAATATATTGAATGAAATTAAATTGTGGTCGGAAAGGTTTAATTAAGCTTATTAAGGCAAGCGGCTAAGGGATGCGATAAGCTGGGCAAAGGCCGGTTGCGTTTGGGGATCTCATCACTGGAGTGAGGTTGAAAATTTGAAACAATGCAAGTGGTTTTCAACCGCGCTTGTTAACCATATTGACAGTTTGGATTGGTCGCTATGAAAACAGTTTTCGTCTAACAACCTTTCGGTACTCTCTGGGTGTTTGATCAAGCTTTAATTTAAACGCTCGAGTCAGTAACCCCTGAGAATTAAAGCCAACAGATATAGCAATATCCTGAATGGACAGGTTGCTGCTTGCTAAAAGCTCTTTTGCACTTTCGACACGCAGTGACTGCAAATAATCGCTGGCGGTTTGGCCTGTGGCTTCTTTGAAGCGTCGGTTAAAAGTGCGATAGCTTAAATCAAACTGCTCGGCGACATTTGCCAAAGAGAGTTCATTTGAGTAATTGTTTTTAAGCCAGAACTGAATTGCGGCAATTTGCTCATCAGGGTGCTTGTCTACAGCACCTTCTAGATAGCGCTGCTCTTCGTATGGTTTACGAATTTCGTGAGAGAAGTTCTTTTGCACATGGTTTGCAGCTGCTTGACCGTATAGTAATGAGATTAAGTGAACGACGACATCGGCGAGCGCATTTAGGCTTGCAACGGTATAGATTCGCTCTGATTGGGTGATGAAAAAGTCTGGTTTTAAATCAACATTAGGGTAATTGCGAGCAAATTGTTTGGCATAGTGCCAGTGTGTGGTTGCTGGGTGACTATCCAATAAACCAGACTCAGCTAAAAAGCAAACACCGGTGCCTACGCCGATAATGGTGCCGCCGTTTTGCCAACTGGCTTTTAAATCATTTGCAAGTTGAGCGGTTTGGCGAATAACAGGTCTGGGGTTTCGCCAGATACTGGGCACTATTACATAATCTTGTTGTGCTAATTCACAAAACTTGCCTGTTGGCTGTAATTGAATGCCTAGTTCATTATCTATGAGACGCTCTGGATCACTTAGCCACGATAGTTTGAGCGGCCTAAAGTCGTGACCTAGGTGTCGTTTTGCAAAAGCTTCTCCAGCTCTGAGCATCTCCGCTGGTAATGTTACGCTGGTAAACAGCATGTGCTGATAAAGGGTAAAAGCGATACGAATAGGTAGAATCATCTGGACTGACCACTCTTTAATGGCTGATTTTTTACAATGTATGGCCAATTTTGTATTATCTGTGTTTAAAGTTCCAATTAAAATCAGTACATATTTGGCTAAACAGAACAAATCAAATGACAGCATTACCAATTATTGTTGGAATGGGGGGCATTAACGCCGCTGGGCGTACTTCATTTCATCAAGGTTTCCGCCGCATAGTGTTAGATAAACTAACGCAAAGCGCACGACAAGAAACATTTTTAGGCTTAGCCACGCTCATGAACTTGGTTCGTTATCAAGATGGTCAGTTAGTGACAAGCGATGGTGAGTCTATTGAAAAAGAGCAAATAGAGACACGCTTTGGTGAACAAATCAAAGCGGGTACGCTTATCCGTAAAATAGAAAGTAATCACTTTGATGTAGACGCAACGCACTGGCAGCAAAAATTAACTATTAAAGGCAGTGATGACACTGGCTTACGTTTTACTTGTAAAAAACGAGACTTACCTACACCTGTGCCAAGTAGTTGGCAGGTTACTGAGGTAGATAGCAAGTTAGTAACTGTGATCGTGCCTGATCAGTTAGAAATTAAGCACGATAGTTATCGCGACAACCCAATTAAAGCCGCGGGTCAATTTCCAACAGGTTTTGACCCTGCAACTATGTACAACAGCCGTTATCAGCCAAGAGGCTTGCAAGCGACTATTTTCGCAGCAACGGATGCTGTGCGCTCAACAGGTCTTGATTGGCATACAGTAATGAATAGTGTTCGACCAGACCAAATTGGTACCTATTCTGCGTCGATAGCAGGTCAAATGAATGACGAGGGATTTGGCGGCCTGATCCGTGCTCGAATGAAAGGTGAGCGCGTAAGCACTAAACAGCTTGCGCTTGGCCTCAATACCATGTCCACAGATTTTATCAATGCGTACGTTACAGGTAGCGTAGGTACTGCATTTAGTACTTCAGGAGCATGCGCTACATTTCTATATAATTTACGTTCTGCGGTAAATGACATTCAAGCCGGTCGCATTCGTGTTGCGATTGTAGCGAGCGTAGAGTGTGCTTTAACACCTGAAGTTATCGAAGGCTTTGGCACTATGGGGGCGCTTGCCAACGAAGAAGGACTGAAGAAATTAGACAACAGTGATGAAGTTGATTATCGACGTACCAGTCGCCCATTCGGTGAAAACTGTGGTTTTACCATCGGTGAGGGCGCACAGGTCGCTATATTAATGGATGACGAGTTGGCATTGTCTTTGGGCGCGCAAGTGATGGGATCTGTTGTTGACGTGTTTGTCAACGCAGACGGTATTAAAAAATCAATTACAGCGCCAGGTCCTGGTAACTATATAACGATGGCAAAATCGGTTGCGTTAGCTGAACAAATTGCTGGCAGCGAAGCTCTGCGTGAGCGCAGTTTTATCTTGGCACATGGCTCAAGTACACCACAAAACAGGGTAACAGAATCCTTGATTTACCATAAGGTTGCTGAGGCTTTCGCCATTGATAATTGGAAAGTCGCTGCGCCAAAAGCCTATGTTGGACATACCATAGCTCCTGCAAGTGGTGACCAACTTGCTATGGCTCTTGGGGTGTTTAGTCACAATATCATGCCTGGGATCACAACGATCGATAGCGTTGCAGACGATGTATATAGTGAACATTTAGACATTCGTACACAGCATTACGAGTGTGGCGAATTAGATATCGCGTTTATAAACTCAAAAGGGTTTGGCGGCAATAATGCAACCGCAACGGTGTTTTCGCCCAAGCAAACAATGAAGCTACTTGCGAAGCGTTACAATGATGATGTGCTTGCTAGTTACCAACAAAAATACATGGTTACACAGCAGGCTCAAAGCAGGTATCAACAAGCAGCTGATTTAGGGCAATACCAGCTTATCTATCGATTTGGTGAAGGCCAAATTGATGAGTCGGAACTGGTTATTAGCAAAGATGCATTGTCTATTCCAGGGTTTGATAATGACATTTTGTTAACCGGAAACAATCAATATACTGATTTGAGTTAGAGATAAGAATTGTTAAGCAAAGTTGGGCGCTCAGGAAGAGCGCCTTTTTGTTGCCCCAAAAAGCTAAGGGATCCCCATAAATAATCATTTAAATTCAAACACATCACTAACATCCAAATTTTGCCAATTCAAGTCAGTGATGGTTTTCTTAAAATGCCGGAGCCCCGCCATATAGTCTTGCTTAT
>NZ_JAAUWV010000064.1 GCF_014694405.1 Pseudoalteromonas sp. S16_S37
TGCGATTAAACCCAGAACTTTACTTGCCTTGGAACTATAAATCACAACGCATAGACTAAATTCTGGACTCAAGCATATTTTTGATGGTGAGTTACGCTAACTTGCCGTAAGCTCACAACTTTTGCACTAATGAATCCTTGACTCGCATTTGTTAATGTAAATGAATACTCTTACTACAAATTACTGTGAGGATATATATATGACGGACCTTATCCATTGGTTTGATTTGTTGGGAGTTATGGTATTTGCAATATCGGGAACTTTAATCGCTCATAGTAAGCATATGGACGGTTTTGGTGTGGTTGTGCTTGCGACAGTTACCGGTATTGGAGGGGGTACATTACGAGATATTATTCTGGATGTGCCCGTGTTTTGGCTACATGATACGAGCTATTTTGTGGCAATATTTGGCGCAATTTTCATTTGCGTCCTATTTTTAAATAGCCGTAGGGCGCTGCCCAAACAGATGCTACAAGTAGCTGACGCATTTGGCCTAGCATTTTTTGCAGTTATGGGCGTACAAAAGGCTTTAAATATTGGTATGCCAGATACTACAGCGATTATTATGGGCGTGTTGACGGCTTGTTTTGGTGGCTTAATACGTGATGTGCTAGCCCGAGAAATTCCTTTGCTACTAAAAGGCGAGCTTTACGCTATCACCTGTATATTTGGTGGTATTGTTTACACACAAATGTTGAATTGGTCATTTGCGGTCGAAACGGCAATGTTGTCAGCGATGGCAGTAACGCTCGTACTGAGGTTACTGGCAATGCGCTACAACCTAATATTACATATTTTTAAATATGCAGACTAATTAAAATAACGAGGGACAAGGATATGTCACTTGCCAAAGTTTACACCCGGGCTCAGGTGGGAATTGACGCACCACAGGTGTCTGTAGAAGTGCACTTAAGCAACGGATTACCCGCTTTTCATATTGTCGGTTTGCCAGAAACTTCAGTAAAAGAAGCGAAGGAGCGGGTTCGCTCTGCGCTTACTAATTCACGTTTTTTATTTCCAGAACAAAGGATCACAGTCAACCTTTCACCAGCTGATTTACCCAAAGAAGGGGGGAGATACGACCTAGCAATTGCCGTTGGAATCTTGGTAGCGTCAGGGCAATTAGTTTGCCAAGAGCTTATGTCCTATGAATTTTACGGAGAGTTGGCACTGAGTGGGGAAGTTCTTGGGATCCATGCAATTTTACCCAGTGTTTTAGCTGCAGAAAAAGCAAAACGATGCTGTTATTTACCGATTACCAATGATGAGCTAGCGAGTCTAGCACCAAATGCCAGTAGGAAGGCAGTACCTTCTTTAGAGGCTCTTTGGTTAGATATGCAAGGACAGCAATCTCTGCCGTTTAATCAAACCTATCAAAAAGAAGTTTGTGAGCCTATCGAATACCTAGATATGGATGAAGTGAAAGGGCAAGAGAGTGCAAAACGGGTGCTTGAGATTGCGGCTGCCGGTGGTCACAATTTGCTGTTTTTAGGGCCCCCAGGCACCGGTAAATCAATGTTGGCCCAGCGAATGCCCACAATTATGCCGGCATTACCTGCTGAATCAGCCTTGGAAACAGCGTCAGTATACTCACTTATTGGTCAGCGTATTGATATGCGAAATTGGTGTCGACGCCCCTTTAGGAGTCCACATCACACTTGTTCTGCCGTTGCTTTAGTCGGCGGCTCATCAAAACCTAAGCCTGGAGAGATCTCATTGGCCCACAATGGCGTTTTGTTTTTAGATGAATTGCCTGAGTTTGAAAGAAAAGTGCTCGATTCACTTAGAGAGCCGATGGAAACCGGACAAGTCACGATATCTCGTGCAGCTCGTCAGGTTGATTTTCCTGCACGTTTTCAGTTAATTGCTGCACTTAATCCAAGTCCAACAGGTAGTTATGATGATAAACGTGCTACAGCAGAGCAAGTCTTAAAGTATTTATCAAAAATATCAGGTCCGTTCATAGACAGGATAGATCTGCAGATAGAATTGCCACGTTTGTCTACTTCTCAATTACAAAGTGAACGCCAAGAAGAGAGCAGTGCACAGATCAGAAAACGTGTTGAACATGCATACAAGATTGCTTTGCAGCGACAAAATAAATGCAATGCGATGTTGAGTAATCGAGAGTTGCTATGCCATTGCGCATTGGGATTACAAGAGAAGCAATATTTGGCGAAGGCGGTAGATAAACTAAAGTTATCGCCTCGCTCTTACCATCGTATTTTGAAAGTTGCGAGGACAATAGCTGATTTAAGTGCTGAACCAAACATAACTCTTAATGCGTTAAAAGAAGCGCTGAGTTATCGAGCATTTGAGCGGTTGATCAGCCAGCTAACACGCTATTAAGTAGAGAGCATGTAGCCCTTACCTCTAACGGTAACGATACGTTTTTGGTCTTTTTCATCACCTAGCTTTTTTCTCAAGCGACCAACGAGCACATCGACTGTTCTATCATTGGGGCTCCAATCTGGCTGCCCGATATCTTCGGAAATTTTTTCTCGAGATGTCGCTTTACCTGCGTTTGCTATCAAGCATATGAGTACTTTATGTTCTGCTTCTGTGAGGCGAGATTCTTCACCATGCTGATTGATTAAAGTTCGGTTATCTGGGTGTAACTTAAAATCTGCGTATTCAATAAACTCTTCAGACTCATCTTCATCATTACTTTGAGAAATACGCTTATAAAGGGCGCGCATTCTTAGCTCTAACTCAAGTAAGTCTACTGGTTTACAAACATAATCATCGGCGCCTTGCGCGAGGCCTGCGATACGATCGGCTTGCGAATCCCTACTTGATAGCATGATGACGCCAATATCTGTCAATGTATTGATTTCTTTTGCTAACTCTAGGCCATCTGTCGCAGGCAAGACGATATCAACGATCGCCAAGGAGATAGGTGCGTCAGAGTTGCTCGCTTGTTGAATTAGCCCAAGTGCATTTGCGCCGGTGTTATCCACTTTTATTTCAAACTCAGTCTGCGCGAAGTGGCTTAAAATACGCTTGGCTAATAGTTCATCGTCTTCTACCAGTAATACTTGAATACTCATAATTTCGTTATCTATTCAATAATTACGTTTATATTAGCACTGTAAAATCATCGCTGAGAAGCTTCAGGTGAATTTTTTGCAATAAAAAGCGTTAAAAACAGATGATTGAAAAAATATGTGCATGAAGGACTGTTTTTACACATGGAGATATCGCATAAATATGCGTGTTATAAGGCACTTGAAAAAGTTGTTTTAAAGAGAGAGCAATGGAGTATTGCTCTCTCTAATAATGTTATTTTTTATAGATGGATTGCCACCATTGCGGTTGATCTTTTAGGTGCATATCAAAATAAGCGAGCATAGTATCCCACCATTGGAATCTTCTGTCTCGAGCTAAAATTTGGTGATTCGCGCCTTTATATTCTATTAGTTCAACGTCTCTACCAAGAATCTTCAATGCGGTATACATGTTGTGGCTTTCCCCTGGAGGTACATTGGTATCTGCATCACCATGAATTAACAACAATGGGGTTTGTACCTTATCGGCATGAAAAACAGGGCTATGTTGTGAGTAAAGGGTTGGATTATTCCAAGGGAAGCTGGTTTTAGATGCTTCGCCAGAATACAGATAACCCCACCAACCTTGACCCCAGTATGATGTAATGTTTGAAATGCCAGCATGTGCGATAGAAGCACTAAACATATCTGTTTTAGTTGCTAGTAGCATCGTCATAAAACCACCATAAGATGCGCCTAGATTACCGATACGTTTTGGATCGACAAATGAGTAGGTCTGAGTAAATGCCTTGGTGCCATCGATAATATCTTGCGCGGTATTCTCCCCCCAAGCGTTAACGTGTTGAGCTGAAAACTCTTGACCAAACCCTGTCGCGCCTGTTGGCTGCAGTACATAAACTACGTAGCCGTGAGCTGCCCACAAATTAAAGGGATAGCGGCCTGTAAATGCTCGAGATACCGGTGACGTTCCACCATAATAGTAAACAAGGGCTGGATAGCGCTTGGTTTTATCTAAATCATGAGGAAGATAGACACGGCCTTTTATCTCAACACCAGACTTGTTAGTAAAATTAAACTCTTCTAACTTTGCTATTTCACTATTTTGATAAGCCAGTTTTTGCGAATCCCAAAGCAGGTTTGCTTTGTTGTTACTCACTGAGATGCGCTTTAACTGTTGAGGTACTGTGGCTTGAGTTCCTGCAACTAGTAAGTCAGCTTGGCTACTATCAGTGGTGTCAAATTGATCTACAACGTCGAGGCCGGTATCTATATGTTTGAAGTGTGACTTACTTTTATCAAATAAATAGAGCTGCTTAGTGTCTTTGTCAGTTACAAGCAATACAACATCATCATTACTTAATACCTTGATCTCACCGATGGCAGGATTAAAATTTTTGCTCAGTGGTTTAGGATTTTTGCCATTTCTATCTAGCCAAAACAACTGGCCGTCATAATTATTGGCGAGCATGCCATCAGGCAGGGCTTTACCTATACCGCCTGCAAAGTCAGGGCCGGCAACTATGTAAAGACCATCTTTTGCATATCGGGCTTTGTTATAGGTGCGATATGATCCTAGTTGCTTTTGTTTGCCATCAGCTAAATCGATTTCTAATAACTCGGTGAGCATATGAGGTGGGGCTTTGTAATCTTGCAAAGTGCGGCTAACTAAAATAGTGTTTCGCTTTGCATCATGATCTTCGAGGTTATGACTTAACTTCCCTTCTGTCAGCGCGTTGATAAGACCAGAATTAATATCAAGCAGATATATCTGAGTATTGGTGCGCGCATATGACCATCTATCTTCCAATCCTTGATAATGCTTTACGAGCGAATTGGAGTCACTAGGGCTATTAGACCATGAAAAAATCAAGGTGCTATCATCAAAGTACTCAAAGCTACTTGCTCCGTCTAACTTTTCAGCGATGACTTGTGTGGTCATTGTGTTTAAGTTTAGTATTTTCAGCTGTTGATCTTGGGCATAAGCGATTTGTTTGGAATCATTGCGCCACGCTATGTTATTAGCGGCTACTCCGTCTAATCGATAAACGGTCGTACCATTTTGCTGTTTTAATAGGGTTTCTGTGATGGGCGTATTGCCGCTGAGATCAGAATAATGTTGCTCAGTGGTAATGTAAAAGCGACCATTTGGCGATGTTGAAAGAGCACTAATCGTTGGAGCATCAAATAACTGCTTTGCAGACAGTGCTACTTTGTCGTTGTTATGCAGAGTTATCAGGTCATGTTCTGAGTTTGGACTGTAGTCTACACTTACCTCATTCCAATTATCTACTTGCTCTGCGATAACGATGACTTGGTGGTCGCCTGTGGCAACGTTAAGGTCGTAGCTCTCATCGCCGGATAATAGCGCTCCATTTAAGAATACATGTGCCTTTTTTATACCCGATATCTTGAGTTTCCCTTGTACGAAGCGAGTAGTGGCAAAGTTGAACTTGAGAACTTGCATGCCAGGTAAAGTTAGAGCATTGATATCAGCCAAACTTTGCCATTTGATATCCTTACCAAATACCGATAGCGTATCACTTGAGCTTTGCAAATTAGGAAGTAGTGTTAGTATTATTTTACTTTGATGAGCTGTATTGTTAGGTTTAATACTGTTGTACGTTGGAATTGGGCCAAGAAACTGAATTTGCTTTTCGCTTAATGGCGCAGCATGCAGTTGCATTGCTAAGGTTGAAACAAGTAAAGTGGCCGCAGTTCTTAAAATCATGTTTGAGCCTATTGCAGGTAAAATTTTTGCCCCAATATAGCATATATATTGGCCATGTCAGCAAAGTTGCGATTAGCTATTATTGCTTGCGTTTTAAGGAGTTTAGGTTGTTTTTGTTGGTTACATATATGGTGTTAGCCATTGGTATCTCATTTTTATGCTCAGTGATGGAAGCAGTGTTGCTTAGCATTACACCGAGCTATATTGCGGTATTAAAAAAAGATAAGCCCAAGTTAGCGAAAAGAGTTCAACAGTTAAAAGACAGTATTGATAAACCTTTAGCAGCAATTTTAACTCTGAACACGGTTGCCCATACTGCCGGTGCGGCGGGTGTTGGGGCGCAAGCCGCCGTGGTTTTTTCTGATGCAGCTGTAGGAATTGCCTCTGCGATAATGACGTTACTGGTGCTCGTGTTATCTGAAATCATTCCAAAAACACTGGGTGCAACTTATTGGCGAGCTTTGACTCCGGTGGTGTCAGGCGCATTAATTTGGCTGGTGCGGGTACTTAAACCATTTGTGTGGCTCTCAGATATGTTGACTCGATTGATGGGTAAAAAAGAAAGTGAAGCCCATTATATTCGCCAAGAAATAGAAGCGATGGCTGAGATTGGCTCTGAGGCTGGTGCGTTGCAACAAGAAGAAACACAAACAATTAGGAGTTTGCTACGTTTTCGACATGCGAAGTTAGAGCATGTTATGACACCAAGAACCGTACTCTTTAAAATTCAAAAAGATATGACGGTTAACGAGTATTTATCTGAACACGGTTCAGTCGCATTTTCGAGAATATTGGTATTCGATAAAAGCGGTGATGACATCATCGGGTTTGTGCATAAAAATGACATTATGCTTGCTTATCATAGGCTTGGTGAAGACTGTAAAATAAGCAAGTTGGTTAAACCCCTCTACACGGTGCCAGAAACGCTTGATGCGCCTTCTTTATTTCAGACGTTGTTGGAAAAGCGTATTCATATTGCATTAGTCATTGATGAATATGGCGATATTCAGGGGATTGTGACTCTTGAAGATATGCTTGAATCGTTGATGGGGATGGATATTATCGACGAGAGAGAGCAATCGACCAACATGCAGCAAGCTGCCAAAAAGAAATGGCGTGAGCGTATTGATGGGCATAGTCACTTGATTGAAACTGATACCGAAGAGCGCTAAGAGTTCGAATTCATCATCCGAAGCCAAGAATGAACCCAACGAATAAACTCGGACTTGGCTTTTGGACGACTAATTAAGAAACCCTGCATTAGCAAATTGTGCTTATAACGGTCTAAGTACTGCAATTCTTCTATCCGTTCAATCCCTTCTGCAACAATCCCAATTTGTTCGCTTTGCGCTATGTCTATTAAGCTATCGACAATGACTTGTGAAAAACGGTCGGAGTCAATGTGTGTGATCAAAGAGCGATCAATTTTGATTTCTGTGAATGGCAGTGTTTTCAATTGATTAATATTAGTGAAACCAGTTCCAAAATCGTCTAGAGAAATTGAAAAGCCTCTCATACGTAAACGGTTGAGTGTTTCTAACTGGACTGTGCTGTTGAGCGGTGTGTGTTCGGTTATCTCTAAAATAACGTCTTCGGGCTTTAATCGACTTAGCTCCAGTATTAAAGCGAGTTTATTTGGACAATTGATATCATCTAATTGCACAGGGGAGAGGTTAAATGCCAATGTTACCTTGTGTGGCAATTCAGTACGAATTTCTCTAAATTCTTCAGTCGCCTTTTCAAATAATTGAAAAGTAATCAGATTTATTAAATCTAAATCTTCTGCAAGCGTAATAAACTGCTCGGGTAGTATTGTATGAGTATGCTCAGGTGTCACTATACGCGCCAGCACTTCAACGCTTTCAATGGACTTGGTTGCTCTGTTTACCTTGGGCTGATAATAAGGTGTGATTTGGCGGTGACTTATAGCATGCAGTAGCTCTGATTGTGTGATTGGCTCTACATGTCGTTTTTCTGGGGCAATAAAGGACTCAAGCTTTTTGAGTAGTCTATCGACTTCTTTTAACTGTACGGGTTTGGATATATTTCCGATTAGGTGAGCATTAGACTGACGGGCTAGGTTTGCAGCAAGGTCAATTATTTTTGTATCCATGTCCGAAATGATGATCACTCCGCCAGGATATTTTATGTCACCAAGCTGACGAATAAGCTCCATACCATCCATTTCTGGCATATTTAAATCAGTAAATATTGCATCATAACGACGAGGTGCTTGTGCTATTTTTTCGAGTGCTACGGTAGCATTGGTGCATGTTGTAATTTCACTCACACCTAATTCAGTCAGCATAGCTTGCATGACCATAAGAATGGCCTGAGAGTCATCTACAACCATTACCTGTCTAGTTGCTGCATTCATATTTATGATCCTTTATTCAACACACACCCTCACATCAGTTTAGTACACAGTGCCCAAATGTATAGATACAGATAGGCGAAGGTCGCGTTGTCACTTGGCATATTAGCTGGGATAATGCAGGAAAAAGGTATCTCTTTAAAATTATGACCAGAATCGAATTTACTATTTTAGACCAAAACTTCTCTGTATTGGTGCATGATGCACAGTTAATGCAGGTATTTTGTGGGCAACAGGCGCTGCCTATCGAAGACCATTCACAGGGGGTTATAAAAGCAAACTTCACACAAGGTGAAGTACAGTTTGATATTACACAATTAGCGCAGCAGCAATTAGGTATCTCTATCGATGGTAAACAGTGGCAATGGCTTGAGTTACCAGCTACACAAGCAGAAAGTAAAAAGAACTTTTTTGGACTTGCTGCCCTTGGTTTTAAGTTAGTAAAAAGTGCCAATGTAATTAAAGCAGCGTTGGCTGGTGCATCATTAGCTGGCTATGCGTGGCTATTCTCATGGCAATTTGCAATTATGTTGGTAGCGTGCTTAGTTGTGCATGAATATGGTCATGTGCGCGCTATGCAGTACTTTAAAATAAAAACCAAAGGTATCTATCTTATTCCATTTGTCGGTGGGTTAGCTGTCAGTGATGATAAGATCACTACGCGTTGGCAAGATGTGGTGATCTCTTTGATGGGGCCTGCTTTTGGCTTGATCACATCGATATTAGGCGTTGTGTTGTACTATGCAACTGAGCTAGAAATTTTTGCTGCGGTTGCGGTACTTAGCGCGTTGTTAAATCTATTTAATTTATTGCCTATTCTGCCGCTTGATGGCGGTCATGTGCTCAAGAGTATTAGTTTTTCTATGCGTTCATGGGTTGGCTTGTTAGTTTGTATGGCTGGTGTCGGGTTCGGTTTATGGCTCAGTTATACATTTGGTTTAATGCTCCTCGTATTCTTTTTGTTCGTTGGTAGCCTTGAGATACTGTTTGAGTGGCGTGCCCGACATGCTTCTCATTTATTACCTTTAGATAGATATGGTCAAGTGTTCTCTGCGGTTATGTATATTCTCGTTGTGGCAGGACATGTTGCTGTGATGATGCACTTTGCAGACTCAGAGAATGTTATTCTGAGCCTGCCTATGAAGGTGCTTTCGAGCTAGTCGCAGATTGCAGCTATGCCCAAGTGAGCATAGCTGCGATGATCACACCGCTGAAAATAAGTTGAATTAGGCAAAATCCCATAATATCTTTGGCTTTTAACCCTGCTATTGCGAGCACGGGTAGAGCCCAAAATGGTTGAACTAAGTTGGTCCATGCGTCTCCCCACGCGACCGCCATGGCTACTCTGGCAATGTCAGCTTCAAGCATTTGCGCGGCAGGTATTACTATCGGAGCTTGTACAGCCCATTGCCCACCGCCGGATGGCACAAAAATATTCACCAGGCCCGCGCTTAAAAAGCTCCAAAAAGGCAGAGTGTCAGCACTACTAATGGATACAAATGCAGATGAGATTTGCTGCGCAAGTCCTGATTCAACCATCACGGCCATGATCCCTGCATAAAAGGGAAATTGTATAACTATTCCTGCCCCACCTGTAATCGCCTGATGCAAGCTTGTGAGTAAACGGGCTGGCGTCTGATGCAGTAAAATGGCTAGGAATAGGAAAATTGCGATGACGCTATTAAGATTTAGTGTTCCATCAGCAAAAACAAAGTACTGCACTAAATAACCACAGCCTAGCAAACCAATCAATGTACCTAGTAATTTACTATGCTCAAGCTTTTGTGCAGGAGTTAGGGTTTCTTCATCTACTTTTATATGTTCAACATGCTCTTCCAGTTTGCTTTTATCGAGCAGTATTTGCTGATCTTTTGGTGGCAGTAGCAGGGCATTGAGTAACGGTAATAAAATAAACAGTAGTAATAAAATGAGTAGGTTAAATTGTGAAAATAAGGTCTCTTGGGTTGCAATTACTCCAATACTGGAGGATGCAAAGTGTCCTTCACTGGCGATGGTTAGTGGCACAGAGCCTGATAACCCGCCATGCCATACGATAAAACCGGAATAGGCACTGGCAACCAGAATTCTATAATCTACCGCAACTTGCTTGGCCAAAGCTTTTGCAAACAAAGCGCCAATGACCAAACCGAACCCCCAATTAATCCAGCTGGCAAGCATCGCAACGAGAGTAACCATGATAATGGCAAGCACCGGGGTTTTTGCTTGTTTTGCTAGTTTATTAAGTGCCTTAATGCATATTGGCGTACTGGCGAGCATGTATCCTGCAAGTAAAATCATGAGCATTTGCATGGCAAAAGTAAGTAGCTTCCAAAAGCCTTGGCCCCATGCGGTAACCGCTTGTATCGGAGAGAATGGCGTGACGAGGCTGGCTAAAGCGAGTACGATGATAGTTAACAATAAAACAAAAATATATGGGTCGGGTAGGTAGCGCTCTACTAAGTTACTGATTGGGCGAGTGACACGGTATAGCATAGATCATCCTGATATTATTTTTTGCACAATAATAGCTAACATTTACGCCAAAAGTTAGCCTTTTAGGCTAACTTTACAAACAAATCAACAATACTTATTTTTGTTAGTTGTTGTTTTAAAAGAATTTTAAGTTGGCACGATAAGTGTATTAGACTGAATAGACACATAAATTAGTAGATAATAAGAGAGGATACCATGGCAGGACAAGGTTCAGGTGGTAACGTAATAGCGGCGATTTGTAATATCTTTTTCCCCGGATTAGGGCAATTAGTACAAGGACGCATTTTAGCGGCGCTGATTTTTGCAATCGTTGTATTTGGTGGATATGCACTATGGTTTTTAGTTGTGCCGCCGGTCATAGGTGCTGTAGTACATCTATGGTCTATTATTGACGCAGCTAGATATACAAACTACTCAAGTTACGAGCGCCGTTAGCCAAAAGGCTAGTGTTAACACGCTTAACAAGGTTGATAAAACCACACTACTTGCCAGCACCGATTGCTGGCATTGTAGTTGGCGCGCAACTAAATATGCATTTACCCCAAGAGGCGAAGCACTCATCAAAGTTAACACTGCAACTTGCTTAGTTGGTAGCTGCATTCCAAATTTTGCAAGCGCAAATACGGCGCTTGGCAGCACGATTAACTTAACCACACTCACACATAATGCACCTCGCCAAGCTCCTTTGAGTGAGTAATTATTCAAGCTTGCGCCCAACGCAAATAATGCCCCCGCTATCGCAGGTTCAGCCAATAGAAGTAGCCCCTCTTGTAATGCCTGCGGAAGTTTGAGACCCACATAATTACACAATAAACCGACGCTTATACTCACTACTATTGGGTTAACTAGCAATGGTTTAAATGCCTTGATAAAGCGTCCTTGAAAATCACTTGCGAGTAAAAAAGTACAGCCGAATAACAATGCACTGTGGAATGTGATGATCACAAACACCATTGCTCCGTACTCAGGCCCCAAACTTGAAATAATGATTGGCAAAGCAACGAGAACAGTATTTGAGTAAGTACCTGCTAATGCCAAAGTTGCGCTATCTGCAGTGTTTTTTTTCATCAAAAGCGTTAATGTGGCAAAACACAATAAATACACAGTGAGCACTGGCAGGTAAAAGCTTAACATGACTGAAGTTGATAATGCCTGAGTGAGATCGGCTCGATACATACTAATAAATAGAAACACGGGTATAGCAAGGTTAAATACAAACTGTCTTAGGCCATCTAGTGCCGAGGTGCTGAGTATCTTGAATTTTGCACAACCGTAGCCTGCCAGAACTACAAAGATAATAGGGAACAAAATTGCGAGTGCGGTCATGTTGATGCTCGTTATTAGAAACAGATGCATTATCGTGGTTTACATGGCATGTCTCAAGAGGAACAGCGTATAATAGCGATATGAGATAGTAGTTTGAGCAGAATTTTGGAATATCAATTTATCAAAGACCCTATTATAGGTTTTCGGGTTAAAATGAGTGATGAGCACATGCTGGTGGGTCGTTGGTTAAATGAGGAGCTAGCATTTGAGCAGGTCGCCATGCTGCTTGAAACCGCAAGAGATTTACCTAATAGCAAGCAGGCGGTAGTAGTTGAAGGTAAAGAGATCCGTCTGACTTTGTCACATGAAGAAGCATTGTTTGAATCACACGCGTTGTTTCATCAATCCGATGATATAAGTATGTATGCCGATGATGCTTTGGAGCTTGATGAGCATGGCCTTGCAAGTGGCTGTGGTTACGAAGATTTTATGGAGCTATTGCAGGCATGGCATCAATTCATAAATCGAAGTTGATGCCACAAACAATCAATTAGCTGGTTGGCGCACCATAGATCTGCTCTGCACGATTAAACAATACCCATGATGTTAAGATATATTTATCGTTTGATATTGGCTTATTACCGCGGTGAGTGTGGGTAAAATAACCAGGGGCAATAACCATGCTGCCTTTTTTAGGGGCGATTTTCTTCTGTTGATAATAAAATTCAGTTTCGCCACCTTCATCAACATCATTTAGGTAGAACATAAACAATAAAACACGGTGTAGCGCTTCATTATGGCCTTGTTGTGGATACACCTCGCTGTGCCAATATGGATAACCCCCTTTATTAATTTCGTACTTTTGTGCTTGTATGTTACCTAAACGAAATAGTTGTTGGGTAAGCAGCGGTAGTTGCGGCTTTCCTACTTCTTCGAAGTTATCGAAGGTAACATCAACGGGCTCTCCAGTCTTAGGGTGATATACCTTCAAACCAAATGCACCAATGATCATAAATAAATGCTCCTCAATGTATTTAAACACATGCTGAGCAGTCACTTGTTGTATATGTTGCAGAGGTTGGGCATATTCTTGATGCGAGTTTAAATACAGATCTTGGCTAATTTTTTTGCTAAGGTCGACGCCGCCAGAGGTGATCCCTTGTTTTCTATGTGGGCTTTGTTCAAATAGGTCGATAAATTGATCACAAAACTCAGCGCTTAGCGCGTTGTCATAAACGCGTATAAAATCTGTCATTATTTTACCTACAGTTATTGGAATTATTATGTTGTCTGAAAAACTGATGCCGCGATTTAGCGAAACCGATGTTCTTGGTCATATAAACAATACCGTACTACCCGTATGGTTTGAAGCAGCTAGAGTGCCTATTTTTAAAATATTCACACCAGATCTTAATCCACATCAATGGAAGTTGATTGTGGCAAAGGTAGAAGTTGTGTTTAAGGGCGAGCTGTTTTACGGACAAGAAGTTGAAATAAAAACGGCCATAGAGCATATCGGTAACAGTTCGTTCGTTATATTACAGCAAGCTTGGCAGCATGGTCAGTGTTGTGCAGAAGGTAAAACTGTGATGGTTAGATATGACTTTGCAGCGAAAGGCGCTCAATCACTATCCGATGATGAGCGCGCACAACTGACCCAGTTTATGGTATAGGATTTGCTCGAAATTGGTGACCAATCGCGGCGGAAATACAGGGTTTTACTTGATAGCTATAATGGGTATTTTCGCTTGAACTGTGTTTGACGATTTCGAGTATTTCAAAGTCGTTGAGCTCAATAACTCGGCTATCAGTGGTATGCTCACAGCGTGATTTACTATCGGCTTCGTTATTGAAAATAAAGTTTTCTAAAATGTGAGTCACTTTGTTTTCATAACTTGTCGCTCTTTGCTTAAACTTTTCTCCTACCTCATTGAGCTCAGCGATTGATTGCGCAAGCTCGGGATCATTTTGCTCGGCTGTTGTTGTTTGATCTTTTGGTTTTGTTTCCATTTTAACAATTAAGTCATCGTCAAGGCGGCTAATAATCCCTGTTGTGGTTGCGCTGACATCATAGAGCGCGCCTGTGTAGGTTGCTAATAAAGCCAATTGTGTTAGTAGATATAAGCCTGCACCAAAACGAACTAGGCCAGTTGTTATTGGAAATCGATAGCCAGGTGGGTGCCACAAGGCGTGTAACCCAAAAGGTCTTAGCACAAGTAATGCTAGCAGGTAGATTGGAATGGCAAACTGGATGATAAGCAAGACCACTAAGCTGGTAATGAAGAACCAAACCGGAACGGATAGAAGGACTGCAAAGTTATGTGTATAAGGTAAATTATCGGCACTGACACCAGTAATATCATTCACTTGACCAGAAGCTTGTACTAAAGCGTAATTAGCAACAAAGGCATAAAATAGCAAAATAATGGCTTTGCCGGGCAAACTGTCCCAAATCTTAATAAACTTTGGCCAAAATTCGCTTAATATAGCAATCAAAACCAATACAGTGATAAACATCATCAAAGTGTTACTTTGTGCGTTATCATACAAATATAAAATACTGACAGTTATGGCAAGTAAATAGCACTTTTGAGCTAAGTTCAAAGAACACCAAAATGACGTTAAACGTTGCTGATAGTCTCTTAACTTATCTGTGAAAGATTGATAGTAAGGTAGCTTTTTAATCATTGCTATGGATTGACAAATAAGGGATGTAGTTAAACTACATCCCTTCAATGGTTAAAGTAAAGGCTTCAGATATTTTCCTGTGTGTGACGCACTGCACTGTGCGACTTCTTCAGGTGTGCCAGCAATGAGAATTTGTCCGCCTCCAGCTCCCCCTTCAGGCCCTAAATCAACAATCCAATCTGCAGTTTTTATCACATCAAGGTTGTGCTCAATAACCACAACTGTATTGCCGTGATCACGTAAACGATGCAATACCACAAGGAGTTGTTGAATGTCGTGAAAATGTAGACCCGTTGTGGGTTCATCCAAAATGTACAGGGTTTTGCCTGTATCACGTTTAGACAATTCTCGAGCTAATTTAACGCGTTGAGCTTCACCACCAGAGAGTGTTGTAGCGGCTTGTCCTAAACGAATGTAAGACAAACCCACATCCATGAGTGTCGCAAGTTTACGGTTAATGGCGGGGATTTTCTCAAAGAATTCATGAGCATCTTCCACCGTCATTTCCAGTACTTCATGAATGTTTTTGCCTTTGTACAGTACCTCTAGCGTTTCGCGATTGTAACGTTTGCCTGTACAGATATCGCAAGGTACATATACATCCGGTAAAAAGTGCATTTCAACTTTGATAACACCATCACCCTGACACGCTTCACAGCGTCCGCCTTTTACGTTGAAGCTAAAACGGCCCACTTTATAGCCGCGAGAACGTGCTTCTTGAGTGCCTGCAAACAGCTCACGGATAGCTGTGAAGATACCGGTGTACGTGGCAGGGTTAGAGCGTGGCGTACGACCGATAGGGCTTTGATCTATATCTATCACTTTATCAAAGTGGTCTAGGCCCTTAATCTCTTTATATGGTGCCGCCTCAGCTGTGGTAGCGCCATTGAGCTCTGTGTGCGCTAGTTTAAATAAGGTATCGTTAATCAACGTTGATTTACCTGACCCAGAAACCCCAGTAATACAGGTCATTAAGCCAAATGGTATTCGCAAGTCGACATTTTTTAAATTGTTCCCCGAGGCACCAAATAACTCCAGCCACTTATCATTAATTTGGTGGCGCTGTTTAGGCACCTCAATAGCTTTAGCACCACTGAGATATTGTCCCGTCAGCGAGTTTGGATTGTTTATTATGTCGTCGCGACTACCTTGCGCGACAACATAGCCACCGTGTACGCCAGCGCCAGGGCCAATGTCAATAATATGATCAGCCGCGCGGATTGCATCCTCATCGTGCTCTACAACAATAACGGTATTGCCTAAATCACGTAAGTGGGTAAGCGTGCTGAGTAATCGGTCGTTATCTCGTTGATGCAAACCAATAGAAGGCTCATCAAGTACGTACATAACCCCAACGAGACCTGCGCCAATTTGACTGGCTAAGCGGATCCGCTGTGCTTCACCACCTGACAGGGTGTCGGCACTGCGCTCTAAAGATAAATAGTTAAGGCCTACGTTGATTAAAAATGATAGGCGGTCACGAATTTCCTTCAGGATTTTGTCGGCGATCTGGGCTTTTTGGCCTTGCAAAGTGAGTGCATCAAAAAAGCCCATTGCTTCGCCAATACTCATGGTGGTTACATCGGGTAAGGTGGTCTGGCCGATAAACACGTTACGTGCTTCTTCACGTAATCGTGAGCCATGACAACTCGGGCATGCTTGGCTTGTTTGATACTTACTTAATTCTTCGCGCACCGAGCTTGATTCTGTTTCGCGATAGCGGCGATTCATATTGTTAAGCACGCCTTCAAATTCGTGATTTCGCGTGATCAAATCGCCTCGGTCATTGCGATAATTAAAGGCAATTTTTGTCTTCCCAGAGCCTTCTAAAATCACTTTTTTAGCGTCATCGGACAGAGCTTGAAAAGGCACTTCTAAATCAAATTGATAATGTTCAGCTACGGCTTGAAGCATTTGATAATAATAAAAGCTGCGTTTGTCCCAGCCTTTGATCGCACCGCCGCTTAAACTGAGCTCCGGGTTTTGTACCACTCTATTTGGGTCAAAGTACTGGCGAACGCCTAAGCCATCACAGCTTTGACACGCCCCCGCAGGGTTATTGAATGAAAATAGTCGCGGCTCTAGTTCCGTCATGGCGTAGCCACATGTTAGACAGGCAAAGTTAGCCGAGAATATTAATTCCTCTGCTTTGGGGTCGTCCATATTCGCGACAACGGCAATGCCAGATGATAACTCAAGGGCCGTTTCAAATGACTCTGCGAGACGCTGTTGCAATCCGTCTTTGACTTTAAATCGGTCAACAACAACTTCAATAGTATGCTTTTTATGTAACTCAAGTGTTGGCGGATCGGAGAGGTCACACACTTCACCATCAATACGTGCTCGTATATAACCTTGGCTTGATAGTTGTTCTAGAAGCTTTACGTGTTCACCTTTACGGTTTTTAACAACAGGTGCTAACAGCATTAACTTGCTGCCCTCAGGCTGCTCAAGTACCGAGTCGACCATCTGGCTGATGGTTTGTGCTGCTAGAGGGAGATCATGGGTTGGACACCGTGGCTCGCCGACTCGAGCAAACAATAGTCGTAAGTAGTCGTATATTTCTGTGATTGTACCAACAGTCGAACGAGGGTTATGTGAAGTTGACTTCTGCTCGATAGAGATAGCAGGAGATAAACCTTCGATATGGTCAACATCAGGCTTTTCCATCAGCGATAAAAACTGTCGAGCGTAAGCTGAGAGCGACTCAACATATCTTCTTTGACCTTCAGCATAGAGGGTATCAAATGCCAGTGATGATTTTCCTGAGCCAGACAGGCCAGTGATCACGATTAGCTTATCACGCGGTATGCTTAGCGAAATGTCTTTAAGGTTGTGCGTTCGAGCGCCCCTGACTTCTATTTTATCCATTTTGACCTAATTACAAGTTGAGTGGCAACGATTGTTAGCGCAACAGTATCGCATACTTTGCCAAAAATTAACGTATCTTTGCTAAACGAACTAAACTGGGTTTTAGGATCAATTTATGAACAAGTGCGCAGATGCGTGTAATAAGGCCATGTATAGGGCTTCTGTTACTAATTGTCAGTAATTTAGCCAATGCAACGCTGAATAATTGTGAGCTTATTGTACGCTTTGAAAATTACTCGGCGCAATCTTTGCAAGATGAGCAAATGCGTTGGCACGGTTTGGATGTGGACTTTGCCAAGGCGTTACTTGATGAAGCTGGATGCAGCTACCGATTTGTCAGTATACCTTGGGGTAGAGCACTAAAAATGCTGGAGCTGGGTGAAATTGATCTCATGCTCAGCGTCTCTAAAACCGCTCAAAGAATGCGATTTGCCTATTTTATAGGACCCCAACGAGAAGAAAATATTGTCTTTGCAACGAATGCTACGCGGCCTTTTTTTATCGAGTCTCTGGAAGCGCTTTTCTCACTACCTAAACCTGTCGCTATACAACGTGGGGCTTATTATGGAGAAGCGTTTGAAGCGCGGATGAAAAAAGAAATCGACTCAGAAGAGAAGTTTATTTATGTGCCTGACAATCAATTAAAATTAAACTTACTGCGTCATGGACGGATCTCTGGGTTCTTAGAGGAAAAATATAATATTGTTTATCAAAGACAGTACAACCCAGACTTTATTGAAATCGAAATCGCGCCTTTTATCGTCAATGTTGAACCTGTATACATCGCGTTGAGCAAACAAAGTGTCAGTAGACCTATAATCGACAAGTTGTTGATTGCTTTTGAGCGCCTTAATGATGCAGGAAAATTTGAGCAAATCTTAAAAAAGTATAAGTTAGACTGAGTTTTTTGGTAGACTGTTGCGCGCTTAAGTGAGCTAAATAAACGGGTATTATGTCTAATCAATCTTTAAATCTTCTAGAAAAACGTGCAGCCTTGTCGCTTGCCAGTGTCTTTGCATTTCGCATGTTAGGACTATTTATGCTTATGCCTGTGTTGGCTATTTATGGTCAATCACTTGAGCATGTTTCTCCTATGTGGATTGGATTAGCGATTGGCGCATATGGCCTAACGCAAGCACTATTACAAATTCCCATGGGATGGTTATCTGATAAGTTTGGGCGCAAGCCCATTATTATTGTTGGTCTGACAATTTTTGCGCTTGGCTCCGTCATCGCCGCGCTCGCAGATTCTATTTATTGGGTCACCATAGGCCGAGCTTTACAGGGAATGGGAGCGATTGCCAGTGCGCTATTAGCGCTTGCCGCTGATTTGAGTCGAGATGAGCAACGACCTAAGGTTATGGCGGTTATTGGCATGTGTATCGGCTTGAGCTTCGCTTTTGCGATGCTACTTGGGCCTATGGTTGCTGCTGCATTTGGTATTTCTGGGGTATTTTGGTTAACGGCAATTTTGGCATTATGCGGTATCGTTATTATTCTTTTTGTGGTGCCAAGTGCAGTTAACAAAGCACCAAAAGGCGACACTATCGCAACGTTTAGCGATATTCGAAAACTAAGTCGTCACCCTCAGCTACTACGTCTAGATGTGGGGGTTATGCTACTGCATTTATCGCTGACAACAATGTTTGTGGTTTTGCCTGGGCAACTCATTGCTGATGGGTTAACTGCAGATGCGCATTGGAAGCTGTATATTCCAGTATTGTTACTTGCATTTGTGTTAATGGCGCCTTTAATGATAGTGGCAATTAAAAAACAAAAAGAGCGAGAAACCTTTTTAGCGGCAATCGCTTTGCTTGTAATAAGCACATTCAGCCTAATGTTATGGGCTAACTCGGTAATGGGTATTGCTGTTTGTATGTTGTTGTATTTTATTGCGTTTAACTTTTTAGAGGCGACAATGCCCGCGTTGGTATCGCGTATTGCCCCTGCGTCACAAAAAGGCTCCGCGATGGGAATTTTCTCATCAGGACAATTTTTTGGAGCGTTTTTAGGCGGAATTTTAGGAGGTTATATTGCGCAATACAGTGAAGCTAACGCAGTGTTTGCGGCAGTGGCCTGTGTTGGGGTAATATGGTTACTTATTGCATGGCGAATGCAGATCCCACCAAAAAGCAAAATTATAAGTCTAATTACTGAGCTGTCTGAACCGCAGCAAGCAGAGGAATTGGCTGATAAATTGGTTGCTTTACCCGGTGTGATCGAAGCGATAGTCGTTAGTGAAGAAAATCGCAGCTATCTCAAGATAGATGATAAAAAATTTGATTTAAACCAAGCTAAGCAAATACTTGGCTTGCATTAATAGTGTGAGGAGAGGGTGCCATGGCACGCGGTGTAAACAAAGTTATTTTGGTAGGTAATCTAGGACAAGATCCTGAAGTTCGTTATATGCCAAACGGCAATGGTGTTGCGAACATTAGTATTGCTACTACAGACAGCTGGAAAGATAAAAATACAGGCCAGTTGCAAGAACGCACCGAGTGGCACCGAGTGGTGTTATTTGGCAAGTTAGCTGAAGTTGCAGGTGAATATTTACGCAAAGGCTCTCAAGTATATATTGAAGGCCGTTTGCAAACGCGTAAGTGGACTGACCAAAGTGGTCAAGAGAAATACACAACAGAAATCGTTGTAGATATGGGTGGTCAAATGCAAATGCTAGGCGGCCGTAACGAGCAGCAAGGCAGTGCACCATATCAAGGTGGCCAACAGCAAAGCAACTATACTCAGCAGCAGTACAGCCAAGCACCACAGCAGCAACAGTATGCTCCTCAGGCTCAGTCACACCAAAGCCACTCACAGCAGCAAAGCGGCGGTTATGCTCCAACACAGCAAAACAATGTAAGCCAAGGTGGTGGTTTTGCGCCTCAGCAACCACAACAAAGTGCGCCTCAACAGCAAGGCGGCTTCGCACCTAAGCCAGTTCAATCTGGTGGCGCATCTAATCCAATGGAACCGCCTATTGATTTTGATGATGACATTCCGTTCTAACCAGAATCAAAATTTTATATATCAATGAGTTAATTTATAAAGGCCTGTTTTTTTACAGGCTTTTTCTTTTCTGACAAAGCGATTATCATTCGCTCCTCAAAAGTAATAGCCATCCGCCCAATTCACTACTACCTCGGATGTCAGTTTTAGCTGTTATGGTGTCATGGCAGTCGGTCAGTAAACATCATAAAGTGGAGTCTCAATCTTAACCTTGGTGAAGTCTGATGCGTATTTCACAAGGCATTTCAAGCAAGTTAACAGGAACTAGTTAATGTTGAAGAACATACTATTACGATGTGGGAGTTGTATTTTTATATTACTTGTTTCAATCACAACACAAGCCACAGAGGCCTCAAAGGTTGTCCAGTTGGAACATGTGACTATTCATTATCACTTTATGGATAATGCATCAGCTAAAAAAGAGTTGGAGATTAACGGGTTAACGAATCGGGCTTTTGCTGCTTATATAAAATTGTTTGGCGGTCTGCCTAGAGATTTAAAGGGGAAAGAATATTCTGAGATCACCATTCATGTGAATAAAGGGAAGCATTTGGGAGGAGAAGCTGATCCTAAACTCATTATGCTTTCATGGAATGAAGGTAAAGCGTTTGGATTTGCAACATGGCAGACGATATTACTGCATGAATTGTTTCACTTATGGAGTGGTGAATCGATTCGTTACCAAGATGGGCAAGAGCATTGGTTTAATGAGGGGTTTGCTGAGTTCTATGCCTATAAGAGTGCTGTTGAATTGGATTTGATACCCTCGAATGAAATGCTGGCCATGGTATCGTCGGTTATAGGGTATTACCTCAGCGCTTCACGGCTTGGTGATATTTCTATGAGAGAAGCGGGCCGAACAAATAAAACCAAGTTTGATAATTACTTTCTTGTATACAGCGGTGGCTGGACTGTGGCTATGGCACTTGACCATGATATTAGGAAAAGAACTAACAATAATAAGAGTATAGATAATCTAATGCAGTGGTTATATAGCAATTTCCCTAGAGATAAACGGCGCTATACCCAAAAAGATATCATTGAGGGGATTAGGCTAACTACTGGACTTAATTATACTCAGTTTATTGATTCATACGTAGATGGACATGCCATACTCCCTGTATCAGAGTATTTACCGATAAGCGATGCGCTGTGGGCACTCACATTTAATAAAAGCAACAAAAACGACTTTAGAGTTTTATACGACACACTAGGTATTAAGGGGGGAATGTAAACTACGACTTTGCGTGAAATATTGCCGATGTAACTTCAAACGGTTTGAGGTTAGTCGCAAGTGTAACAAATCACTTATTTTTATTATCTTATAAAGGTATGCTATATAGTCGATTCTGAAAAACTCGGTTTTTCAAAAAACTGAGGTTGTTCAATTTGGATTGCCATCTTTAGAGTCGGTTAACCATCTAACGTTTTTGTTGTTGATTTTCACGTGCCAATGGCGCACATAGCCAACATAAAATCCAGACGTAAAAAAGCCTCAATAGGCTTAGGATTTTTCTAAAGTTTTGGCCCACACCCGCTAGAATGGCAT
>NZ_JAAUWV010000065.1 GCF_014694405.1 Pseudoalteromonas sp. S16_S37
ACTTAATTTTTAAGATTTCAAAAGAAGTTTAAACATTAAGTTTTACTCGACGCTGACTCGTTGTTGCTTTGCTTTAAGTTGCTCAGCGCTCCGTGTCAGTGGGGTCGCATTATAGGGCGACGAATTAAAAGCGCAAGCGATTTTTTGAAGGAAAGTGATAAAAATAGATTGTTCGAGCAATTTTACAGCTAAAAGCTCAATAATAGTACATTTAAACACGAATAAACTGCGTTCATAGCTAAGTTTATTGCAATTTAAAATACATACTAAAGGAACACGCCCCCTTTTTTATTAGGGCTATGTAACTTTTCAAAAAAATAGAGACATCAATGATAGGTAACGAAAAGACCATCATTTTTGGTATAGCCGATGAGTGAAACAATTATAGGTGAAATTAAGAAAAGAAAAAGCCGAGCTATAGCTCGGCTTTTTTGTCTTATTTAAGACTTACTCTGCAGACTGCACGTCTTCTTGAGTTTCTTCCGCTACTGGGCGGTCTAGAAGCTCAACATAAGCCATTGGTGCATTATCACCAGCACGGAAGCCACACTTAAGAATACGAGTGTAACCACCTGGGCGGCCTTCGAAACGAGGACCTAGTTCGCTGAACAATTTACCAACTACTTCTTTATCACGCGTGCGAGCAAACGCTAAACGGCGGTTTGCAACGCTATCAGTCTTAGCCAGTGTGATTAAAGGTTCAATTACACGGCGCAACTCTTTCGCTTTAGGCAAAGTTGTTTTGATGATTTCGTGCTTCACCAAAGAACCAGCCATGTTGCTGAACATCGCTTTGCGATGGCTGCTGTTACGGTTTAATTGACGACCACTCTTACGATGGCGCATGACCCTATCCTTCTAACTAAAATATAGTAACTTAGCTTATTCAGCTAAGCTTGCCGGCGGCCAGTTCTCAAGGCGCATACCTAGTGAAAGACCACGTGAAGCTAGTACATCTTTGATTTCAGTTAGAGACTTCTTACCAAGGTTTGGTGTTTTCAGAAGCTCAACTTCAGTACGCTGTACTAAGTCACCGATATATTGAATTTGCTCGGCTTTCAGACAGTTTGCTGAACGTACTGTTAGCTCAAGGTCATCAACAGGACGAAGCAGAATAGGATCGAATTCTGGCTTCTCTTCTTTCTCTTCTGGCTCAGATACATCACGTAAATCTACGAATGCTTCTAACTGCTCAGCTAAGATAGTAGACGCACGGCGGATCGCTTCTTCAGGATCTAAAGTACCGTTCGTTTCCATATCAATGATTAACTTGTCTAAATCTGTACGTTGTTCAACACGGGCTGACTCAACCGAGTACGCAATACGCTCAACAGGGCTGAATGATGCGTCAAGCATCAAACGACCAATTGGACGCTCATCGTCATCAGAGGATAAACGGCTAGACGCAGGCACATAACCACGACCACGCTCAACACGAATACGCATGCTGATTTCACTATTGTCAGCAGTTAAGTGACAAATAATGTGATCTGGGTTGGCGATTGTTACATCTCCATCGTGCTGGATATCTGCCGCCGTCACAGGGCCTACACCAGACTTAGTCAGGGTCAGAAAAACTTCATCTTTACCTTCTAGAGATACCGCTAAACCTTTTAGATTCAACAAAATTTCAATGATGTCTTCTTGAACGCCTTCTTTCGCGCTGTACTCATGCAATACACCGTCGATTTCAACTTCAGTTACTGCACATCCTGGCATAGATGACAACAGTATACGGCGTAAAGCGTTACCCAAAGTGTGGCCAAAACCACGCTCAAGTGGCTCTAAAACTACTTTAGAACGCGTTGGGTTGATAGCGTCGATATCGACTAACCTTGGCTTTAGGAATTCGGTTACAGAACCCTGCATTTTATCCTCTCTTAACTCTTAACTTTACTTCGAGTAAAGTTCGACGATTAGTTGTTCGTTAATGTCCGCAGACAGATCAGAACGCTCTGGTAGGCGCTTGAAGCTACCTTCCATTTTCTTACCGTCAACTTCAATCCAAGTTGGCTTTTCACGTTGCTCAGCCAACTCTAGAGCAGCGATGATACGCGCTTGCTTTTTAGACTTCTCGCGAATTACTACTACATCTTCAGGAGTAACTACGAAAGAAGGGATATTAACAACACGACCATTAACCATAACCGCTTTGTGGCTAACTAGCTGACGTGCTTCAGCACGCGTGCTTGCAAAACCCATGCGATATACAACATTGTCTAAACGTTGCTCTAGAAGCTGTAGTAGGTTTTCACCTGTGTTACCTTTAAGGCGAGCAGCTTCTTTGTAATAGTTACGGAATTGCTTTTCAAGTATACCGTAGATACGACGTACTTTTTGCTTTTCACGTAATTGTAAACCGTAATCAGATAGACGACCTTTACGAGCGCCGTGCTGACCAGGTGCAGTCTCAAGTTTACACTTTGAGTCGATAGCTCTTACGCCGCTCTTAAGGAACAGGTCAGTACCTTCACGACGACTCAGCTTGAGCTTAGGGCCCAAATATCTTGCCATGTTCTTTCTCCTAACCTATTGTTAAACGCGACGTTTCTTCGGTGGACGACAACCATTATGAGGGATTGGCGTCACGTCAGTGATGTTTGTGATACGGTAACCCGCAGCATTCAATGCACGTACAGCAGACTCACGGCCTGGACCTGGACCTTTAATGAATACTTCTAGGTTCTTAAGACCGTACTCTTGTGCAGCAGTACCTGCACGCTCAGCAGCAACCTGTGCAGCGAACGGAGTAGACTTACGTGAACCACGGAAACCAGAACCACCAGCAGTCGCCCAAGAAAGAGCATTACCTTGACGGTCAGTAATGGTTACGATTGTGTTGTTGAATGATGCATGAACGTGTGCCATACCATCAACAACTTGCTTTTTGACCTTTTTACGACGAATTGGTGCTTTAGCCATAACTTACCCCACCTTATTTCTTGATAGGCTTGCGAGGACCCTTACGAGTACGCGCGTTAGTCTTAGTACGTTGACCACGTAGTGGTAACGAACGACGATGACGTAAGCCACGGAAACAACCAAGGTCCATAAGACGCTTGATGTTTAAAGTCACTTCACGACGAAGATCACCTTCGACAGTGTACTTGCCAACTTCTTCACGAAGTACGTCAAGTGTTTCGTCTGAAAGCTCACCGATTTTTGTAGTTTCGGCGATACCAGTCGCTGCTAAGATCGCCTTAGCGCGAGTTTTACCTACACCATAGATGCTAGTTAAACCAATAACTGCATGCTTATGATCAGGGACGTTAATGCCAGCGATACGGGCCACTAACACATCTCCTATATTTAGATCCGACACCCATCTGTTTGAAAAGCCCGCAAGGATACTCAAACGAAGATCGGATCACATTCAAAAACACAGGCTAAGTAGTATTTACTTAGCCTGCATGACTTTTATTAGCCTTGCCTTTGCTTGTGCTTAGGCTCACTGCAAATTATGCGTACTACACCAGCACGTTTAATAACTTTACAGTTACGGCAAATTTTCTTAACGGAAGCACGTACTTTCATTGCTCAACTCCGTGAAAATAACCTTATCGGCCATAGCCTTTAAGGTTTGCTTTTTTCAGCACAGAATCATACTGATGTGACATCATATGAGTCTGTACTTGTGCCATAAAGTCCATGATTACTACAACGATAATCAAAATTGATGTACCGCCGAAGTAGAATGGCGTTTGCCACGCCATGGTCATAAACTCGGGCACCAGACAGATAAAGGTTATATACAAAGCACCTGCCAATGTCAGGCGTGTCATCACTTTATCAATGTATTTAGATGTCTGCTCACCTGGACGAATGCCTGGAATAAAAGCGCCAGATTTCTTCAGGTTATCTGCTGTCTCACGCGGGTTAAATACCAACGCAGTGTAGAAGAAGCAGAAGAAGATAATAGCCGCAGCTAGGACCATCGCATACAAAGGCTGACCAGGGGTCAACACTGCAGAGATAGCTTGTAGCACATCAGCGACCGGACCTTCACCTTGGCCGAACCAGCTTGCAATTGTACCAGGGAACAAAATTATACTGCTAGCAAAGATTGGTGGAATAACACCCGCCATGTTTACTTTTAGTGGTAAATGCGTGCTTTGAGCAGCAAATACTTGACGACCTTGCTGACGTTTGGCGTAGTTTACAACGATACGACGTTGTCCACGCTCAAAGAATACAACAAGATAAGTAACTGCGAATACGATTACCGCAATCAATAACAGTACAAGAACATTCAGATCACCTTGGCGCGCCATTTCAGCTGTCGAACCAATTGCAGACGGCAGGTTAGCTACAATACCAACAAAAATCAGTACTGAGATACCGTTACCAATACCTCGCTCTGTAATTTGTTCACCCAGCCACATCAAGAACATAGTACCGGTTACTAAGCTCACCACTGCGGTGAAGTAGAAACCGAAACCGGGGTTAACAACTAACCCGTTCATCATGTTTGGTAAGCCTGTAGCAATACCAATTGACTGGAATGTAGCTAGCACGAGCGTACCATACCGCGTGTACTGACTAATTTTCTTACGCCCTTGCTCACCTTCTTTCTTAAGTTCTATCATCGCAGGATGTATATGCGTTAATAGCTGCATAATAATTGAAGCTGAGATATACGGCATAATACCGAGTGCCAGTACCGAAGCACGCTCAAGCGCACCACCGCTGAACATGTTAAACATTTCAACAATGGTGCCCTTTTGTTGCTCGAAGAATTCGGCAAGTACAGCGGCATCAATCCCAGGGATCGGCACGAATGAACCTAGACGGTAAATAATGATAGCGCCCAAAACGAATAGTAATCGACGCTTCAGTTCCGCAAGCCCACTTTGTGCACTTTGCATATCTTGACCTGGTTTAGCCATAGTGTACTTCCTTATTCTTCTACCTTGCCTCCGGCAGCTTCGATAGCTTCGCGAGCACCTTTAGACACTTTAATGCCTTTAACGGTAACTGCGCGTGAAACTTCGCCAGATTTAACAACTTTAACGAACAGAACGTTCTTTTTAACTAGACCAGCTGCTTGTAACGCGTCTAGGTCTACCACATCGCCTTCAACTTTAGCGATTTCGTAAAGGTTAACTTCAGTAGATACTAGAGATTTACGTGAAGTGAAACCAAACTTAGGTAGACGACGTTGCATAGGCATTTGACCGCCTTCGAAACCAACGCGTACTGTACCGCCAGAACGTGATTTTTGGCCTTTATGACCACGGCCACCAGTCTTACCAAGACCAGAACCAATACCACGACCTAGACGTTTCTTTTCAGTTTTTGCACCAGCAGCAGGTGAAAGTGTATTCAAATGCATTCGAATTACCCCTCAACCTTAACCATGTAAGAAACTTGGTTGATCATACCACGTACACATGCTGTGTCTTCTAACTCAACAGTGTGGTTGATACGACGTAAACCAAGGCCACGTAAAGTCGCTTTATGCTTCGGTAAACGACCGATAGAGCTCTTTACTTGAGTAACTTTTACAGTTTTATTAGCCATGGTTAATTACCCCCGAATCTGTTCAACAGTTAAACCACGTTTTGCAGCAATACCTTCTGGAGAATTCATGTTCTCTAGAGCAGAAATTGTTGCACGAACGATGTTGATTGGGTTTGTTGAACCGTATGCTTTTGATAGTACGTTTTGTACACCAGTTACTTCTAGTACTGCACGCATTGCACCACCGGCGATGATACCAGTACCTTCAGATGCTGGCTGCATGTATACTTTAGAACCCGCGTGACGACCCTTGATAGGGTGCTGTAACGTGTTACCGTTTAGTTCAACGTTGATCATGTTACGACGTGCTTTTTCCATTGCTTTTTGAATAGCAGCTGGAACTTCACGTGCTTTACCATAACCAAAACCTACTTTACCTGCGCCATCACCAACAACTGTTAGTGCAGTGAAGCTAAAGATACGACCACCTTTAACCACTTTAGACACACGGTTCACCGCGATTAGCTTTTCAGCCAAATCAGGCTGTTGTTGCTTTGCTTCTACGTTAGCCATTGTCTACTCCTAGAATTGCAGACCGGCTTCACGCGCTGCATCAGCAAGCGCCTTCACACGGCCGTGATATTTAAAGCCACTGCGATCAAAGGCTAGTTTTTCAACACCTTTGTCAGCTGCACGTTCAGCAATCGCTTTACCTACAGCTTGCGCTGCAGCGATGTTGCTAGTGCCTGATACTGATTCAGCAATTGCTTTTTCAACTGTAGAAGCAGCAGCCAGTACTTTACCTTCAGCGTTAACTAGCTGAGCGTAAATGTGACGTGGCGTGCGGTGGATAACAAGACGCGTTGTGCCTTGTTCAATAAAATTTCTACGGGTGCGTTTAGCACGACGTAGACGAGCTGTTTTCTTATCCATCGTCTTACCTTACTTCTTCTTAGCTTCTTTACGACGCACGTGCTCATCTGCGTAACGTACACCTTTACCTTTATAAGGCTCTGGCTCACGGAATGCGCGGATGTTAGCAGCGGTTTGACCAACTAAATGTTTGTCAGCGCCCTTAACTACAAGTTCAGTTTGGCTTGGAGCTTCGATAGTGATGCCCTCAGGGATATCAAAGTTCACTGGGTGAGAGAAGCCAAGAGTTAAGTCTAAAACTTTACCCTTAACAGCCGCACGGTAACCAACACCAACTAATTGAAGTTTTTTCTCGTAGCCTTCGTTAGTACCAACAATCATGTTGTTGATAAGTGCACGAGCAGTACCTGCTTGTGCCCACGCGTTCGCAACGTCACGAGGTGTCGTTGTGATCACGTTGTCAGCTAGAGTTACTTCAACAGCATCGTTGATAGTACGAGACAACTCACCATTTTTGCCTTTAACTGTGATGTCCTGGCCTTTAATTGTAACTTCTACACCGGCAGGAACTGTAATTGGAGCCTTCGCTATACGAGACATTGTTCCCCTCCGATTAAGCTACAAAGCCAATGATTTCACCACCAACGCCTGCACTACGTGCTGCGCGGTCTGTCATCAAGCCTTGAGAAGTTGATACGATAGCGATACCTAGACCACCCATTACCTTAGGTAATGCGTCACGTTTCTTATAGATACGTAGACCAGGGCGGCTAACACGCTGGATGTTTTCGATTACAGCTTTGCCTTCGAAGTACTTTAATTCGATAGTCAATTCTGGTTTTACGTCGCCAGATACTGCGAAGTCAGTGATATAACCTTCTTCTTTTAGTACTTTAGCAACTGCTACTTTCAGCTTTGAAGTTGGCATTGAAACTGATACCTTCTTCGCAGTCTGACCGTTACGGATACGTGTAAACAAATCCGCAATAGGATCTTGCAAGCTCATGTCTTACTCCCGTGACTCTATTACCAAGAAGCCTTTTTAAGGCCAGGAATTTCACCGCGCATAGCTGCTTCGCGAACTTTGATACGGCTCATGCCGAATTTGCGAAGGAAACCATGTGGGCGGCCCGTGATGTTACAACGATTACGTTGACGTGCAGGGCTTGAATCACGCGGTAAGCTTTGAAGCTTTAATACCGCATCCCAACGATCATCTTCAGATGCGTTAACATCGCTGATGATAGCTTTTAGTGCCGCGCGCTTTTCAGCGTACTGAGCAACTAATTTAGTGCGCTTTACTTCGCGCGCTTTCATAGAATTCTTTGCCATAACCCTACCCTTATTTCTTGAATGGGAAGTTAAATGCTTCTAACAACGCACGGCCTTCCTCATCAGTTTTCGCAGAAGTAGTGATTGTGATATCCATACCGCGAACGCGATCTACTTTATCATAATCGATTTCTGGGAAGATGATTTGCTCACGTACGCCCATAGAGTAGTTACCACGACCGTCAAAAGACTTCGAGCTAACACCGCGGAAGTCACGAATACGTGGCATCGCAATTGAGACTAAACGCTCAAGGAAATCCCACATACGCTCGCCGCGTAGGGTTACTTTACAGCCGATTGGGTAGCCTTCACGAATTTTGAAGCCAGCAACTGATTTGCGTGCTTTCGTGATTAGTGCTTTCTGACCAGAGATTGCTTCTAAATCTGCAACAGCGTTTTCTAGAATTTTCTTGTCAGCTAGGGCTTCGCCCACGCCCATGTTTAATGTGATCTTTTCGATCTGAGGGACTTGCATGACAGAGCTGAAACCAAACTTCTCTTGAAGTTCAGCGACTACTTTGTCTTTATATACTTCATGCAGTTTCGCCATCATTCTACTCCAACTATTAGATAGTTTTACCAGTAGATTTGAAGATACGTAATTTCTTACCGTCTTCAATCTTGAAACCTACACGATCTGCTTTACCAGTTTCCTGGTTGAAGATCGCAACGTTTGATACGTCGATTGACGCTTCTTTCTCAATAACACCGCCAGCTTGCTGTAATTGTGGTACAGGCTTCTGGTGCTTCTTGATTAAGTTAATGCCTTCGACAAATACTCGACCAGTTTCAGTAACAACTGAAAGCACTTTACCGCGCTTACCTTTGTCTTTACCGGCTAGTACGATTACTTCGTCATCACGACGGATTTTTGCTGCCATGATAGACTCCTTATAGTACTTCTGGGGCTAGTGAAACGATTTTCATGAACTTTTCAGTACGTAGTTCACGAGTCACAGGGCCGAAGATACGAGTACCAATAGGCTGTAGGTTATCGTTTAAGATAACAGCCGCATTGCTATCGAAACGGATCAATGAACCGTCTGGACGACGAACGCCTTTTTTAGTACGCACAACTACCGCGTTTTTAACATCACCTTTCTTCACTTTACCGCGAGGAATAGCTTCTTTTACAGAAACTTTAATGATGTCACCAACAGCCGCGTAGCGACGGTGCGAACCACCAAGGACTTTAATACACTGCACTTTGCGAGCGCCGCTGTTATCAGCAACGTCCAGCTGAGTTTGCATTTGGATCATATTAATGAGCTCCGGTGTAGTTACAACTCGCTTTAATTTTGTTTAAAATCAAAGCATTTAGATTATATTCCGCTCAAAAAACTAAGTTTCCGTCTTTCAAGGGCGGGCAATTGTACCAGCAAAGGTTGTGTATTCATAGTTCAATTTTTAATTAATTTAGCAAACACAGCTGGTAGAGCGGGTACAGTTTTACTAAGTGGGGTCGTAAGTTAGCTATTTCAATGCAAAACTCCCTTTTTGCATCAATAGATTAAAAAACAAACAACCTATTTTGGCGCGTCTCTATGTTGTTTTAAATAATTTGCCACATTGTCGACTGTGTCTAACCAATAGCCATTAGCAGGGTCTTTAAGATAAACAATGAGTGATTCTAGCGCTTGGCTATCTATGGTATACATGCCTTTTTGTCCCACTTCGTGTCCAGCCAAAATAATCCAGCTCTTGGTAAAGCGCAGCGCGTCCAGCGTTGCTTTGATTTGCTCAAAGGTCATACCGTCAATACGAATACCCGTCAGCTGGGCAAAATCGGTATAGTTTGCGTCATTAGCGGTTTCATCTAACCAAGTACGGCCCGTAGTGAACAGATCAGCAATGAGGGGTACATAACTTTGGACTTCAGCGCCTCGCCCAACAAAGGTGTTACCGCACGGGTAAGCAAACGAGTGCGGTGTGACGCCTAAATTGCTTTCAATAAACTGATTGGTTTTTTCGATGTCATCACGCATCCAAGTTAAATCCACCTGCTCCAAGCCTTTGTTCATCGCTCGCAGCCATTGGAAATTACCCGTACATAAATGGCTTTGTGTGTGGTTTCCAATTTCATGACCATTCTCAGCAACAGCTTGCCACTGCGCTAAACGCCTCTGCACAGGCTCTGGCATTACATAAAATGTACCTTTAACATTGTGTTTATCTAAAATTGCGACGCCAACATCGACCTGACTTTCTCGTGCATCGTCAAAGGTAATACTAATAGCATTGCGAGCACCGTTTGGATACTGCCAAGCTACTATATCTGTGGATGTTTTGCCGTTAGTTTTGCTATGTGGCTCAGCTTCGACATTACTACAACCTGCACAACTTATGACTACCAAGGCCGCAATCACACTTGAGAGCGCTTTTCTCATTATCTCCTCCTTGCTCAACTGACTAAATTAGGAACATTCAGTTAACCACGGGGGGATAAGCGCTTCAATTGAATAAAATTAAATACACGGTTTTGTGTAATTAGAGGTTCTCATCGTCTGCTCATCGCTATAAACTCATAACTTGGTATTAAATATTGGAACTTGTTGCGCAGTGATTGACCTAAGCACCCATTATCAAAACGTGATGCCCATTGGACAAGGTGGCATGAGTACCGTTTTTTTAGCAACAGATGCTAAATTAGGCCGCAAAGTCGCGCTTAAAGTTTTAAATAATACCCAAGCACACAGCCAAACACTGCTCGAAGAAGCCCGCCTATTGGCAAGACTCAATCACCCTAATATTGTGCAAGTATATAATGTACAAGAAATAGACGACTGCTTAGTGCTTGAAATGGAATATGTGCAAGGCACAACTTTGGCAAATCATGTTAAAGAGGCGCATATAAGTTTAGAGCAAAAGCTGTCGATTCTTATTGATATTGCACAGGGCTTAAGCGCCGCGCATCAACAAGATATTTTGCACCTAGACCTAAAAGCCGCCAATGTCTTAATTAATAAACAAGGGCAAGCGAAAATTGCCGACTTTGGTATTTCGCAGCTCAAAGGCGAGCAAGAACTCTCAGCCCTATCGAGCTTTGGCAGCTTAGTCTCAATGTCGCCCGAGCAGCTACGCGAAGAGCCGCTGGACCAACGCAGTGATTTATTTTCATTTGGCTTGCTTGCCTATCAATTACTCACGGGCAATCACCCTTATCGTGGCCAAGCCAAATCTAGTAGTGAGCAAGCCATTGCTGAGCAAATAAAACATGTACCACTCAAAGCCAGTGCCAGTGAGATTATTGGCCTGCCACCGGCATTAATTGCCCTACTCGACCGCTTACTGCAATTTAATAAAGACTTACGCCCAAGCAGTGCCGATGAAGTGGCCATGCAACTCAAGCAAGTCATGATGAGCGTCAGCTACGACAACAGCGACGAAACGGTTGAACTAAACGAAGTTAACATTAGCAACCCAAACAGCGCCCGCAATAAACTCGTTGCTCTGTTTTCACTGGCGTTTTTAGTGATTGGCTTAATTAGCGCGGGCGTTTGGTACTGGCAAGTCAATAAACCAAAAACCTACATTGCGGCGTTGCCAATCAAATATGATGTAGGTACACCTCTAACCGAAGTGCAAAGATACATCGTAAATTTGGGGTTTGAAGATGCAATTAGTAACTTTATCCTTAAACAAGGAGATGTTTTGCAAGTTTCTAACAACGAAGTTAATAATGCCATCAAAGTGATAGGAGATGGAGCACCTCTAGTCGAAATTGGTAAAGCACTTGGAACCGATATTTTTATTGAGCCTACACTTACATGCCATTCATCAATTTGCGAAGTAACATTGCGAACATTAAAAGCAAAAGACGCAACAGTTATCAATAGCACGCGTTTAAGTATCGATACAGAGAGCTTTACGGATGTATTGAGTAATATCGGTATACACCTACGCGATTTATTCTCATCTCAACACTCTACTCCTCAATATTCAAAAAATCTGTACACGGACTACCTCGCTTTATATCAGCAAGTGAATTCTGGGACTCAAGAAATTGAAAAGAATGCGCAAACCATTAGGCTTCTAGTTAGGCAGGCGCCAGAGTTTTTACCACTATTTACTCTTTACAGGCAAATTGCCATCGAAGCACATAGGCAATTGGCAGATACAAGCCTATTGTTAGATTTTTTAGACGTCCTTGAAGGCGCTCCATCAAATTACAAATCAAGCAATCAATTTCAAAAAGAAAAACTACTTGCGTTTCAAGAGCTCAACGATTGGAAAGCTGCAGAAACCCTACTGAATTCACTATCTGAATCAAATATGGACGAGTACGATCTTAATATGCTTAAAGCCAATTATTATCAATACAGGGCTAACTACTCTAAATCACTTACCCATATTTCAAGAGCATTCCACCTCCGACCGACTCTTCGGGCCATGCGCAACCTTGCTGTTATACACGTGTACAATGGAAATTACCCTTCAGCACTTAACTATTTAAACCAATTAAAAGAGATTGCCCCCCGAGATATTTGGGCCTTGACTACATTGGCAGACATTTCACTTGCAAGTGGAGACCCAAAAAAAGCAATTATCAACTATCAGAATATACTCGCACTAACACCACTGAACTCGACAGTTTTATCCAATTTATCCATCGCTTATCAGCTAGAAGGTAACTATAAAGAGGCCGTTTTTGCCGCAAGAAGAGCATACTCATTGAATCCAAAACACATTAGCGTAGCACTCAATTTAGCTGATAGCCTCATGCTATACAACGAACAAGATACTGCTATAGATGTTTACAATAATATAATCAAAATGACTGAAAGCTCAGACAACATTGATGATAATTTAGCTCGTGCTCAGGCTTTATTACATACTGGAAAAGGGTCTAGTGCATTAAAATTGATCGACAAAATTAAAATGCAGCATACTGGCATTCACGATATTTTATTCATTGAAGCTATGATTCTTACAACACTCGGAGAATACCAATCAGCATTGCTCACAATTCAAAAAAGTATTGAAAAGGGATGGAGTAGTCACTTTTATCAACTTCCTTGGTTTTCAGAACTTTGTCAGTACAAAAGTGACTTAAAAGAAATAATTAATGCAGAACATGTAAAAACAGCCTGTACTAACTAAGTCTATTCAAAAGCCTCTCAAGGGGGCGCATTTTGCAATATGATTCGTGGATCTTGCGAAAAATATCGCACATCAGGATTTTCATCACCAATCACTTTAGCTATCAGTCTAAAATTCACTTGATAGTCAGTCTTTTCTACAAGTGCGGTAGAAAGTGATTTATTTGCATTATGAGTATCTGATAAAAACGTCAATGCAGTGTCGGATAGCGATAAGTTAGGCTCAATATTTGAAATCGTCACAACTAACGATTTGCCGCCATTGGCTACCACACTGCTTAATTGGTAGTTAAAGTTATCGTTGGCATCCACAAATAATGTACCGTTTTCCGCAAACCGCCAGCCTTGTTCTGCTGCCCCCTGTAGCATTTCATAATATAGGCACACAGGTTGCCCTGCTGGCAACTCACTCAAATATACCGCAACGTTTTCTACATTGTGGCCTTGCATATCGGTGATAACCCATGGCTCACCCTCGGTTTCTATACGAGGTGACACAAGATAACTAAAATCTTGGCTCATTTTTGCTTCCTTAAATTTAGCGTTGTTAAGATATAAAACCATATCTTATCTTGTATCACAATTACACCGAATTACAGCCATTTTAATGCAGTTACCCCCATCAAAGAGCAGCTTCATCATTTTAGTAATAGGTCCGTATCGCTGCGCGCTCTTACGCAGACAGCTAAACATTAACAGAAGTTGCTAAATTAAAAACACTGCGTTATAAACCAAGTGATACATATCGCGACAGAGCAATCGCCGCTTTGGGAAGCAAAAACCAAAAAAGGAAGCCAAATGAAAGCTAAAAGCCCAACATCACAAACCATCCCAACTCACCTGCTAAACCAAATCGCAGGTGGTTATAAAGTGAATAATCGCTATCAAAACCGTAATCGTATGGAGCGTGACGGGCTAGTACATACTTGTCCCCAAGTGATAATCAGTGGTATCCCTCCATATTAAGCTAGGCTAACTAGAAATTCATACCATTTAAAAAGGCGGCAAACATTTAGCCGCTTATCAACAAACCTTATTCAATCTTAGCAATTTACCCGCCAAACAAGCCCTTCAACTTATCTTTTAATTTATCTTTTACCTTATCTTTGGCTTTGTCTTTCGCCGCACCACTCACGTCAATATTCACATCCACTTTATGGAACGGACCTTTAATGCGCAGGGGTACTTTAAAGCCAGTGCTGTCATCGGTGCTGGCTTGGCCTTCAATGGTATCGACAATGCCCGTGACTAAACGGTAATTCACATTGGTTTGTGGTAAGTCCACATCGCCTTCGCCAGTAATGCGAATCAGTGGACTGGCCAAATACAAATCCGTGTTGCGCCCTACTCCGTTAGTAAATACAAGGCTGCCTGTAAGCGATGAAAAGTCGGTTTTTTGCTCAGGATTATAATCGGCATTGAGACCTTCTTTGAGAGATGAAAAGTCGCCTTTGAGCATTTCTTTGGCTTTGCGGGTCATCTCGGCAATGTTAGCGCCTTTTACGCCACCATCTTTTAGATTAAATGCCAACTTACCGCCAAGGGCTGATACAAAACTCTTTTGGCTTTGCCCCTGTGTGGTTAAGTCCCAGTTGACGCTGCCTTTGCCTAATACCTTATCAAAGCCTACTGCATCAGTAAGTAGGGGTTCTGCATTAATGCTATCTAAGGCAAATTGGGTGTTAATTTTATACGGTGTACGGCTGGCATCCACTTTTACCGCGCCCTTACCGCTACCTTCGTAGGCATTAAATTTATCTAACCCGATATGTGCCACGCCCTGATTAAGCTTAAACGATAGTTGGTTTTCACCTAACCTTATCTCGCGTGCTTTTAGGCCTGTTGAGCGCACCACTACATTAGCATCAAGCGAGTTAAGGGCCGACAAATCAATCGGTGTATCATCCCAAACAATGGGCTGTGCTTCTTTTTGCTCTTTGGGTGCTTCTGCTTGTTTTACAGGCTCTGGCAAGTAAGGGTTTAAGTCCAACATACCTAAATCAACATTGGCTTGAACATTAAGGCGCTTGCCAAGCTCTAGTGTACTTTGGCCCTTAATAGTCAGTTCATCCAGTTTGGCGGTGAGCGTTTTAAGGGTAAAGGTTTGCCCGCTCATATGCATCGCGCCGCTTACTTCAAATTGGTTAAAGGCATTGTCTTTGGCTTTAAGGTCAACCCCTTGCCACTGCGCAATGGCTTTTACTGAGTCACCTTTAAGGGTAAGCTCACCCTGAATATCTTGACCCCCTTGCGCCACTTTACCCGTAAAGTTCATATTAACGAGCGCAGAGTTAAGCGCTTGGGTCACGCTAAAGGTATCGCCGCCAATCAACTTAGCCGGCGTTGCCAATGTGGTGCTCAGCTCAAATACTTGCTGTTGATAGGTGATAGAGCCTGCAATAGCCAGCGTTTCGCGCAATGATGGCAGCTGCACCGTCACCTCAATATCACTTAATTGGTGCTGTACTTTAGTTTGCCCATCTTTATAAGTGAAAGTACCGCCATAAATTGCCACTTCACCTAACTTCACATCAAAGTTCTCTGGTAAAGATGTGCTCCCTTCACTTGATGTTGATTGCTTATCGTTGCTTTTCGCTGTCGGAAATATCTGCCAGTTTGGCACCCCTTGCTGATCGGTCTCTAATAAAATATCAGGCTGACGAATCACGAACTTCTCAAGCTTTGCTTGACCGCCCAATATCGATAACCAGGGGATATGCACTTCTAGTGCCTGCATGCTCACCATGTTGTCGCGGCTGCCCGATGACATATTGGCAAAATGCACATCATTGAGCTCTATTTTTAAACTCGGTAACACCGATAGCTCACTGTGCCCTAATACCTGTAATTTACGACCGGTGTTGAGCTCTACTTGCTCAGATAGCTCACTGATTATGCGCTCGGTAGGAATTAAAAAAGGAGCCGCGAGTACCACACCAACTAACACAAGTACCGTTGCACCTAATACCTTTATCACGGTTTTCATAACGTTCCTTAATTACTGATAACTGAAGCCATTACAACTATAGTAGCGCTGCTGATAACTAAATTCATGCCTAATGACGATGATAACAGTAAAAATTAATATCACGGTGAGATGTTTTAGGTCGATCTGAGTAAATATCAATTTATTGGATTGTAAGTTCGCTATTCTTCGGTATGATCGCCCGCCCTTGTCAGATTTAGCTGGCATTGGCTAAACTTAATAGATGAATTTTTAAGCAAGTGTGTGGAGACTCAAACCAGCATGAAGAAGTTGCTCATTTCCCCGTCAAGAATGGCTCTGGGTGAACAGGAAAGTCAGATTTACCAAAATATTTTAAAGCAAGCAACTGAGATCAGTTTAAACCTAATGGCGGTAAAGGTAGAGAACCACCCTGAAGACTTTTTGCTATGGTGCTACGAGCTGCTAGACGTAGCAAAAAACCGACTCAATTTTGATTTGCTGGATGACCATCAACTGCCCACCGTTAAAAAGCTACAAGATCAACTCATCTCGGCCATTAGCTTTTTACAACTAAAAACGCTGCGTATTACCCCTTGGCCCGTTTTAGTTGCTTTTGTTGAGCAACACCGTGATGCGCTGGCCGTTGATGAACAACTTAAGCTCACCACTTACTTAGCAGACAAACGTGCAACTCCACTGAAAGAGATGATTGTTGAAGACAGACTCGCCTTTAGTGGTAAACATGCCGCGTCACTCGATACCAGCGTATACAACTTTGATGTGGAGTGGTTTAGTTCAACTAAAAATGCCAAAGGCTTTCATCAGTTATTGGCCGACTTACCGGGTGCATTTGACGAAGCACTGGCACATATTCCGCCGCAAGGTGATGTAAGCGAGCAAGACTACCAGCAATTTGTGGTTGCCTATTTGCTGGCATTTAATGGCAGCGATGAAAAGCCAACACTTGCCCCTGCCACACGATTGCTAGCAATGCGTCGCCCTGATGTATTCACACCAATTAGTAGCTCAAAGTTAGATGCGCTATGCTCAGCATTTGGCATTACCAAACTGAATAACCGCGATTTTGAACGCTACTGGCAAGATATTGTACACACAGTACATGCTATGCCTTGGTTTAAAATGCCCACTCCAGCAAATGAATTTGAGCAACAACTAGCAGATATTAAAGCATTACTGCCTTGCTGGTTTTACTATGCAGACCAAGACACAGCAGAGGGCTCAAACTACTTAAAGTTACTCAATAAACCACAGCGTACCACCAGCAGTGGCAGCAAAAAAGTTGTTCGCCGTGGTAAAGAGTCAGCAGAGGTATTGGTTGACAGAGCTTTAAGTGATGAGTCTATTCCTGAGCATATTCGCACTAAGCGTGACTCAATTGTGGCTGAAGTAGAAAAAGGCCGCAGTGTAGATGAAACTATCTCACTGATGCGCGCTATTTTCGGCTAAGCCCCTCTAACACACATAATTTGCACATGTCGCTTGCTAGGTACATGTGCAAATTTCATTCAAAACGCACCACACCAGTGCATGTGCGTGCGCTTTATGTCGTAACCTTCTTACACTAACTTTAATTAAATTCATAATAATCATTGCGTTAAATAAATAATTTTGTTTTCTTCAAAATTGGCGTAAGCGTTGCTCAATCTATTTCCAACTCAGTGCTCTAAGGAAATATAATGAAAAAAACAGCTTCTTTATTGGCTCTTGCATGCCTTTCTATCACCTCTTTTAACAGTCTTGCCGAAGTGAGCGCAAACGTTGCTGCTAGCTCCAACTACTATTGGCGCGGCGTTACGCAAACCGATGATGGCGCAGCGCTCTCTGGGGGAATGGATTACAGCTCAGAAAGCGGCTTTTATGCGGGTACTTGGATGTCCAATGTAGACTTTGGTGACCAAACCAGTTACGAAATGGATCTGTACGCAGGCTTTAGTGGCGAAACACAAGGTTTTGGCTACGATGTTGGTTACTTATATTACGCCTACCCAGACGCCCCTGGATCGAGCAATTTTGGCGAGCTTTATGGATCAATTAGCTGGCAATGGCTCAGTGTTAAAGCCAGTTATCTAACTCATGCACAAAAAGACTCAAGCACTGAAGAAGATATGCTCTATCTGGAGCTCAACGCCAGCTTGAATATTCTTAATGATAGCGAACTTGCACTGCATATTGGTCGCTCAAGCGGCGACACCATCAAAGAGTGGACTGGCGAAGACGATAGCTATATGGACTATCGTGTCAGCGTCTCTAAAGACGGCTTTACTTTAGGGTTAATCAAAACCGACCTAAATACTAACGACGATGTTAAAGCGTTTGTCAGTTACGGTGTGAACTTTACATTGTAACGGCTAATTTTTTGATACTTGCTGCAAAACTCAAGGGCCGAAAGGCCCTTTTATCATTTGGTCATTCTTCATTACGGTACGCTGTGCCCTGTAGATGCTTGCCAAATGCGGTACCACTGCTCACGAGATAGGTCGATATGCACAGACTCAACCGCGGCCTTAACACGCTCAATATTACCCGTACCAAGTACCACCGATGGGTGCGATGGCAAACGTTTTAGCCACGCATAAGCAATTTGGTCAATTGATGTGGCCGATACTTCCTGTGCAACTTCTTCAAGTACAACAGCCAAACGGATAGCCTTTTGATCTTTTTTATCAAACAATCTACCTCCCGCCAATGGCGACCAAATCATAGGGTGAATACCTCGCTGTTGACACTGATCGAGTGTGCCATCGTCCAGCGCTTTCATTTCATACACAGAGCACTCGATTTGATTAGTAACCAAGGAAAAAGATAATCGCGATTGTAATAACGCAAATTGCGACGGTGTGAAGTTAGACACCCCAAAGTGCAAAACGTCGCCCACTTGCCTAAGGCTATTAAATGCCTCAGCCATTTCATCCACATCCATCAAATAATCAGGACGATGGATAAGTAAAACATCTAGCCTATCAGTATTGAAGTTTTTAAGGCTTTGCTGAGCCGAAGCAATGATATGCGCTTTACTTGAATCATAATGATTTGCCTTGCCCGCCAAGCCCTGTTTAGCCAAAGCAGGGCGAATGCCGCATTTAGTAATGATTTTAATTTGATTGCGGATATGGGGAGCCAGCTTTAAAGCGCGACCAAAGGCGCGCTCACACTCATACTCACCATAAATATCAGCGTGATCTGTGTGTTTAATTCCTAAATCAATGCATTGCTCCAGATAGCTTACACATTGCTTATCTGTTAGCTGCCAATCCAGTAAACGCCAAAACCCAAGAACAAGCGGGTCTATTACTCGGTGGCTTGATAGCTGATTCATAATGTAACCTTGATACTGCTCGCAACTTGTATTGCTTTTGTTGTCGCCTGCGCCACAGACAGTTCTCTGGCAAGCGCTACACCCATGCGACGAGTGCCTGCAACTTCAGGCTTACCAAATAAGCGTAGCTCAGTATTTGGAATAGCCAACGCTTCTTGCAAACCGCTGAACTGTAACTGCTGTGACTCACCCGTCACCAATATAACACTTGATGCTGAAGGACCATGAAAATGAATGTTAGGGATCGGTAATCCTAAAATGGCTCTAACATGCAGCGCAAATTCACTCAAGTCTTGTGAGATTAAAGTCACCATGCCTGTATCGTGAGGTCTAGGAGAGACTTCACTAAAATAGACTTCATCGCCCTTAATAAATAGCTCAACACCAAATAACCCACGGCCCCCTAACGCTTCGGTTACTTTACTGGCGATGTCTTTACTGCGTGCTAAAGCCAGCTCGCTCATTTGCTGCGGTTGCCAGCTTTGCTGATAGTCACCGTTTTCTTGTACATGGCCAATGGGTTCACAGAAACTGGTGCCATTTACATGACGAATGGTAAGCAAGGTGATCTCATAATCAAACTCAACAAACCCTTCAACAATCACCCGACCTTGCCCAGCACGGCCCCCCTCTTGTGCATATTGCCATGCAGCATCAATACCCTGCGCTTGCCTAATAACACTTTGTCCTTTTCCTGAAGAACTCATAATGGGTTTAACCACACAAGGCATACCAATTTCAGTAACGGCATGCTTAAAGTCCTCGAAGGTATCCACAAAGCAATAAGGGGATGTCGCCAGACCAAGTTCTTCAGCAGCCAAACGGCGAATTCCCTCTCGATTCATGGTCAATTGTGCGGCTTTTGCGCTTGGTACAACGGTGTAACCCCGTTGCTCTAACTCCACCAGCTTATCTGTCGCAATCGCTTCTATTTCTGGCACGATATAATCTGGCTGTTCTTGTTCGATTATCTGCGCTAAACGCATGCCATCAAGCATAGATAACACATAGCTTCTGTCTGCAACTTGCATAGCGGGTGCGTGTTCATATCTATCTAAGACCACAACTTCACACCCTAGGCGCTTGAATTCGATCACCACCTCTTTGCCAAGTTCACCACCACCACATAACAAGACTTTACACGCCGTTTTTGAAAAAGGCGTGCCTAATGGTTTAATTTTCATTTGTTTTCCTATGGTAACCAATCACGCGTTATTGCAGCTTAACTTGCGCCTCAAACTTAGGCTGATCATTAAGCTGTAAGCTCAGCAGTGCTTTGTCTTCTAGTTTGCCTACCCCTTTTGGGGTGCCTGTCAAAATAACATCTCCCGGCATTAATGTGCAAAATTGGCTAATACTTTGCAACAGTTGTGCAAATGAGAAGATCATCAAGTCTGTATTGCCATGCTGCATGAGCTGATTATTCTGCCAAAATCGAAATTCCAGATTTTGCAAAGCAGCTAATGTATTTACCGCAACAAAAGGAGTGATAGGACAACTGCCGTCATACGCTTTAGCACGCTCCCATGGATACCCTTGCTGCTTGAGCTCTGATTGCATGTCGCGTAAGGTTAAATCAAGTGCTAAACCTACTCCAACTATCGCTTCCAGTGGTGAGGTATGGTGTTTATCTAGTCTCTCACCGATTAGTAACGCAAGCTCTGCTTCGTAGTGATGTTCACCGAGCGATTTATCTAACTTAATTTCTTCTTTGAAGCTTTGATAGCTGGTGCTTGGTTTCATGAAAATTAAAGGCTCTGAGGGGATGAGATTATTGAGCTCTTGTGCATGTTCAACATAATTACGTCCAACACACACTATCTTACCCAAAGGTAGATCCACTTTTTGACCACTTGCCCATTGGTGTGTATACATAGCATCTCCGTTAAGCATATATGCATATTTACATCTTGGGCCCTGATCATAAGCTAGTTTGCTAATTTTAAAAGCGTTTTAAATATCTCTCTAATAATAATTACTGTTACACATACTTAGAGCGCACTTTTCATATAATGTGTTGCCCTACTCATTTATTTGCACCTGACCGCATGCGGATACCTTGTCATAAACATATTGAGAGTCATTGCAAAACGTTATCCAATCGTCATCTCCCAAAAAGCTCAACTTCCTCATAAACTCACCTAAGTTTAACGGCCCATAGTCGGGTAGCAGAGCATACTCAACTCGCCCTTGTTGCGGCTCCTGAGCGTTTTCAAATAATGGTTGAATATAATTAAAGCGAATAGTTTGTGCTCTTTTGGAAAGACGAAGCTGCATTGCTCGGTCAAAAAATGCTTGTGCTTGCTCAGCGACTTTGTATTTGTAGCGATAACCGCGGCCTTGCTGAATACTCTCATCATTTTTCGAAATAAATACTAACGGAAACCGCTGTTCTATCATGCGCTCATTTTGTTGGTACGACAGCTCAACGTAAGCATGGGCAATTTTTTCATCCAAAGGCTTAGAGCTAATTAGTCGATTCTGAAAATCTCGGTTTTTCAAAAAACTGAGGTTGTTCAATTTGGATTGCTATCTTTAGATTCGGTTAACCATCTAACGTTTTTGTTGTTGATTTTCACGTGCCAATGGCGCACATAGCCAATATAAAATCCAGACGTAAAAAAGCCTCAATAGGGTTAGGATTTTTCTAAAGTTTTGGCCCACACCCGCTAGAATGGCATTGAGTTTGTCGCCCAATATGCCTTTCAAGCGGTTTAATCCC
>NZ_JAAUWV010000066.1 GCF_014694405.1 Pseudoalteromonas sp. S16_S37
TTTAAATTCAGGAGAGTGGTTTCTACGTTTTCTAGTCATCATCTATTCCAATATTTTTGGTTACTATAAAAACAGAACAATCACTTAAAGTCATGTCCGAAAATTGGGGGCCAGTTCTTCCATCGCAGCGGGTACAGTAGTAAAGTAGTTTAAACGTTGAATCATGTAGTTTCTCCTGTTTGCTAATGCTGCTAGTTTAGTTTTTGTGTCTTTTACAATTCTTGAAAAAAAGCGACATCAGGCAAAAAGTTGGATTTTATTCGTGTTTACTGCGTGTTTTGTTAATATGCCAATTACTATAAAAAAGGGGACAAATGATCGGATGCTGTATGCTGTTTTAACGGTATTGTTGGTAGCTGTTGGTTGCTTTGCATTTTTACCGCGTTTTAAAAAAACCATTGAACGTTATAGTGTAGGTGTAAATTTTATTCTTACGCTGCTAGCAACTCTAGTAGGTGTATTAGTTGCTATCAGTATTAGTGAGTACCGTGCGCAACAAGCTCAAAAAGAGGACGTCGTAAAATTACTTAACGCTGCAATAGAAACAGTGGATACCAGCTTAGACTACTCAACAAGTATGAACGTTTATGTGCAGTCATTGCAAAATGAACAACTTGTTGAAAGTGTTTATAAAAATAACGATTTGCCAGCACCAACTTATTTGGATGACATTATTGTACAGCCGATAGTGAGTAAAAATATTTCGCCTGCAGGTCTTGGGGCCATCAATAATCTCATTATCATTAACAAATATCTCAATAGCGATTTAAAAAATCTAGCCAGATATATTATTAATCTGCAAACCCTAAAAGAAGTACTTGAAAGCGAAGTTGAGTATCAAAGCGATTTGATAGACCTTGAACAGTTAGAACGTCGGGTAGAGTTGCTAAAGCAACGCCTAGGGGAGCAGCTCAAAGAACAGCAAGGAGCAGCCGAGGCAGCTCCTTAATATAGCCACTTTTAAAATGTGATAATTGTCGAAACAGCTTCTTCATCAGCTGTTTGGATTGACATTTTTATGGTGCGGTTTTGCCAATCAATGTCTAACATGCCGTAATTGCTGCCCGATTTGTTGATTAAGTGACGGTTACTTGTGGTCAAGTCGTTAATATTTTTACTTATTGTGCCCACGTAACCAGTTGGAATTTTAGCGCCACTGGGTGCGCAATTCCCCCACTTTCCAGCGATACCTTTACCACTATCATCCACTTCGGTGTAGCACCAAGGCTGCTCGTGATCGCGTGTTATGCAACCTTGGTAAGTAACACCTGCATAAGCAAAAGGTAGCTTACATTGCTTAGTGAATTTACCATCGCCTTTTGTGTCGGCATAAATTGGCAACCTTAAAGGGTTTTCAATATGGTAGGGCCAGTTTTGACCAAAGCCCGAAGCGGTAATTTCATAGACAGTGGCCTGTTTACCATGTTCATTATGCGCCGGAATGTCTTTTTGGAGAATTTCTCCCCAGTGTTGATCACCAGATAAAAAGATCACCGCTTTGGTTTTGCCATCATTAATTGATTTTTGCACCATGCGCAGCAAGCGTTCTCGTTCATTCGGCATTTCCGCCCATGATTCATAGCTAGTACCAGACATATCACGCTCGCCAAGAGCCGCTATGGCTGCTTCAAACTGTTGACCTTGACCATAGGCGCAGTAACTCGACATACTTCTGCCTTGATACAATGGCGGTAGTACTTGAATGCCACTGGCAATAAGTTTGATTTGTGAAGGCTTGGCTAGCTCAGTTTCAAGCCACTGCCATTGCTGCTCACCTAGCATAGTGCTTTGCTCGCCTTCACATTTGCCGTAGTTGTTAAAAGTGGGGGAGCGGAAGTAACGCGCATCGAGGGTGATCACATGTGTTTTTTCACCTTCATTGCCTAACATTTTGGCTTCATAAATACCCGCTTGTCCGTTCAAGCGAGGGTCATTTTGTGGCACGTCAAAATGGCGCAAATATTCTTTTTGAGCATTTTCTCGCTCAGGGTAGTGCTTACCATCGTTATTGCGGCCAAAGTCATGATCATCCCATGTCGCCATTACTGGAATTTTTGCTTCTAAAAAAGCGTGATAGTCTTGGTTTTGCTTTTTCTCATTATATTTTCTGCGCATAAGGCCCATGTCGGTGGTATCGGCATAAATATTATCCCCAAGCCACAAAAACAAGTCAGGCTGCTGAGTGATTAATCTTGCTAAAGCTTCTGGCATATCGCCTTTAGTTTTAAAACAAGAACCCAGAGCCACTCTATCTAAGCGCTTATTTGCTTGTGGGTGAGTGTGGCTAAGCATTTGCGCTGGCTCAACAACATCACACTCTTCCCACTCGCTTTCACTGGTATAACACCAAGGCGTGGTGTGATTACGAGAGCTACAGCCATAAAATTGCTCACCTTGGTAACTTGAAGGTGCTCTACACGTTTTGCCACTTTTAGTTTTAAATTGTGGGATGGTCTCAACTTTTACGTGCCCCCAATAGGCACCCTCTTGAGCATTTTTAAGATAGCACCATTGGCTACCGTCATTATTTTTATTGGTAGTACCTTGGTAATCCGCGCCGAGGTAATTGAAGCTGCTTTTACATTGTTCATAATGGACTTCAGGCTGTGCCAACGCCAGTGTAGGCAAGAGCGCAACGAGTATACTACTGATCTTTTTCATGTTTATTCCTAAGATAAAAATGTCATCCTGGTAACGGTTGTCATCCATGGTTGTGCGACAACATATTAGGGGGAGGGTGTGATCGATTGCTTGCAAAACCATTTCAGATACATTACTGGTGTCTTAAAAATGCAACTCAAAATTACATTTTTACTGCTGATATTTACTGAGCTTTTGTATACAGTGGCGGCATATTTGCATTAGGAGTTTTGAAGTTGAAGCGCGCTCACATAGCCATAATTATTTCTTTGTTTGCCTTGGGTTTATCTTTGTATAACGTATTAAGCCCTTCGAGCGGCAACCACATAGCCTTTAATACACCGGTCTCTCAGCCTGAACATGGCCAAAAAGCGGCTCAATATGAGCAAGTTATCGACACGTTGAGTGCTCAAGTTCTCGAGTTAGAAGCGCGTTTACGTGCCATGGAGCAAAAAAGAGTAGGCCAAAGTAATGACTTAACGGGACAGGATAACTTTGAACAGTCGGTGTTGGCGGTGCTTGAAAAAAAACATGCACGAGAAAAAGCAGAAGCGTTAAATAACGATCCGGCTTACGCATTTTATGAAAATTTACCTCAAGATTATGAGTTAAAACTCAAAACGGATCCCGACTACGCTTTGCAGGTTAATAAAGAGCTTAACGCCAAAATCTTAGATAGCAGTTTGAATGCGCGGGCAAGGCTTGCTGCGATGGGACAACTGCAAATGAACATGTATGTGCTCAATAAAACACAGATGAGTCATTATAATTATGAGACGGTAGATGCGATTTTACGCATTGCCCAGCAAAGCACTGATGAGGCTCTGAAAGTTCAAGCTTTGGAAGTTATTACAAATACACCATTAACGGACGCAAGGGTGGCTGATAGTTTTGTTTCAATCATTGAAAAGGAGCAAAATGAATATTTACGAAGTATGGCTGCTGATGGGTTAATGCTTCAATACTACCAAGCGAAAAATAAACAGCCCGAGTTGCGTCGCAGATTAGCTCAACAAATTCTATCTCTATATCAACATGGTGACAGCAAGTTACAAACTTTGTTAAAAAACAATATGTTTAACGATGAAATGTTAGCTGAGCTAAACGCGCAAGCTGGCAATTAGCCCAGCTTGTCTTGCTCCGCTTGCTCGGGATGTTGAGTTTGGTCTTCATTTTGCTGCATGGCAGCACGCTCAGCTTTTGAGATATAGCGGGGCTTATTGCTTTTGTGTAACTTAGCATTTGCCCGTTTATCTTTTTTCTTCAGCGTTTCATATATCTTCTTTTTGCGGTTCATAAGAGTCCCCATTAATACTGCTCGCATTCTATCTCGTTAATGGTTAAAGCCCAAGATAAGTTTAAGGGCCCTTAGTGGGTAAAAGTGTGTTTTTTATGTTTTAAATGTAATGTTTTTTTGAACATAAAAGATTGTTTTGTTTGATAAATGTGTTTTTTTGAATGACAGCGATGTCTTTTTCTGTTGCTGATACGTGACCAGAGTGTTATGTTTAGTACCCCTTATGGGGTAACACGTTGAGGAAGCTATGAATTATAAAAAGAAAATTTTGGCAGTTTCAGTACTCGCTGCAACTTGTGCAGCTAACGCGAACACTTCGCCAGAGCAAGACTTAATAAAGCTCGATCCACTCACATTTCAGCAGTGGCATCTACAAAATACAGGACAAACAGGCTTTTCATTATCAGCAGGTAATGTAGGCGAGGATCTGAATATAGATTTTGCAGATCGTATGGGTATTAAAGGCCGAGGTATTACCGTATCTGTCATTGATACTGGTGTGGAGATCTCGCACCCAGACTTAAAAAATAATGTTGTTCTAGGTTCAAAAAACTTAGTGGATGGTAGTGATTATCCGGTTGATACACATGGTCATGGTACTGCCGTTGCTGGACTTATTGCGGCTGAAGAAGGTAATAACTTAGGTGGCCGAGGTGTTGCACCGTACGCAAACTTAATTGGTTTTAATTACCTTGATGAGCAATCCATAGAATCTTGGATGTTGGCACATGGATTAAACGAAGACTTTAGAGCGCTTGACCGCTTTACAGATCCGCGTGTATTCAACCAAAGCTACGGTAGTACACCTTCTGCGCCTGTTAATGGTGACGCAAATGACGATCCGACATTTGCCTTGCAAGAGACGGTTATGCAAGACATTACTTTGGATAGTCATTGGGGAAGAGGTGCTATTTATGTGAAGTCGGCGGGTAACTCGTTCCGTTACTATACCACATACATCAACGGTGAGCGCTTCTACGTATTACCATTTGAAAACGGCCAGACGATAAACAATCAGGGCCTACCATTTCATAACGCTAATATTTCAGACCTAAATACATCGTTTTGGAACCTAGTGGTATCATCGTTAAACGCTGAAGGTAAATTAGCGTCATACTCTTCTGTTGGTGCGAACGTATTCTTGTCAGCGCCAGGTGGTGAATATGGTGAAGACAAACCAGCAATGGTGACTGTTGACTTGACAGGTTGTGATAGAGGCATGAACGTCTCAGGTGCACACAAAAATAGCTTACATGGAGGCTCTGACCTAGACCCAAATTGTAACTTTACAGGGGTAATGAACGGTACATCTTCTGCTGCGCCAAATACCGCGGGTGCAGTTGCTACTGTGATGTCGGCAAACCCGGCACTTGATGCTAGAACTGTGCGCCATTTATTGGCTACAACAGCACGCAAAGTTGACCCACAACACAATGGCGTAACTTTGAACTTTGAATCTGCAACAGGTGAAACTGTCAGCTATGACGCCATTCCAGGATGGCAAACTAACGCTGCAGGTTATAACTTCCATAATTTTTATGGCTTAGGTGCGGTTAATGTAGATGAAGCTGTTTATAAAGCGCTATTTACCGGTGTATCCCTTCCTAAATTGCAAGTGACAGACTGGCAGGCTAAGAACGCGAATGTCACTATTCCTGATGCTGATTTAGCAGGCGCACAAAGTACCATGAGTGTTGCTGAAAACTTAACGATTGAAGCTGTTCAATTAAAAGTGAACATTGATCATACACGTCTTCGTGATTTAGCGATTGAGCTTACGTCGCCATCGGGCACGCGCAGTGTTGTGATGAGTGCAAGAACTGGTTTCTTAAATGGTACTGATGGCGGATATACGGATACAATCATGTTGAGTCACCACTTCTATGGCGAGCAATCGCAAGGTAACTGGACGATTAAAGTGCTTGATACTGATAAGGGCACTAGCCGTACGTTAATTTACCATCCAGCAAGAGGCTTCTTTGGCACGAATGGTAACAACAATACCGATCTGGGTGTATTAAAAGATTGGTCAATTCGTATTTACGGCCACTAAGGAGTATGACAATGAAAAAACTATTTGTTTTATGTGCGTTAACTGCATCTAGCGCGGTGTTTGCAAATACCCCCGTTTCATTTGATGGATTGAAGGATATTACAGTTCAAGATTTCAGCCAATTGCAACTTGATGGTCAAACGACTGTTGGTGATGTGCTCAATGGTGAAGCTGTAACTAAAGGTCAAATCATCATAGGTGATAATGGCTTGAGTGCTTATGAGGCAACGGGTGAAGTACTTATTCAATTAGCAAGTTTCGCTGATGCTGATGAAGTTGCCAAAGCGCATGGCTTAACGTTAAAGCAAGCTTATAAGTCATTCTATGTTGTTACAGCGTCAGAGCAAAACCTGACAAAGGTATTAGCTGACTTGAAAAAAGAAGGCACTGTGGTATCGGCAAATTTAGGTCTTAAGAACTTAGATACGAAAATAAACTAATCCCTCGGTTTAATAAGCGGCCGGTATACGGAAGTGCGGCCGCTTTTTCATTTATACATATCAAAATATAGTGCTGAGTTTTCATTCTTTTTGCGGCGAAGATTCTGACTGTTCTATCCTATCCTTAAACTAGCATGATTGATTTATCTGCTGGTAAAAGTCAGTATTTTATTGAATATATTCGCTTTACTTTCTATTAGTTATTTTTTCAACCATGTTCAGAGCATCACTGCTGAAGGGCTAAAAGGGGTTGGTACATTAGTACTTTCCAATGATGGAAGACATTTGTTTGCCGTATGTGTGCATGGTAGCGGATTAGTACAATTGCGCGTGCAAGCAAATGGCACTTTGTCTGAAGCAACTTCTTACAATGATGAAAAAAAAACTCTATGCAGGGTATTTCATCAATAGAGCAGCTAGGTAAACGTCGGTTATTGTTAAGTGCAACCAAAGCCGACACTGTGTATCTGGTTTAACTTCCTTAGTTTAGCGCGTACATTTTCAGACTTTTAATGAAAAACTGCAGACATATTTGCGCACTTTATGAGATGTCGCTCACCTCATAAAGCTGTATATTGTAGGCTAAAAATGGTATTGCTGTAACTTGAGAAGAATAATTAATAAATCAATACCTATACTTTAATTGCGCAACAGTTACCAACGGAGTTTTGTTATGAAAAAAGCAAGCTTAGTCAGCTTAGCCGTTCTTTTTGCCCTTGCTGGGTGTTCTTCTGAGAGTAATTCACCTAATTCAGCTACCAGGAGTGCGGCAGAGGTATCAGCTGCAGCAAGTTCAGCTTCAGTTGATGATGTTGTAGATCAATATACGCAAACTTTTATTATACACCAGCCAGCCTTGGCAACGTCGCTAAAGTTATCGCCTGAGCAATATAGTGATTATGCTGACCGGCTACCAAATTACTCATTAGCTGGGATGCAAGCACTGCAAATTGACATGAACAAAGCGGCGGAGCAGCTTAAAAGTTTGCAAAGTGCACAGCTTAGTGATGATGCGCTGTTGCATGTAAAAGTGAACGAAGTGCTCGCTCTATATTATGCTGGTCATAGTCAGTTTTCTGCGGGTTACATAGATACTTGGGGTGGGCATTTACCCTATATAATCAACCAACTGTCTGGTCCATTGGTCGATATTCCAAATGTATTGAAAGACCAACATGGGGTTGAGTCAAAACAAGATGCACAAAACTATTTAGCTCGCCTTGAAGCATTTGCAAAAATGACGGAGCAAGTGCGCTCAAAGGCAATGGCAGATGCCCAAAAAGGCGTGATTTTACCTAAGCCGTTGTTTGAAAATACATTGGGGTACCTAGATAACTTTACTGCGCCCGACGCTGCACAGCACCCATTAGTGAGCTCTTTTGAGCAAAAACTAGCTGACGTTGCCGATTTATCTGATACAGCAAAACAAGATTATTTCAGTCAAGCAACTGCGATAGTAAAAGATAAAATTTATCCTGCTTTTGCTAAAGTAACTGCTGACATGAAAACGCTTGAAGCAAAAGCACCTACAAAGGTAGGTATTTGGGCACAACCAAACGGTGAAGCGTTTTATCAGCATGCCATCACTTATCTTGCTGATTCAGATATGAGTGCTGAAGAAATCCATAATATCGGCTTACAAGAAGTTGAGCGTATCACTAAACGCATGGATGAAATTCTAAAAGCGAATGGCTACAGCGAAGGTAGTGTTGGCGATAGAATGAAGCAACTCAATGAAGAAGAGCGCTTTTTGTACGAAGACAGCGACGAAGGCCGTGAAAAGCTGCTGACTTTCTTACGTGGTGAAATTGAAACCATTAATAAAAAAGCGCCAACGCTGTTTTCTACCTTGCCACCACAAAAAGTGGAAGTAAAACGTATTCCAAAAGCAGTAGAAGCAGGCGCTCCGGGTGGTTATTACAATGGGCCATCGCTTGATGGTAGTCGCCCTGGCATATTTGCTATCAACTTAAAAGATATGAAAGCGGTGCCAAGCTTTGCGATGAAAACTCTGACTTATCATGAAGCGGTTCCTGGACATCACTTCCAAATTGCTTTGAACATGCTGCAAACAGATATTGGCTTAATGCGTCAGAATGCGTCATTTAATGCTTATATTGAAGGTTGGGCATTGTATTCTGAACTTGTGGCTTATGAAATGGGGATGTATGAAAACGACCCGTTTGGGGACTTAGGTCGCTTGCAGGCTGAAGTGTATCGAGCTGCACGTTTGGTTGTTGATACTGGTCTGCATCACAAACGTTGGACTCGTCAGCAAGCCATTGAATACTTTGCGCAAGCAACAGGTACGGCAATGAGCGATGTAACCGCTGCAATTGACCGCTACATAGCATGGCCAGGCCAAGCTTTGGGCTACAAGCTGGGCATGTTAAAGCTGGTAGAGCTGCGTGATAAGGCAAAAGATGCTTTAGGCGATAAGTTTGATATTAAAGCGTTTCATGACCTTATTTTGTTAAAAGGCGCACGTCCTTTAGCTATTGTTGAAGACGACGTTAATCGTTGGATTGAGCAGCAAAAACAAGCTTAACGTTTACAGTAATAGCAACATTAATCTTTATGGGGCGAAAGCCCCTTTGTTGTTTGTGTTTATCTAAGGAATAAATATGATCCGTTTTGTTACTCTGGCCTTGGCTATGTTTGCACATGGTGTACAGGCGAATATTGCAGATATTAGTCACTCAACCGCTGAGTATGCGGTAAATAACTATCAACAAGCACAAATTCATACCTTAGCGAATATGGTCTCATTTGCGACAGTAAATCAAGAGGGGATTGCCACACCGCTAAACCCTGCGTTCATCGGATTTAAGCAGTTGTTAAAAATGAAAGCCGCACAGCTTGGCCTAGATTATCAGGATAAAGGTCACACGGTACTGATTGGGCTTGGTAAACAGTCGCAAAAAGTTACCGTGGTAACGCATGGGGATGTGCAGCCCGCTGATGCAAGTAAATGGCAAAAAAGTCCATTTGAATTAGATACAACGTCAGAGCCTGGCAAGCTAATAGCCCGAGGTACAGAAGATGACAAGGGGCCGATTGCAACAGCGCTGTATGCAATGAAAGCCATTAAAGACAATGGTATAGAGCTTAGTAATCGCATTGAATTAATGATTTACCTTGCTGAAGAGTCTGACTGGGAGCCTCTGAAGGCTTTTATGAAAACTTATGAGCAGCCGAAGTATGCCATCACAATAGATGCGAGTTACCCAGTTGTAGTTGCTGAAAAAGGCTGGAGTTTGATTGAACCAACATTTAGTGGTTCTGCAGAGCAAACGGGCGTATATGTCAGCGAATTGAAGGGTGGGGCATTCAAAAGTCAGATCCCCGAAGATGCAAGCTTGATATTACATCACGCCTCTACTGAGTTGCTAGATAAGCTAAAAGCGCAAGCCAGTAGTTTCAGCAAAGCAAAAGTACAATTCATTAAACAGCCTGAAGGCGTAAAAGTTTCGGTTAAAGGTATTTCTGCGCATTCTTCAGAGCCAGAAGCCGGTGTAAATGCAATCGGCCATTTAGCGGCACTATTTAGTGGAGTTAAGTTGGCTGAAAATGCAGACGGGCAAGCTGTCATGTTTTTAAGTGAGCTTGTTGGTACGGATTTGTATGGCAAGCATTTTGGCGATATTGCATATAGTCATGACTTTATGGGGCCAATGACGGTTGCACCAACACTATTGTCACGCCAAGGTGATGCGCTTACATTGTCAATAAACTTACGTAGACCGGTGGGCAAAACTGCCTCACAGTTGGAGCTGCAGATAGCACAAGCAATTAACGCATGGCAACAAGCGCATAATGTCACTCTTGCTGGGCTTGAAGTTGAATTGGGTGAGCCTATGTTGCTCGATAGCGCACCTCACGCACAAAAGTTGTTAGATATTTTTAAGCACTATACGCAAGACGAAGATGCGGGGTTCGTGTCGATTGGTGGTGGTACCAATGCTAAATTGTTTGATAATGCTGTAAGCTTTGGCCCATCAATGCCCGGCAAGCCTTACACCGGCCATTCAGAACATGAATTCATTACCGTTGAACAACTTAAGTTAAACTTGAGAATGTATACGGCGATGATGATTGAACTAGGTAATATGTAAAGTTGAGCGGCCCATGTTATGGGTCGCTCTTTTATACGCGTTTATGACAAAAAACGGGCACTGATTAGGAACGTACATTACGATAAGCAGCTTGAACTTTAGCTTCAATGCTGTTGATGGTTTGAATATAAGACTGTGCTTGTGACCATGTTTTTTCGTCAAACTGTTGCGGAGCAAATTCAAATTTTGATCGACTGATACATTGGTTTTTGAGACATTTATCAAGTTGTTTTGTACACCTGCATGGGTTTTCTGGCGCAATAAAGCCACAATTTTTAGACATAAATGCCACTATGTTCCGTCGAGCACGTGATAGTCGTTTACGATAAGTACCCGTTGATATTGATAATATTTCGGATGCTTCTTGTTGGTCAAAATCTAAAATTTCACCTAATAAGTAAGCCATTCGTAAATCATCGCCCAAACATTGCAGCATGGCTAAAGCACAAGCAATTCTTATTTCTTCGAGCATACGATGGTAATCGGGTAAATCAACGAGTTCACTCTCTATGCTACTCATATCGGTGTAGAGTGTTTTTTCAAAGTCATCAAAGCTTTGTGCATCTTGTGTCTTGAAAGTGGCTTTTATAGAGATGAGTTGATTAACAGCAACTCTATAGACCCAGGTACTAAATTTTGCATCTCCCTTAAATGTATGAAGGTATTTATTTACTCTCAAGGTTATTTCTTGACAAGCTTCTTCAGCATCATGGCAATTTCCTAAAAATCGCAGCGCGAGCGGTTTTACCGCTTCAACCACTTTGCTGAGTACTTCATTAATAGCTTTAAGATCTCCACACTGAGCGCACACGATAGTTTGTGATGAGATTTGAAGTTGATCAGCAAATCGACTCATAAAACAATTTAATTCCCTTTAGTGATTTAACACTTACTTTATCTCATAACGATATTGGCTAACAGCAAGAAAATAAAATCAACTCAAAAGATGGTGGTGTGTGTTGCCAGCAAAAAAGTGGTCACACATATGTTCGGCATTGAGTCTAAATGGATGTATGTCTTGAGCATATAAACGACAGTTTAATTTATAAAACACAGAAGGTATTTATGAAATTATATACACATCCTTGGTCAAATCATGCTGCACGCGTTCAAATTTTATTAAATGAACTCGCTATTAAGGGTGAGATTTATGAGGTTGAACTCATGGAAGAAAATCTAAATGAGGATTTTTTAGTGCTTAATCCCAATGGTAAAGTGCCGATATTACAAGATGGTAGCGTTGTGCTTTGGGAGTCACACGCGATTATGCGCTATTTATGTGATAAATATGCAGACGGTCGATTATATTCAAATGGTAGCAATCGCTACCGAGTAGAGCAATGGCTAGATTGGAATCATACTCGTCTTAATATCGAGGCAGTGACAATTAATTTTAACAATGTGGTGCTTGGTAAAAATGCCGATCTAACTGCTATAGAGCATGCGCAAGAGCAGGCCCTTATATTGCTTGAAATATTAGATTCAGCATTGAAAATAAATCCTTTTGTAGCTGAACAATACAGTATTGCAGACATTTCTTTGTTCACTACAGTACTTTATTTGCAAAAAAAACAATATAGATTTTAAACATCTTTTGAATTTATCTTCGTGGTTTGAGGGGCTCTACAATAATCGCCACTATAAGCAATCTATTACGATAATGAGCCAAGCTTATTCAGTTTAGTATTTCAATAAAAGTGCAGTGCTCAAATTGTGAGTGCTGCACAGTGCTTTCCAATAGGTACAAACTCATGTATAAAAATTGATTTGAATTATACAGTGAGTAATTGAGATGGATCTAAAAGGGGTATTGCTGGCGTTAATGGTTGTTATTGCATGGGGGTTAAACTTCTCGGTGATCAAGTTTGGGTTGGCAGATCTACCGCCTATACTGTTCTCTGGCCTAAGGTTTTTCATTGTCGCAATACCAGCAATACTGTTTGTACCATTTCCAAAAACTCCCTTCTGGCGTGTGCTTGGGGTAGGCATATTATTAGGTGTGTTTAAATTCAGCCTACTTTTTTTTGCGATGAAAGAAGATGCCTCCGCAGGAATCGCTTCATTACTGCTGCAAGTTCAGGTGATTTTTACGATTCTTTTAAGTGTGTTGATTTTTAAAGAGTATTTATCGTTCTTTCAACTCATGGGTATCGTTATTGCAGGCGTTGGGTTTAGTTTATTTTTCATGACTACAAACGCAGGCGCCACCCCTCAAGGCGTTGTTTTGATTCTACTTGCTGCGTTGTTTTGGGCATTTGCCAACCTTATAATGAAGGGCATGCAAGGCGTAAATCTTTTGCATTTTATGGTTTGGGTAAGTGCTGTACCTCCCATTCCTTTATTCGTATTGTCGTACTTTTTTGAGACCTCACAACCTGTGATGTTGCTAAGCAATATGTCTGTACAGTCTTGGCTATCTCTTGCTTATGTGGGCTATGTTTCTACTTTATTGGCATTTGCAATTTGGGGATATTTATTAAGTAAATACAGTGCCGCAAGCATTACGCCATTTGCTTTATTGATCCCTATAAGCGGGATTTTTGGTGCTAATATTATGCTTGGAGAACAGCTAGCCTACCTTGAAATGGTTGGCGCGATTTTGATTTTATCAGGACTCTCAATTGGCATTTTAGGTCCCAAACTAAAACTCCGAAAGGCCTCTCAAAAGGCCAATGAAATAGCCAGCTGATTTATCGACGCTCAGTGTGACAGGGAAATATCACACTGAGTTTTTGTATTTCTAAGCACTTTACTAGATGCCAGTGACAATATCTTCCATCACATTTAAAGCCTGCTCGAGTTGGCTTTGACTGACGTATGGTGCAGGTCCTAAACGTAATTGTTCACCTCGGCTATCAGACTGAATACCTTGCTCATGTAATTTTGATACCCATAAATTAGCATGAGGTGTTGTCAGCGCTAAAAAGCCACCATTGTCTTGATGTTTATGACTGGCCAGATTAAAAGCTTGTGCAAGTTTAGGTACGGACATAATACCATCACGTAAAGTCGTTATTTGCTGTTGATTGATAGCCCTTAATGTATTTATATCTAAATTTTTTTGATCAAAAAAGTCAAATACTGCCGCGGCGCGATAGTGACTACTTGGGTCATACGTTGCGCCTTCAAAGGCATGATAGCCAGGTCCATAGCTCACTTGACCAGGTGCTTGGGATAGCACACTAAACTCAGCATACCAGCCTGTGATAATTGGGCTGCCGTTATAACCTTGCGGAATACGCATCATGCAGTTACCTTCACCAGCTTGGCAATATTTATAGCCACCAGAGACAATAAAGGCATGTTCAAGTTGCCAAGTTTTGATATCAAATGGCACAACGTTAAGTGCGTGATAGATGTCAACCAAACAAGGTACTTTCATGGCATGTGCATGCTGAGCAACTAATCCAACATCGCGAAAAATCTCACTGGTACCGTAAAACACAGCTGAGATCATCACCGCATCTGTTTGCCCATCAATTTTGTCTATCAGGCGTTGTGCTAGCGTATTACTTGGTGAAACACTCACCACTTCAATGTGCATATTGAGCTGCTTGAAACGGTTTAGCTGTCGGCGCATAGAATGAAACTCACCATCGGTCGTGACAATTTTTATTGCTCTGCCAGGTGGTTTTTTAAAACAATCTAAATCAGATAAAAAGCGCAGCAGTAATTCGTGGGTAGACTCCCCTAGGGTTATCTGTGCGTTCTTTTCGCCAAGTAATTTGGCATAAAAATCTTTTACCCGTTGCGCTTTTTCAAATGCCTTTCCCCATTTGTCATCAACGTGAGCCGCAGCATCTTGATAACACTCAAGCAGGCCATTTTTAGCAACATTGGGCCATGCTTGGTGAGAGTGGCCAGAAAGCAGAATACGTTCACTGACTTTGAAGTCGCTGTAGTGTGGTTGTAGCTTAAGTGCTAAATCCATAATCATTTTACTTACTCCAAGATTACAGGTGTGTGCGCAGCTCAAAAAGCTCGGGGAAAAAGCTAATATCCAAGGCTTTTTTCAAGAATTCCACACCTGAGGAGCCGCCTGTGCCCATTTTATTACCAATGATGCGTTGTACGGTATACATATGTTTGAAGCGCCACTGCTGGAAGCTATCTTCAATATCAACGAGCTTTTCAGCGAGTTCATACAGATGAAAATACTTATCGGCATTTTTATAGACCTCGATCCATGCATCCAACACACTCTGATTCGCTTCGTATGGTTGGCTAAAGTCTCGATTAAGCACGCATTCGTCAATGGGTAACCCTTGCTGTTTAAGCGCTTGTAGGGCTTCTTCGTAAAGGCTTGGTTTATGCAGGATATCGCTCAGCTCTTGATGTACAGCTGGGTTACTCTCATGTACCTTCAAAAGCTCGGTGTTTTTATTCCCAAGCAAAAATTCTATTTTACGATAACCATAAGATTGAAACCCAGAAGAATGGCCCAGTGCATCTCTGAACTTTAAATAATCAACCGGAGTGAGTGTTGATAAGATCCCCCAAGATTGGGTCAGCTGGCTTAAAATTTGTTTAACTCTAGAGATCACTTTAAATGCATGACCAAAGTTACCGCTTTTTATATTTTCGATAGCTTCATACAGCTCATGACCTGCCAGCTTTAACCACAATTCGCTGGCTTGGTGAATAATGATAAACAACATTTCATCATGTTGGTCTGATAGTGGGTTCTGAGCGTTTAATACTTGCTCCAAATTAAGGTAATCACCATAAGACATGTCATCTTTGAAGTCAGTGTGAATGTCTTTTTCCATTGCTCGGTAGTTACTTGGTTTGTTGTCAGTGTGGTATGGGCAACTCATAATGCGTTCCTATGGTAATAATTATTGGATAGCCTGAATTTTTTATTCAACGGTCATTAGAATGAGCAAGAATACCAACCAAATAACAGAACGACAAAGCCGTGAGACTGTTGCAACAAAACCTGACGTGTAGATTAGTTTACACTTATTTACTCTCAGAAAAGGCTGAATCCTCTCTATTTGTGTTACTGGAAAGTTTACGGTCGCTATCGATATTTCTTCATGAGAATTAAAAAGTGTTAAAACACTGCAGTTAAAGCGGTAAGTCTCACTCTTGTAATGGTTGTGATTGTCTTAAAACTTAGCTAGGATCCGCCAGCTGTTTACAATGGTGCTGTTAAAAAATTAGTTGGTTTGATAACACTTCTGAAGTAAGCGATTTGTTGTAACTACCATTTTTTGGCTGTCTAGCGTCCTTAATTTATTCAGAAAGTTATGTTGCTAGGTAACATAGCTTGTTAGAAGTATTACAACACTAAAAACCTATTGTTCGTTAGTTTTTAGAAATGGGCCTCTGAATTTGGAAGTCATGCCAGATCGGAGTGTTCCCCCAATTAACCTATATCGCAAACTGATTTAACCAATACTACCTCACAAAGGCAGATAAAGGTTAGAGCATCATCATTGGTATTAGACGACATACTTCCCAAAAATGGGCATTCAACGCAAGAGAGTATTATGCAAACACAGGAAAAAGTTTTATCTGTTGAGAGTATCCGTGGATGGGCTTGCTTTATGGTTCTCATATCGCATTTGAGCTTAGTCTTTTATCCATATCTTCATTCTTTCTTTGGTAAGGCGGACCAAAAAGCGTTTCCGATTCAATCGTTTATTCACGAATCTCCGTTTGGTTTCTTCTTTTCAGGAACTTCTGCGGTATATATATTTTTCGTTCTTAGCGGATATATCTTAACTAAAGTTGCGCTCAAAGATCAAAATAGACTAGGCAAAGTTTACTCAATGGCTTTGAAGAGATATCCCAGACTTATGATCCCAGCGTTAGCGTCTTGTCTGATTGCCTACGCAGCAATTAAAGGAGTCGATATTTCAAGTCCTCACTTAAGTGATTGGATAAATGGATATCGCCACAGTCAGGAGTTTTCGTTAGTTGATGCCATTTATAATGGTGCCATCGATGTCTTTTTTATATCCGGAGAAAGTGCATACAACCCGGTTTTGTGGACGATGAAAATCGAACTGATAGGTTCTTTTGTTGTTTACGCTCTTTGTTTAAATCGATTAACGTTGAAAATCCCCTACCTAGCGGTTGTGTTTCTTATACTTATTGTTGTTGGGGTACAGCAGCAGATAGTATCCCCTAAGCTTGGACTTGGACTGATGTCGTTTTTTGGTGGATATTTCTTTAGTTTATATGGTAAACAACTCTCAACAAAAATAGCTTTCGCTTTCTTATTGGTTGGTATGTATTTAGCGGGTGCTCATAACACAAGTTCTTCATATCAATTTATACATATGTTTCTTGGCAACTATACGTATAACTTAGCTAATTTCATGTCTGGTTTTTTTATCGTTTACGCAATTTTGTTTAACAGTAGGTTGAACAGTGCCTTTTCTGGGAAGCTCAGCGTATTCATGGGGAAAGTATCATTTTCGGTATACCTAATACATATTCCGATCATTGCGACTTTTAGTATGTTTATGTTTAATAATGTGTTTGCTATTACAGAGCATTATAATTTATCCGCAATGCTCACAATAATATCATCCATAGGGGTTATCTACCTATTTTCATTAGCTTTCTATTACACAGTAGATGCGAAGGGGATGGCGTTGAGTAATAAATTTGCAAAATATATGACGAGTAAATTTAATATGACTTTGCAGGCAAGTCGCTGAGAGCGGAATTTTACACTCGTTTAATTCATAAAGCTAAAAGGCAGTTACTGTAATCAATTCCCTGCAATAAGCGGTGGAGCATACTTAATTGGTATTTTTTACTGCGCAGTAAAAATGGGAGTAAGTGGTATTCGCTCAGCAAGTCGTCTACCACTTTATGTTTTATAACCTATCACAAAGAGTAATCACTGCCATCTTTGGCGGTATACTGCTTAAGGTTAGCGGTATTTTGTACACCATGTAAAAAGCTCATCCATAGTCTTTTAAGCTCTGTTTTTGAAGACACTGCACTTAAAGGTGTTTCTACTTGAATATCATCTACGTTTGCGCGGTCTAAACGTCCCGAATTTCCACAGCGGTTGAAGCTAAGCTCAATATGTAGCTGGTCGTCTTTTCGTAATAAAATCGCTGTTGGGTCATCTCGGTGACCACATAAGGCGACAAATTGTTTTGGATATTTAAGCCCACAATGGCTACCATCGGCAAAAAAGGCCATTAAGTGATTATAGTAAACCACGTAGTGGGTGGCATGCAGGTGCGAGCCATGGTCTAGTGGGCAATGCTGATCTAAGTATTCTTTTGCGATATCAAGCTTTTCACAGGTGATAGGTCGAGATTTTAAACTTGAACGGGTTAGTGCTGTCATTGATATTTCCTCATTCTTGTCACGTTATGTATATGAGTTGTGAGAGTGTTCAAATTCAGTGTATGCGAGTTATGCTGAAAATTTCACAAAAAGAATTTCACAGTGTAAATTTTACAAATTGTGTTATTTTTATACATAGAGCTGGCATTTCGATGGAATAAAAATAATGAAAAAAGAAAGTAGCTTGATGCGCAAGTCGCACTTTTTAGGTACAAAAATACGCAATCTGCGCAAACGAAACCACCTTACTTTAGAGGATTTATCGGCGCGGTGTATTCGCTTTGATCCTCACTCAGCGCCTTCCGTGTCTTACTTATCAATGATTGAGCGTGGCAAACGTACACCAAGCCACGAGATGCTAGAGAACTTGTCTGAGGTATTTCAAAAACCAGTAGCGTGGTTTTTAGATAACGAGCCAGAAGTAGACAGTATTACACCACAAAAGGGTAATCATGGTGGTGTTTTAGGTATGGCATTAGAGCCAAACTTTTTGTTTTCTAATGATATATTGCAAATCGCAATACCTGAAATGCTGTCGCAAACGGGGATCAGTGGTCGTCAGTTTGCCCATTTACTGATCCGAGCGCACCAAGAACACCATCAAAATTACTTTCCTGATCTTGAACGCGCTGCAGAAGACGTTGGCCATAAAAATTTATATCTAAACAGTGATGATTTGATAACGATTGCTCAGCAACATGGTTTGCAACTGCGTTGGTTTGAACAAGCCGGTGAATCGCTAGTTAGTGAATCTGGAGAGGAAAGTAAGCATTTGCTTACATCCAATTTTGAAGCACCTAACTTGGTATATTTAAACACCCTTTTGAAAAACCGTGAGAGCAGACTGAAGTATGACTTGGCGGTTCATATCGGGCATGCTGTTTTACATAATCGAGAGGGACTGCATTGCCGACTTACAATTGGTGGCAGCGAACACAGCGAAGAAGCACATCACAATACCCCTAATGCGCAGGATATTCTCAATGCTTGGCGTGATTTTGAAGCAAGCTTTTTTGCAGGCGCCCTTTTATGCCCTAAGGTACCTTTTCGGCAGTTGCTGGATAGTCACGGTTATGAAGTAAGCGTGCATAAGCTACTCAATATATCTCCTTCGGTTGTGATGCGCCGGATGACCGTTGTATCACCTTATCCTCACTGGCATTATTTTGATGCATATCAGCCGGGCAAATTGAAAGCGGTATATCGTGGTAATGGCATTCCATTACCTTGGGGAAATATGCGTACGGTACAAGACCCTTGTCAGCATTGGGCTGTATTTAGAAAGTTTGCCGAAATATCTAGTCAAAGTAGTACACAGCTGTCTATTTTACTTGTTGAAGGTAAGCCTAGACTATATTGCTGTGAATCCATACAGGTTGAAGATTTAGCTGGAAATTCTCATGTGCTTTGTGCTGGTGTGGATTTAAATCCAGCCATAGCTGCCCAAGGGTTCGATGTTGATAATTTGGTTTTAGAGCTACAAAATCTTTGCATTAAGCACACAGGAGCGAGTGTTATTCCACATCAGATAAAACAGCAGCTATTGGGCGTAGCAAAAATTTTAAATATTGCTTGGGTGGAGCGCAGTCTCAGTGCTGATGTTAGAGTGATCTGTGTGCGTGGCAATGCGTGTCCGCGTCAGCCTCAATGCTACAGTTAAGTACTTGGTAATATAAAATAAAAGGAAGTATTTGATATGATATTTGAATGCAGGCCAAGTGCGCAGCTGAGCCCTTACGTAGAGTGCTTTATATTACAGCGGATATCAAGTTGTGTTAGTTACTTACCCCAAGGCGTGTTTGACTTGTTGATAAATGAAAGCCAATTGAGCTACCCAGACTGCGTGCAGATGCTCCCCCCATCTGTGTGGTTAATTGGACAACATACACGTATGGTAACGCTAGAATCCCAACAACCTAGTTGGGTATTTACTATCAGGTTAAAACCTTTTGCGCTTTTACCATTTAGCCAATTTAACGCCAAAGAAATAAAAAACGCTGTTGTGTGCGTGCAATCTCAGCTTCAATCTACGTTCTACTTCAATCAAATAGCAGAGTTATTTACACAGGCGAGTTCGTTAACGGAAAAGGAATTACTGTTTGCTTGTGTTGAGGTTGCAAAACGTTGGCTAAATAGCGTTATTCGCAAGGTAAATTTTACTTTGCCTGAACTGTTTAGAGCGCAGTCAAACGCCATTTTGCTGAGCAGGGGTAATGTTGCAATCCATCAAATTTGTAACGATTTTTCGTTAAGTAAAGTCACGTTAGGCAAGCATTTTATGGCTCATTGTGGATTACTGCCTAAGGAATTGAGCCGCATTTGGCGGTTAAACTATTTTTTGTTCTTAGCACAACAAGGCAAAGGTAAAGTGTTAACCGATGCTGCACTGCAGGCCGGGTTTTATGATCAAGCCCATCTAAACAGAGAGTTCAAAGCCGTATTTGATATGGCGCCAAAGGCTTTTTTTTCATCAGCGCATTACCATCGTGGGATGATTGAGCATATTAGCAATCGTTTTGAAGGGCGATACGACCCTTACCCGCGCTAAAGATTTACTTTTTTACAATTTTTGCCAGCCAAGATCACTTACATTCTTCAAAATACTCATATAACAGGGACAATCTTATGAATTACCTTATTCGGTCTTTAGTAGGTAGCGTGCTGCTTTACGGTAGTGTGATTGGTTTAGTGGTGGCTGATGAAATCTCGCCTGAAATACAACGACATACCATTGCCGAGCTATCAACGCTTTTGGAACAGCACTATGTTTTTGAAGATGTAGCTAAACAAACAACTGCAAAACTGAAAGCTGAGTTTGAAGCGGGTAATTTTGCCCAATATCATGACGCTGAAGCTTTTGCTAATGCACTGACCGAATGGCTGCAAACACAAGCAAAAGATCGTCACCTAAGGGTACGTGTCAATCCAAGTTCAGAGAATGTTATCGGCGCAAAAGCTAGATTCGAAGATGATTTGCTTAAGCCATTAAATCGTGGCGCGAGCTCTCAAGGGGTATTAGAAGTGAGTATGCTTGAGGGTGATATTGGCTATTTACAGCTTAATAGTTTTCGCGGGCTTGAAGACACTAAAGCGTATTTAGATGCGGCGATGACCGTGTTGTCCTCTGCACAGGCTATTATTATTGACTTGCGAAAAAATGGCGGCGGTTCACCTTTTACAGTGCAGTATTTATGTAGCTATTTTTTTGATGAAAAGCTGTTATTGAACAGCTTATATTACCGCGAAGGTAATGAAACACGTGATTTTTATGTGTTAGACGAAGTGTCAGGTAAGAAACTTACCGATATACCGCTTTATGTATTAACCAGCAAGCGTACCTACTCGGCAGCAGAAGAATTCAGCTACAACATGCGTACGCGTGAGCGTGCAACTTTGATAGGTGAAACCACCGGCGGGGCGGCAAACCCAGGTGGTATGTTTCCTATAAACGAAACCTTTCGCATATTTATCGCAACTGGCACGGCCATCAACCCGGTGACGAAAACCAATTGGGAAACCGTGGGAGTTGAACCTCATGTAAAAGTGGCCCCTGAGCAAGCGCTAGACAAGGCGATAACACTTGCCAAAGACGAGATAGATAAGCGATGGCAAAGTAAAAAATTACAAAGAAAAGAAGATATTGCCAAGCTTTTTCAATTAATGTCAGAAATACAACATAACGTTGGGTACCTGAGGGATCCCCATAAATAATCATTTAAATTCAAACACATCACTAACATCCAAATTTTGCCAATTCAAGTCAGTGATGGTTTTCTTAAAATGCCGGAGCCCCGCCATATAGTCTT
>NZ_JAAUWV010000067.1 GCF_014694405.1 Pseudoalteromonas sp. S16_S37
CGGTTTTCTTTGACTAATTCGAGATGTGAAAATAAAGACATTGCGATAGATAAATAGGAAAAATTAACGCTATTAGATCATAGATTTTCCTTGTTTACAAAGTGTGATCCCGCCCTGAGCAAGATCATGGTTGATAGAAGAACGCTTGTCTTCAACAAGTTCACAATGACTAAATAGTGACATAACTGACAAGTAGGTAGTGATAAAATCGGCGTTATTCGATCAGAAAAGGGCCGGGTGTTAAAGCCTTTTTACAAAGTGTGATCCCGTCGTGGATTTCGAACTCTGTATCAATTTTTTGCGTAGAGGATAACAACAGGTTTTGCGAGTTTTGTAAGATTTATCATCTACTTTATGACCAATTTGTTATTAACTATTGCGCTAATTCTCTAATTTTTACTCTCTTAACCTTAGGTAAAGTGTATCATTGGTTGGTGCTTGCTTACAATAAACTCCTTTAATTTTGGTATCCTAAGCTATTCCTAATGCGAATTTAATGCACTGTTAATGAAAGTTCATTATTAAATAAGTTCGACATAACACATCAATTTCCTTGCCTTCATAAAATAGCTTCATCAATTACGCAGAGCATGAATATGGTTCTTGCTGTATTTGATTTATTTAATCTAATTAGGAAATTTAAAAATGATCACAGAACGCAATGAATTACTTACACATATTAAGCAAGTTTTAGTCACTATCGTAAAAGATGAAAAAGTTTTAGATATGGATGAAAGCGCAACATTAAAAAATGATTTGGGTATAGATTCTATGAACTCACTTGTTTTTTTAATGAAACTTGAGCAGGAACTCGCTGGTTTTAAGGTTGACCCAGAAACATTAGAAGCAAGCCATTTTGAAACAATCGGCACCATTAGTGATTATATCTTTTCACAATTAAATATGGCAGACGCCTGATTTATATCACGTTTGTAATGGGAGTAACCAAATGGCGACTGTATATTTTAATCGTGTAGGCTATCAAAAAACTGAAAATCTACAAACAAAAGAGCCTAGAGAGCGCTACCTCGTTGGGTTGAGAGGTTTGTATCAGTTATATGATCTAGAGTTTGACGAAAGTAGCGTAATTGAAGGCGATCAATTCAATTATATAGAGTTACTTGAGCAAGTTTCTGAAGAATTTACGCAACACTTAGCGAGCTTCAATCCTGTCATTATCAGTCAATGGGGTAATGAGTTTGACTCGGATGCGCCAGCAATTGGCCCATTTATGGCGAAACACTACGGATTAAATATTCCAGTTTTTGATGTCATTGACAGAGGAAGTATTTCACCCCTCATTGCTTTGAGGGTGCTAAAGGGAATTGTTGAAGTACAACAACAAGATGGGGCGTTAATCTCGTTTCAACAGAATACCAGTCCCTCTTCAATAGGCAGCTATAACGTTGCTCCCAAGTATTCAGGTACGGGTTATGTGAGCCTAACAGCTAAAAACACAGGGTTAGCTATTAAAGAGTTGGCGGAGTTTAGCGAAAAGGAAATTCACGCCAACCCAAGCTCAATACACGAAAAAATCAAATCACTAATAATCGAAAATGAATTGCAGAGCCAAGAAGTTAATGTGTTTAGCCGCAAGGGTTCTAGGTTTAACAAGCTATCGAATACCGACTTTATAAATAAAAGTGGTTCTTTAGCAATATCTTACAATGATTTGCCGGCAGACGCCTCTTCACTCACCTTCTTCTCATTTCTAGAAAAGCTTAGAGATGAAAACAGCAATGGATACTACCTGTATGTAGAAGAAGATTTTGAAACGCTCAGCACCATTTTAGTATTTATTCAGGTAGAGCAAGATGATAACAATGAGTGAGCGCTTAGCTCAATTAAACCGAAAATCAGCTTTTAATATAAATAACATTATATGCAGCGCGAATACACAGGCAGTCGATAGTGTTGTGAGCGGTAGTTTGTTTTTGTGTGCCGTTGAGCAACAAGAACAACCTAGTTTGCGACTGCTAATCGATAGCGAAGTGAAATCTGTTGACTGTAACGATGTGCAGTGGGCAGACAATGCATCTTTGAGAAATGCAGGCCTCGCACTTGGTAAAGTGAATCAATCAGAAAAAAAGTCACAGACTAACAACAGCTTAATAATAGGAATACAAAAAGCAATGTGTGACTTATTTGCCGAGCATTTGCGTCACAGTTATTCATATTTAGCAAATAGAACGACGGGCGATACTTGCTTACTCGAACACGGAGCCGTGTCGCAATTAATGGCTCATGCGGTCGCCAACCACAACTATTTAGAACATTTAGCTTCACAATATCAATCAGATAGCAGCAATGATGCACTGTTACAGCTATTCAACCAACATGCCAATGACTTAGTTCAGCAAATTACAGACCTTGGAGGTGGCCGAGGTGCGTTAGCCGGCCACTCCGTCGAGCTTAAAGTTGTTCTAAATGCCTTAACTACGGTTTACTTGAGAGGAAATGGCCATGCCAACAATTAATAAAGATAAAGTTGCACATCGTTATGGCACAGAAAGACTAGATCTCATTGAGTTTTACCGTGAAGTGTCGCTGAAGGTTGATGATGATCCTGATTATATCGTTAATAACTTTTTAGATAGCGAACTGGTTTATGGCAAGTTGGTTGCGGATCTGGAACGAAATAATGCAATGCCATCAAGTACGCAAAATCGGTGCAGAGTAAGTGAGTCTTTGGCTTATGGCGACCCTGGAGCGCTGCTTGCAACACCTAGCCCATCATTGTCGGGTGCCATTATCGACGAAATTGGAAGTAAGGAACAGCAAGTATATTTCCAAAACTATGTACTTGAAAATAAATGCAGAACTTTTTTTGGCGTTACGGAACCAAATAAAGGCTCTGACGCTTCAAATATTGAAACGCATCAATTTGAAGGAAAAATCTCCGGCGAAAAAATGCTGGTTGGAAATGCGGCAGCCGCTGGTATTGGGACCATCCTCTTTCGTTCACAGAGCAAGTTCCTCGACATGCGTGCGGCAATTATTACGCCGGAGTTGCTTGCCAGCGAATTTATAGAGCGTTCGCCACTGAACATGACAATCATCCGAGGTTGTAATTTAGGTTATGTGCGCATTAAAGATATGCCGCTTGATGAGCAATACATTTTAGGCAATCACCTTGGACCAATGCAGCAAGGCATTATGTCGTTAATCAAGGTATTCAACCGATTCCGTCCATCAGTAAGTGCCATGGCTGTAGGGGTCGCGCAGGCCATTGTTGACCATGTTCAGGACAACTACGCCAATGTAATAAGCCCATATCAGCTTAAGTTGCTAGAGCAGGAAATCGAGTTAGCTAGACAAACGAATCTAGACGCAGCTCGATGTGTTGACACAGATCCATACGCTGCTACGCCATCATCATTGGCAAAGATCAAATGCTGTGCAGTTGCTAAAAAAGCAGCACATACCGTCAATGAATTACTGCAAGAAGCGGTTCTGTTTGATCCATGGTTGAGCAAAGCTGTGCGCGACGTTTATGCCTTTGAGTGGATGGAAGGTACCACCAATATTCATCTGAATAATATTTCAATGGGAATTAAACGAAACGAATTTCCCTGCTTACAAAATTCATGATGAGCAAGGTACAAGCGATTAAATTGGAGCATTTATGTTTAAAGGTGTCACAGCAGTATACAAATTAGCAATACCGATATTATTGACGACTGTTTTTAGTGTTCTAAGTGTTTTAGTCAACACCAAGATCCTAGGTGAGGTCAACAATGACTATCTGTATATATTAGCTATCTATGTGCCTGTAAGTATTTACATAGTAGCGCTTTTAGAAAGTTTTCAGGCCGCGGGTTTTGCTTTTTCAGGTATGGCCCAAGGTAGTGGAGACTTAAAGCGACTTGCTAAGCGGTTTTCGGTAACGTTAGTAGCGATCACAATATTTTGCCTGATTACTTGGCTATGTTTCATGCTGTTGCAGGATGTATTTTTCTTAGCACTTAATGTGGAGCTGGTGCATCAGGCGGAAATTGGCGACTTCGTTAGCTTAGCACTGTTATCTTCGATACTGGTGCTAAGTTCAACTATGCTCGGCTCAATGTGTTATGTCTTTGGCAGTGGATTTAGGGTGACATTATGCTCTGCGCTTGCTAATTGCTGTGGCTTTTTCATTACCTGGTACTGTGCAAATCACTTAGCGCTTGGCACCAGTTCGCTCATTATCTCGCAAGTTGTTTCAAGCAGTATATGTTTACTGAGCTTCGCAGTGATGCTACGTCGTAAAAAGCTCTCTTGGCTCTCTAAAATTGGTTTCAGTGATTTTCGAGAAACCTATGGGATTGCCGCCAATATTGTGATCCCAGTATTTTTGAGCTTTATGGTTTTCATTGTTCAAGCTGGTGTTATCAGCCATATTCTATCTGAATACTCAGCGACATTGGTATCAGCATACGGTATCGCGTATCGACTACAAAATTTACTTATTTTACCTGCGGTTGCTATTGGTATCAGCATTGCAATTAAAGTGAATGAATTTAGAGGTCGTGATGAGGAGGAGAAAGCGAATGAGCTCATTCGAAATTGTATCAAGAGTGTGCTGCTTATGTATTCCGTCTTTGCGATAGGTGTATTTTTCACCAATAGCTACTTTGTTAGCTTGTTAACCAATGACATCGGTGTGGCGACTGCTGCTGCAGAATTCTTTAACTATGTTTCACCTTCCTACCTCGTATTTGGACCGCTTGTAAGCTTTTTAATCATGCAAGAACAAATCGGGAAAGGGAAGCGTGCGCTGTGCTTCAACTTGTTTGCAACGGCTATACAGTTGTTACTGATATATGCCGCGCATCATTTTTATCAAAACCCGCAAATTATTTATTTAACCATTGCTATTGGCAGTGTTTTAGCAGGGATATACGTGCTCGTGCAACTGCCTAGTAAGCAACATGAGTGCATCGATTTACACAAACCTTCAACTATAAGAATTAATTAAGAGTATTTGTTATGGAAAATTCATTAGTAAACCAGTTTAAACATCTGTCCAGTAGTCACATTGCCCAAAAGCTCGCGTTAAGTTGTGGTAGCAGTGAATTCACTTACCAACAGCTTTGGCATGAAGTTGAGCTGTTTTCGCAACAGTTGCTAGAAAACGGTATGACAAAGGGAGACCGAGTCGTTATATGTTGTGGCAACCTTCACCAAACGGTTGTGTCTTTTTGGGCATCATTAAATATCGGTGGTGTTGCTTGTGTGATCAGTAACGAACAGGTCATAGAAAAAATTGAATATGTTATCAATGACAGCCAGAGCACCGTATTTGTTAGTACCCACGAAGTGATTAATCAGCTATCAGAACTCGGTGCCGACTCGACCTTAAAAGCAATTATCACGATTGATGAGTTGAAAGCGCCGTATATTGATAGTGTGCAAAGTCGTATTCACTCATATCTAGCGCAAGATATTAACATTGAACATACAGTTCCGTATGTTATTTCAGAAGATTTAGCAGCCATGATCTATACCTCTGGTTCTACGGGTGAGCCAAAGGGTGTAATGATGACGCACGGCAATATGATTTGTGCTCGCGATTCTGTGACCGAGTATTTAGGTAATCGTGAAGATGACGTGTTTATCAGTGCATTGCCATTATCGTTTGACTACGGTTTGTACCAAATGGTCATGTCTCTATCTATTGGTGCCAGCTTCATCTTAGAAAAGAATATGGTTTGGCCACTCCAGCTGATGAAAAACATCGAAAAGTATCAGGCCACGGTCCTTCCTGCGGTACCTGTACTAGTGGATTTACTTAAACAGTACTCATCTATCAGTAACTACTCGATGGAGAGTATCCGTTATATCTCTAATACGGGCGCGGCACTAGGTGGTAAACACTTTGAGCTATTAGAAGAGCTGTTTCCAGCTGCTCAGGTGTTCTCTATGTTTGGCCTCACGGAGTGTAAGCGTTGTACATATTTGCCGCCGGAGTATCTCAAAACCAAGCAAGGTAGTGTTGGTATTGCAATCCCTAACACTGAGATATCAGTCATTAATGAGCAAGGCCAGCTATGTCAGCCTCATGAAGTAGGTCAGTTAGTTATTCGAGGTGCCACTGTAATGCAAGGGTACTGGAGAAAGCCTGAGAAAACAGATGAAAAGCTGAAGATTCACCCTGTTTACGGTGGCCGCTGCTTATATTCTGGTGACTACGGTTATCTGGATGAAGATGGCTTTTTCTACTTCAAAGGACGTATAGATGAAACGCTAAAAGTTCGCGGACGCAAGCTAATTCCAAAAGAAGTGGAAGACAATATTCTTGGCATTAATGGCGTTCGAGAGTGTGCAATTATTGGTTTAACTAATGATGACGCAGAAACGGAAGTTTACTGCTATGCCGTAATCGACGAAACAATGACCAATATGGATGCGTTAGTTAAAGATTCTTCACGCGTTTTGGAAGCGTTTCAAAAACCCGACCACTTTATTTTGCTTTCATCAATGCCTAGAAGTCTTAACGGCAAGATTGATAAGCAAAGGCTTAAGCAAGAGCAGCTAGAAAATATGCAGTCGCAACAAAAGGAATCAATTTAGTTCCCTGCGAGTGAAACGACTGCATAACTTTAGAAAGAGCAAGATGGATAGAAATATGAATACATTCAAAATCTTAAAACTAGCAATGGCCGTTATGATAATAACAGCCGTTACTTCTCTCGGTTATTTCGCTGCATTTGCAGCTGAAAATAAAGATGCCGTAAAGGATGCGGCCCCCGAGGTAGTAGAAAAGGGAACTAAAGTTAAGGTTGCGCTCAGCAAAGAGCAACCTTACTTCCACGAGAACGAGTTTATTGGGCAGGTTTATAGTCAAAAAAATATAAAGTTGGCCACTAAAGTTTCGGGGATCGTTACAAGTATTTCGGCAACACCTGGTCATTTCATTCGCAAGGGAGAGGCACTACTATCTTTAGATAGTGCCACTCTTAAAGCTGAAATCACTAAAAGTCGCCTAGAAATACAACGTTTAGAAATTGACTACGATCGAAAGCAGAGGCTGAGCAAAAGCAACACTGTTTCAGAAGCCGATCTGGAAGAAGCCTCAATATTACTAAAAATCGCTAAAGCAGAACTCATCGCTTTGGAAACGCGTTTACGTGAGCACACCTTGTATGCGCCTTTTGATGGTATTGTGGGTGTGCACAACTTGGCTATTGGCTCATATCTAGGGCAAGGGAATGAGCTATTCAGTTTCTCCAACAATCAACAGTTATACGTTGAGTTTCAAACCCCACGCAATATTCGAGATTTACTGCAAAAAGAGCAGAAATTGAGCATAGTGCAAAGTGGCAAGGAAATTGCAATAAATATCGTTTTGGTGGATGAAATTGCAAACTATAGCACCCAACAAACTCGCATACGGGCGGTTATCAACCAACCAATAGCTGATGGTCAGCTTATCCCAGGCGATCTAGTTAAGATCAAAGCGCGCACGCAAACGAATGAAAAAGTCGTCACAATCCCTGAGCAATCGATTAACTACTCTCCGTATGGTCAATTTATTTTTGTTGCGCAACATGGTCGTGCTTTTAAACGCTTTATCCAAGTTGGTGATCTGCAAAGTAGTGACGTGGTTGTTACTTCAGGGCTGCAAGCCGGTGAAGCCATTGTTGTGGATGGACACAATAAGCTATATCACTCAGCGCCCATTTCGTTTGAAGAGGACATCTGATGGTTACTTACTTTCTCAATCGTCCTGCCGTTGTATTTAGCTCAATGTTGTTGCTGGTGGTATTAGGCTTACTTGCAGCAACTAAGTTACCCTTTACGCTATTTCCACAGCTAAACAACTCGGCCATTTCGGTAACCAGTTACTATCCGGGGGCCAGTGCAGATGTGATGGATAGCCGCGTGACTTCAGCACTTGAAGAGCAGGTGATCTCTATTGATGGTGTCGATTACATTACCGCACAATCAGCCAACTCTTTTAGTGCGATTACTATCAACTTAAAAGCTGAAGTGAATAACAGAGATGTTTTGGTTGAAGTTATTGAAAAAGTGAAATCGGCGCAGGGGTTACCTGGAAATATGGAGCCGCCAGTCGTTCAATTTGCTCAATCTGAAGATGATTTGGATATGGCCATCGCCTTTTCCAGCGAACAGATGAGTCGCTCTCAAACCTATGAGTACCTCTCTCGTGTAATGAAACCAATGCTTGAGTCGATAGAGGGGATTGCAGTAGCAAAAACATTGGGCAGTCCTTTTGCACTGAAGATAATGCTTGATAACGATGCTATGGCAGCTTTAGATGTTGATGCGCAAGATGTGCTCAGCGCATTACGTGAGCAGAACTCTCCTGCTACGAGCGGCTACTTACGTAACGGTACGAATCGCTATGTTATTGAAGCAATGACTGATATTAATGATGTTGATGATTTTTCAAGAATAAAAATTAAGGCTGGAAACGGCAGCGAAGTGCGCTTAGACCAAATCGCGAACGTGAGTTTTACAGCCAAAAATGAAATGATCCTCTCACGTTATCAGGGTAAAAATGCCACTGTACTGACGCTAAAATTGAATCAAGATGTTAACCCACTTGAAATTGAAGGCAAGATTAAGTCGGCATTAGCTGAAGCCCAGAAACGTTACCCGTATGATTTGCAGGGTGAAATTATTGCTGATTCCTTTAAGTTTATTCGCGCATCGCTTTGGGAAGTTGCACATACCATAACCTTATCATTAGTGATTGTATTCTTTGTACTTTATCTATGTACAGGTACCGTCAATACGGTATTCGTTCCGCTTGTGACAATCCCTATTTCTATCTGCGGTATCTTTTTATTACTGCACTGGTCAAATAGCTCATTCAATTCACTGACCTTGCTGGCAATTGTGTTAGCCATTGGCATTGTTGTTGATGATGCCATCGTGGTTTATGAAAACATTTTGCGCCGAATTGAGGAGGGAGAAGATGTCATATCTGCCGTCGAGTATGGAACGCGTGAAATTGTAAAGCCAATCATTGGTATAACGTTGAGCTTTGTGACAGTTTATCTGCCAGTCCTGTTTATTGGTGGCATTGTTGAGCAACTGTTTACGCCTTTCGCCATCACGTTGGCTGGTTCTGTGCTTATCTCTGGTGCCGTTTCTCTTATTCTCACACCCACTATGTGTCGTACATTACTTAAAAATGGCATTAAGCGTGGTGGTTTGGGCAAGTTTTTAGAGCACAAGTTTGAAATGCTACGTCTAACCTATAACAGCTTATTAGCGCGTTATATGCGTAATGTTTGGGTAGCGACGGCGACATATTGCTGTATCGTCTTTGGCTGTATCTATAGTGTGCAATTGGTAAAACAAGAACTGGCACCGAAAGATGATCCAGACTTTTTGATCGTGATAGGGAAAGCGGCACCAGCCGCCAGCACATCGTATGTTAATCAGCATATAGATAAGTTTGAGAAAATTGTCGATACCGTCGCATCGGTTGAGAACTATAACTATGTGACCGGGATCCCTGGCGAAAATCAGATGATATCGTTTTTGCGACTAAAAGATTGGTCACAACGTGCAGAAACAGCATACGATGTGCAAGGCGAGTTGTTCTATAAGCTGTCCGAGTTGCCTGGACTCAGAATGATTCCTATCGTTCCATCATACTTGCCAGGCGCTTCGAATATTCCTTTTCAGGCGGTCATTACGACGGTTGAAGCCAACTATACGGACTTGTATGACCTATCAAATACGTTGTTAATGAATTTAAGGCGCTCAGGTAACTTTGCATATGTTATTCAAGACCTTAAATATAACATCCCATATATTCAGATTAACATTGACCGCGATAGGGCTGCGCAAGTTGGTGTATCGCCAGATCGTATCGCAACAGTTATATCGTTGCTATATAGCTCAAGTTATGTACAGAAAATAGGTGTTAATGGCCGCACTTATGACGTGATTATTCATAATGAAAATTCCATTTATAAACAAATGGATGAAGTCGCTGAAATTAAAGTTCGAAACAACTTAGGAGAGTTAATTCCACTGTCTTCTGTGGCAACTTTTGATATTCAGGCTAGGCCACAGACGTTAAACAAATTTAACGCTCAAAAAGCCGTTGTGATCAGCGGAGAACTGAGTCATAACACCGCGCTGTCAGCGGCTATTGATACGTTCGACAAAGCGTTTGCTGCAAACAATGATGGCAGGTTTCAATCTGACTATTCAGGCGCAAGTCGTAGCTTCTTTCAACAGCAACAACAAGCCATACTGACACTAATACTTGCCGTTATATTAATTACTTTTTTACTCATCATTCTATATGGCCGTTCACTCGAAGCGCTGTTAGTCGTTTTAACCGTCTTTCCGATCACCTTGTCCGGCGCATTTGGCTACTTATATCTATCTGAAAATTCGCTCAATATCTTTTCGCAGATCGCGATATTGACCTTGCTCGGACTGATTTTAAAGCATGCCATTCTAATCATGAACTTAGTGCTTATTTATATAAAGGAAAAACCGTTATACGAGGCTGTTTTACAAGCAGCGGGAGACAGGTTTAGGGCCATCATCATGACAACTTTTTCTATGGTGTTAGGCGCAATTCCTTTGTGTATGGCTACAGGTGCAGGTGCGGCATATCGCTTACAAGTTGGCTGGATGATTTTGTACGGAATGATCTTCGCCACAGTTGTCATTATGTTTTTACTGCCTGCTGTTACCTATCACGCTTTTAAGCTTTCTGCATTGTTAAAAAAAGATCAAAAGGGAATATCCGCTCATGCTCTACCTAAATGATATAAAAAAATATATTCCAAAAACGCAAAGCATTTTTGAACTCAGTCACAGATATGGACTGTCAGAAATGGAATTGAATATATACCATCGCTTGTATGGTTTAGACCGTATTCCTGTGAGTGACGAACCGTTCGATGATATTACCGTTCAATATTGTGAGCAGCTGTTAGAAGACAATAATGTAGACCGAACAGATGTAAAGTTATTGATTTTCTGTCACACAGTGTCTCAATTTCAACCTTTCTCACAAACATGGTTAACCAGTTTGAAAACACGCCTGGGGCTTGATAATGCCATTGTATTTGGCATGAACACCAATAAGTGTGCCAACCCAAGTTTTGCACTGGATATTATCAATACGCTTATTGGCGATTGTCCTTCAAATAAGGCAATTATTCTTACTTCGGATGTCGCACATAACAAAGAAGCACAAATCATAAAGGATTCGACGATCCTTGGAGATGCGTTTGCTCTGAGCCTTTACAGTCGAGAAGAGAAAGGATTCGAACTCGTCTCGAATACCAAAAAGGTTTATGGTCAGCATGCTGCTTGCTCTTGGGAAGAAGGGGAAACACTGACTGAGTTTCAAGATGAATATGCAACGCGTCTTAGCGAAACGCTATCAGAGGCGTTAGAACTCGCTGATACTAGCTACGATCAAATCAAAGCAATCGTGCCGCACAACGTAAACATCATTTCTTGGAAGCGAGTAGCGGATGCAAGCGGTTTTCCATCTAGCAAAATTTATTTTAAAAACATCGCTAAAACTGCTCATTGCTTCGGTTCCGATACCTTTATCAATCTTGAATCAATGTTGTTAGATGATCTGCTAGAACGCGGAGATCTCCTTCTGTCAGGTAATGCTGGGTTAGGTGCGACCTTTAACGGTATCTTGTGGCGCTACGTAGGCTAACTCAAGAAAAATAATATGAATCAAACGCATATAAGTTAAGGAAAGCTGATGAATACTGATATTACACAGCAAAAAAATAATGAATCACCAGTTTCTATCGTTAATTATTTTATTGATAGCGCAAGAAAAACACCTGATGCGATCGCAATCGATGTTGATGGTGTTGAATATACCTACTTAGAGCTCCTTGGAAGAGCCAAGGTTTTGGCAGCTGAACTGGCAAGAAATAGTAAGAAGTTCTGCGTCTTGTATATCGATAATAACATTGATAGGTACATCGCAGTGATCGCGTCTCTGTTGGCAAATAAAACGTATGTGCCAATTTCAACTAAACGAGGCTCGATAGAGCGCTGTTTGACGATTATGTCGCAGATCGATGCCGATGAGGCGTGTTATATCATCGCGTCTGAGCAACAAGAGAAGGTTGCTACGATGCGCGAAAACTTAGCGTCAACAGCACTGTGTTTAGGCAAAGAGCACTTCGCTTGTGATGAGCCGCAGTGGCAACTACCAGACAAAGTGGTTTCACGTAACGGCGATGCGGTCATGTTGTTCACCTCTGGTAGTACTGGATCGCCAAAAGGTGTGCTTATTAGTCACGCTAATATTGGCGCTTACCTAGGCAATATTATGGGATGGTTGCAGGTTAAGTCAGATGCTAGGTTTTGTCATATGGCTAGCTACGCATTTGATTGTCATATCCACGATATCTTTGTGCCTTGGTTTGCAGGTGCTCGAGTGTGCATTTTTGAGAACCATGCTCACAACAACCTCTTTTTGAGCCTAAGAGAAAAGGGGATCACACACAGCCTATTAGCGCCGTGCGTAGTAAATGAGTTTAAACGAGGTGGATTTAACGTTCCTGGATTTTTACCTGATATGCAGGTCAGCTTATTTGGCGGTGAGCCGGTGTATTCAGATATTTTAACTTACTGGGCCAATATTGCGCCGAACAGCGACTATTTCAATGTTTACGGACCAACAGAAGCGACGGTAATTTTCACTTATCAACAATGGACACCTGAGCAAAGTGGCAAAGTCGTGCCAATTGGCCAGCCATTTCCAGGCCATGAGGTGAGAGTTGTTGATGATAAAGGTAACCAAGTATCGGCGCATGAGGTGGGAGAGTTGTACTTAAATGGTCCTCAGGTTAGTGCTGGTTACTATAACCACATAGAAAAGGTGGAATCATTTGCTTACTTTGAAGATTCTCCGCAAATTTGGTACCGGACGGGCGATTATTGCAAGTATGACGAACAGTCGCGACTGACCTTTGAAGGACGAGCAGACGATAGACTAAAGGTGTCTGGGCTGCGCATTGAACGCCTAGAACTGGAAAATGAGATCCGCAAAGCAACAGGGGTTAGTGCATTGGCTGTTGTTCCTGTGGGAGAGAGCAATTTCTGCAAAACCTTCGCGGTATTTATTGCGCCAGGACAAACCACAAAGAGTGAATTTTTGCACAAATGTCAGCAAGCATTACCAGCTCGTCTATGCCCTGGTGAAGTTTACATTGAAGCATTGCCGATAAGTCAAAACTTAAAGGTCGAATACCCCAAATTAAAACAACGATTAAAAAATATGATGATGGAACCTGTCGAGGTGATCGCATGAATACAACAATAAAATCAATAAATAACAATGACAATATCGCTGAACTTATTATGGCATCGAGCCGTCAATTTCCAGAGGCAACAGCGCTGATCGATCAAGGTAGACATGTAAGCTATTTACAGCTTGTCACTAAAGCGCAAGCACTTGCTCGAATTCTACTGCAATCTAGCTCAAACTTTTGTGTTTTGTACATGGATAATGATACCGACCGCTATGTTGCAATGATTGCGTCATTATTAGCAAATAAAACTTATGTGCCAATCTTTCCTGATGCACCATTGGAGCGTTGTCAGGTTATCGTTGAGCAATTAGAAGAAGCTTGCTTTGTTGTTAAATCTCAACAGACAACCAAGGTTAACGCTATCTTGGCGTTAGCGGGAGAGCGTCTTACCGTTGATGAACGTTGCTTGGCTCAATTGGATGGCGCTTATGAGGCCGATTGGCAAGTCAGAGTAGAGAACCCGTATGCGGTCATGATGTTTACGTCAGGTAGTACAGGTATTCCAAAAGGCGTTTTGTTGAGCCATGCAAACATTTGTCGTTATATCGAGAACGTGACGTCGGTATTTCCTGTACATGAAAAGCACGTATTTTCGCATACGACCAGTTATGCATCTGACTTACATATGCACGACTTATATGTGCCATGGTCAAAAGGGGCTGCTGTGTGCTTACTTTCTCACTCTTCAGAAAAACGCATGATGATAGAAATGAAGTTTAATCATGTAACCCACAGCTTAATGGTGCCTGCCGCAGTTAATCAGGTGCGTAGTAATGGCTTTAATGTCGCAGACTACTTACCGGCAATGGAAGTGAGCATGTTTGCCGGAGAGCCTTTAAGTCGTGAATTATGCGAATACTGGGCAAAAATTACGCCTAACTCAGCGATTTATAATTTTTATGGTCCGGCTGAGGCAACGGTCGCTTTCACATGGCATCAGTGGCAGAGTGACGACCCAAGCCAGTATGTGCCCATTGGAAGAGCATTCGATAATCAGGCGACGAAAGTGTTGGATGATGATGGTAATCCAATCAGGGTGGGCCAAGGAGAGCTATATTTGTCGGGTTCTCAGATCACAGATGGATATTTTAAGGATAAAGTAAAAACTGCCAAAGCCTATATTGAGGGTGAAGATGGCATCGTATGGTACAAAACTAACGATTTAGTTGAGCTGTCGAATACGGGCTCATTAACCTTTCTTGGACGCACCGATGATCGGATGAAAATCGCCGGTTATCGTATTGAGCGCTTAGACCTTGAAACGCAGTTAAAGCAGGTAACAGGCCTGAGTGCATTGGCTGTAGTTGCGATTGGTGACGACAACTTCTGTGATGATTTCGTGATTTATACCCCTTTTAATAGTGACCATGATCAGGCATCAATTCTTAATAAGTGCAAGCAAGCATTACCGGAATACATGCGTCCCGCCTATGTCATTTTTTATGATTTACCATTAAGTCAAAACAATAAGGTGAACTATATCGCACTCAGAACGCACTTAAAAAACTGGTTGAATACATTCGATGAGGTCGCCTCATGAGTGCGCTGGAATGTATGTTGAAAAGTGCAGCAAAGCACACCGTCTTGTCTGATCCAGGTTCAATGGCTAGCTATTTCGACGCTGTTGATCCACGAGAGAACTTTCAGGAAGTTATTGATTCAGTAGGTTCAATTTACGCTCAGTTTCAGCGAGATGTAATGAACAAAGGGCACACGATTGACGACAGTAAACAGCACGAGGTGGATTTACGTTATGCAGAGGCCATTTTAAAGCACAGCCATTCACTACAGCCTATTACTTGGCGCAAAGGTACGCCTTTATCAAAGCGAGTTATGGGCGTGTGCCGAGATAACTGCCTTGTATTGGTAAGCTGGCTACGTCACTACAATATTCCAGCAAGGGTTAGATATGGGTTTATTCGCCACTGCTTTAATGCTTGCTACCCCTATATTGACCATACCATAGTGGATTATTGGGACGAAAAAGAGCAATGCTGGAAATATGCTGAGCCAATGTTAACCACTGAATACAAGCAAGAATACAGCCTAGACTTGTGCGCTTGGGACCTACCTAGAAGCGAATATATTGGTGCTTGTGATGCATGGAATATGGCTCGCCAAGACAATAGTAAGCTGCGTCAATTTAGTGGCTTTAAATTTGATGATTTATGGGCATCCATAGTAGTTAGAAACAGTGTAATGCGTGACTTGGCTGCGAGCGTGGAATACGAAAGTCTACTTTGGGATTGCTGGGGCTACATGTTGAAGCTTACTTATACAGAAGAAGAAACTGCCCAACACCATGCTTTGATTGATCAAGTGGCTAGTCTGGATTTGCAAGACCCCGAACAGTGGCTCAAAGCAATCGCATTATATCAACAGACACCTGTGCTGCAGGTAAAAAATGTTTCAAGTGTTAGCCCGTATAGAGGGCGCCATCCTATAACGGAAAATGTAAAAAATTTAGCGGAAGAATCAACATGTTAGATAATAGAATAAAATTTAAGGCCAATGAGCAGGGGTTACTAATTAATGGGTTGGGCCTTGATAGAGTACAGGCTATTGCTGGCTCATTACCTTGCTATGTATACGATAAATCTTTAATTAAAGCGCGCATACAGGCTTTGAAAGCGGCCATGCCAGAAAAGCTCAATATTCACTATGCAATGAAAGCGAATCCATCGCCTTCTGTTGTGCATTTTATTTCCCAAATGCTTGATGGGCTAGATGTTGCAAGCCATCAGGAGTTGAAATTGGCACTTGAGACCAATACGCCGGCATTTGATATTTCTATGGCGGGACCTGGTAAATCTGAGGAAGATATAGCGAGTGCTGTGGCTGCAGGTATTACACTCAATGTTGAATCTGTCGGTGAGTTAAAGCGTATTTACGAAGCAAAAGACAGACTAGGCGTAGAGCATGTCAATCTCGCGCTGCGTATCAACCCAGACTTCAAAGTTAAAGGAACTGGTATGGCAATGGGTGGCAATGCGCTGCAATTTGGCACGGATAGAGAAATGCTAACCGAGCTAATGCAGGAAGTACGCGACAAGCAAGAAATTGTTGGTTTACACCTGTTTTCTGGTTCGCAAAATCTCAATGCAGAAGCACTGTGTGTCATTTATCAGAAGACCTTTGAAACAGCAGCTAGCATTGTTGAAGAGTTTGGTCTCTCACTAAAAAAACTCAATATCGGCGGGGGGTTAGGGATCCCTTATTTTGATAAAGAACAGGATCTGGATTTATCGAATATTTCGCAAGTGTTAGGTCATCAAATTGACCAATGGCATGCAAACATTGGCGAATGTGAAGTTGAAATGGAATTGGGCCGTTACCTTGTTGCTGAAGCCGGGGTATACCTTTGTAAAGTAACTGATATTAAAGATTCTCGTGGTAAGAGATTCATCGTAACTAATGGCGGTTTACATCATCACTTATCAGCAACGGGTAACTTTGGGCAGGTATTTAGACAAAACTACCCGATTGCGATTGCCAATAAGATGCTCTCAGAGGACGAGCAGGAATACCACATTGTGGGTCCTTTATGCACACCTATTGATACTTTGGCATCTGATTTACCACTGCCGAAGGCTGAAATTGGGGATATTATCGCCATATTCCAATCAGGTGCGTATGGTTTCACGGCCAGTCCACACTTGTTTTTGAGTCAACCAAAGCCAATTGAAATTTTGCTTTAACCATACTGAAAATAAGTAGCGACCAATGTAGATGTCTATGCGCATACCTATGCACACCCTCGTCGCATAGACATTAATTAATTGATATTAAAAGTATTCTATTCGAATATTGTGGAGTTTTTCATGTGCGGAATAACAGGGTTATTTGGTAAAGGCAGTTCTTTGGATACCATCAAAGCGATGATGGCAATTTCCGCTAGAAGAGGGCCTGAACACACGCAAATTACAGGTATTGAAAACGGTTGGCTTGGACATGCGCTACTGGCGTTTGTTGCTGAGGGTGCAAATCCTCAGCCCTATGAATACCAAGGCCAGTTACTCACTTGGAATGGTGAAATTTATAATTGGCAAGTGCTGAATGAGCGGTTTGATTTGCAGGCAGAGAATGATACTCAAGTACTGCTCAAAGGGTTAGTGCAAATGGGCGACGCGTTTTTGCATCATATTGAAGGCCAATTTGCTTATATTTTGATTTCTAATGAAGGTTCAGAACCGGTGATTTCAGTCGGCAGAGATCGCTGGGGTATTTCTCCTTTAGTATACGGAGTGAATGAAGCGGATCAGCTAGGTATTGCCAGTACCACCGAGTCGTTATCAGCTAATGGCTTTAGAAATATAAAAACAGTGCCAGCAGGCTGTCATGGTGTATTTAAAAACAATGATATTCAGTTACAGTACTGGTTCAAACTTAATCTAAACAAAAGTGGCGTTAATAAAGCGCTTTGTATTGAAAAAGTATTTGAAAAAGCGAAACGCCAGGTAGAAATACGCATTCCAGATAACTCGGATATCTTGTTTACAACCATGGGTGGAATCGATAGCCAGAGTGTTACAGTGATGACTGCGCTTGCAACGAAAGGAAAATTTGGCGGCGCTGTCACTGTGGTACCTTGGGATCCTCAAGACCCTGATAACCATACGTTAGGTGATTACTACGAAGCAAAAGCAAGTATTGATATGCTAGCATCTCAAGGAATAAAGGTGCCGCACTATGTTGCCCAATTGAACCCTGAGTACATCTTGAGCGAATATCAAGGCCGCAATGCTTTAGATCGCGTTTTGAGTGTATTGGGCCCTGATTTTTTTAATGTATGCTGTGGACTAGCAGAAGACTTAGTTGCAACTATCGTACGCAAAAATGCGGGTAAGGCAATCATGACCGCTGGTGGTCCTGATGAAGCAGGCTGGAGCTATAAGCCTTGGTCATTGCGCCATAAAGCAGATTTGGAATATGGCTTCTATGCGATTGGTGATCAGTTCGCGTCTTCTGAAGGGGTTAGAGCGGGCTTAGTGTTCGGTGAGCAAGGTATCGAAAACCGAGTGCCATTTGCGCATTTGATTGAAGATGCATTGCAAGCGCCTGCAGATCAGAAGCATCAGATTACTGATTGGGGAGATGGTATCGACCCTATGTCCATAGAAATGAAAGATAAAATATTTTGGCGGCAGGCTGTTGGTAGAATGCTACCAGATAGGTCGATGAACAAGCCAAAAGAAACCATACATGGAGCTACAGGTGCGAAAGCTGCAATTCATCATATTGCAATGAACGATAAGGCATATCAAAGCGAACGCCACACATTTATTGAACAGGTGATGGAATTTGGTTGGCAGGGAAGTATTTTTGCAGATTTGAATCATCTAGATGTCAATAACATGCTCAGTGAGGGGCAGTTGTATTGCTTGTGGCGTTGGCAAAAGGTGAACATAGAAGAGTTTTCAAAAAGTGGAAATGAGCGCTATGGTAACCGTTTTTATAGCGAGCAAATTGATGTTAAAGCGTCAAGACCATTGTGCTACGACTGGATGACCGTAGAGCCTCTTTAAAGTCAGTTTACGAGTGTAATTTGTTCCTCAATATGGCTAGCCAGTGTGCAATATGCGTCTCTGAGAGTTTTTATACTCATTGAAGCGTGGTAACAAACATAATCAGTCTCTAAGCAGGTGTTGCTTCGCATCACCTGCTTCTTTTTTATAATAACTAACCATGACTTGAATTTAAAAATGCACTGCCATTATGAAGGTGAGCGCAATTAGTCAATGCTATGCTCATTCACTTGCAAATTTCGCTCAGCCATAATTTTATACATCTATAGTAAGTATAAGTGCGTTGAATTAAAAAGAGCTTATTATAATAGCTAACCTATGCGCAGCTTAGGTTCGTTAGCAACCACAAGGGAGTCTAGAAAGGCCATCATGTTATTTGCATTGTTAAGTGCCCTGTGTTGGGCCGGATTTGATACGTGTCGAAAGCAGCTTTCGCAGTCATTTAGTGCTCCTTTTATGTCTGTGGTTTTTAGAACTTAATAAACATGACACCCACTTTTATTTATTTATTTTTCATTCATTGCCTATCTTTTATTTATCTGATTTAAAAGGTAGGCAGTTCCCATGGCGACGGCACGTAAAAGACTGGTAAGTCTTGTTGATACCAAATATTATCACTGCATATCACGGTGTGTTCGCCGTGCATTTTTGTGTGGTGATGACTCGATAACAGGCAAAAGCTATGAGCACCGCAGGCAATGGGTAGAAGACAAACTGCTGGCGTTGGCCAAAGTATTTTGTATTGATGTATGTGCCTATGCGGTGATGAGTAATCATACGCATATTGTGTTGTATGTAGATGATAAAAAAGCAAAGCGCTTGAGTGATAAAGCCATACTTATTCGTTGGCACAAATTATTTAAAGGTACGCTGCTTACGCAAAAATATCTACAAGGCGACAAGCTAGATAAGGCACAGCAATTCTTTTTAAATCGTATCATTGCCGATTATCGTGAACGACTGGCGGATATCAGTTGGTTTATGCGGGTACTCAATGAAGATATAGCCAGAAAAGCCAATAAAGAAGATAACTGCACAGGGCGATTTTGGGAAGGACGGTTTAAATCCCAAGCACTGCTAGATGAAGCCGCAGTAGCTGCATGCATGGCGTATGTAGACCTAAACCCCATTAGGGCTAAGATGGCTAAAACCCCAGAAGACTCTGGCCACACCAGCGTACAAAAGCGAATTAAAGCCGCCAAAGATGCAAAACAACCCAAACAACTCGCCCGTTTTGCAGGCAGCCCCAGAAAACACATGCCCAAAGGGCTCCCCTTTGAGTTAAAGTCGTACTTAGAGTTAGTGGAACTCACAGGTCGCTGTATGCGAGAAGACAAACGCGGATACATAGAGCAGCGTACTCTCCCTATTTTAGAGAGACTAAACATCGCCCCTGAAAACTGGCTAAAGCTCACCCCGCAATTCACCAAAGTGTTCAAAGGCGCAGTAGGGCGACCTAATAAACTGGATGGCTATTACACGCATTTAGAAGTAAAACGGCGAACCAGTATCAGTCATTGTGAACCGCTTTTCGGCTAAAGCACAATTTACCCCAAACACTAAACCACAATCATGCTGCCAAGGTAGGTAGAGTTGTGCCTAGCATTTTGTAATTAACGCCAAATATCTCGGATAAAAGCAAAAAGTAGATTGAAGAGGCGCTTTTTAAGTAGAAATATCAAAGTAACGAGTGCAATTTATTGTAAGCGTCGCCTAAACCACACCTAGCAACTGGGTGTTGTCAGCTTATAAAGTAACGCTCTGATCTCAATTTGGAGCTGAACATGCCTAAACACAAGACCGCGCAGCAATGGCTGC
>NZ_JAAUWV010000068.1 GCF_014694405.1 Pseudoalteromonas sp. S16_S37
TTTAAATTCAGGAGAGTGGTTTCTACGTTTTCTAGTCATCATCTATTCCAATATTTTTGGTTACTATAAAAACAGAACAATCACTTAAAGTCATGTCCGAAAATTGGGGGCCAGTTCTGTCTTCAAACTCGACAATAAAATGACTCATCGCCTGACGCCAGTTTTTCACCTCAATATTTGGATTGTATTCCATTATCAATGATGTCCTGTACGAAAAGATTGGATCAGATCACAGTTTAAATACACAAGTCTCGGACGGCATGTACCTTGACCTTAGTAATCAACATGTATGATATCAGCCAGCCCTGATACATACCTCCAAACAGCGCTATTACATATCAGTGCTACTTACTAAACATGGTTCAACGTATCGCCAAACTTTACCACTGCCAGAATGGAGATCTGGGCGATTTCCTTTGGTCCACCATTGAGCCCGATAGACTAAGTTGTTATACGCGGCTTTATCTGGGTAGCGATATATCTGATCGGAACGCCAAGCTGCTACATGACAGCTGTCGCTGACCACCTGAATCGTTTGCAACGTGTGGTCGAGTGTATTTTTGCTATCCATCACAGTCAAACGAACTTGATAACTCCCAGGGTGTTGGTAGGTGTGCGTTGGGCTTGCGAGTGTTGATGATTGGCCATCCCCAAAATCCCAGTAGTAGCTGGCAATACCGTTGTCATCACTTGAGCGGTCAATAAAACTGACCTGTAACTGCGCTTTGTTGTATGTAAATAAGGCAGTTGGGCCTGCATCATTATCTGGGTTTTGGCAGTCGCTATCATTTTTTACGCCTGAATCATAAACCCCGACCGATTCCATTGCCAGTACGACATCGTTTACACAGTATTTAAGATCCATTGCTGCTTGGTAAAGCCCTTGTCCTGCCGACTCAAACGTGGCATCACTGCGCCAATACAGCTGATTGGCAAGTGTAACCAGTTTAAATGCTTTTTGTATGTTCCAATCGGTCGTAGTTGCAAGCACATAAAACGCTTTGTTAAAGATACCTGAACTCGTGTGTACGCCGGTACCTTCAACATATTGACTGGTGTGACTCATCTTCGGATTGTCCATTGACCTAACGGTACCAGGCTCTTTTAAAAGTTTGTCACCTATCTGCCAATTAAATTGTTGGTGTACAAATTGATTCAGTGCTGCAGCGGTTATATCTGAGTAGGCTTCGTTGAGCCCACCGGATTGACCGCTATAAATCAATTGTGAGTGTTGCTCCGTGAAACCATGCGCAATTTCATGTGAAGTAACGCTCAAAGTGGCGGATGGATTTTTTTTTTGTGTGCCATCTCCTAAGGTTACAAATTCTCCATTCCAAAATGCAGATGCTCTATTTTGTCCGTAATGCACTCGCAGTTTAATTTTTGAATTGAGCGCTGCTGTGTTAGCCCACCGTGTGAACATTTTATCGGTAAGTTGTGCAAAAGCATGGGCATCGTTTAGAGGTGAAAACGCGCCATTTACTTCTCTAGCTGTATTCTCTGAACAAGCAAATTCATGCAAATACAGCTCTCCCGTGGTGTTACGCATATCATAGGTGGTCACATTGGCACTATCTAAATAGCAAGTACCTTGACGCTCTATTGCATCAAACTTTGCAAGCCCACCTTCGGCCCCATAGTAGTAGAGTCCAGTTTTACCATTTCCCCCTGGGCCACTTGCTTTTATTGGCACAGAGGCATGAGTTAACCCTTCCCATTGCTTCAGAATATGGCCACTGTGGGCATCAATAATGAAATAGGGACGAGTCGGCACTACAACGTCACTATAAAAAGAAACCAGCCAAACTAAATGTGCTTTGTTGCTATCGTCTAACCAGACATGTAGCTTTTGTGTGGTATTTTGAACAGCTGAGCGACTCAGCTGTGTATTTTCCAATGCCTTTCGAATAGCTACTTGTGCTGTAATTTTTGGTACTGTTGACGTAATATCGTCGCTAATGTGTGTTATTACATCACCATATAAACTATAAATATCATAGTTCTTGAGGCCCACAACGAAAGACTCTCCCAATAAGGGAAGCCCTTGATAGTATTGTTGCTTGCGCATTTTTGTAATGCCAGAAGGTAGCGAAACTTGGCGCAAGGTTTGTGCATCACGCAGTAGTGTTTGTACATTAGCATCACTTGCCGTATAAACAGACTGATTTTGCTTTAAAGCAGCATAAAATGCACTCGCGTCAACCCGTTCTGCAGCGCACACTGACGATGTACTAAAAGCGAGCAAAGCGAGTAAATATTGATGTTTATTGATTTTGTTTTTCATTAGCTTATCCCTAAAAATCAAACCACGTAAAGCAATACACCTAACTGACGATGCCGATACATGGTTTGAACCGAACTTGATACATTTAAAGTCATGAGCAGGTAGACGATATTAAAAGTCATCGTCTAGCCAGAGGTGATGCTTACAATGCGTTCTGAGTTGGGTCGTCACATAACCCATCAAACTTCCATACATGAGTAAACACATCTGGTGTTGCTCCGGCTCCCCAGTGAATAGCCGTATATTTTTTATCTAAGTACTTAACCTTGTCTCCAATGCGATAGTGTTTATTTTGCTGCCATTGAGCACGGTTATCGCATATTGGCGCAATACCATCATCGACGTTTATAGCTTTAATTTTTAATGAGCGATGTCCTTCGCTATCAGTGACGACTAAGCGCACCATGTAGGTGCCTTCTTTGTCATAGGTATGAATTGGGTTTTGCTGCACACTACTGGTGCCATCGCCGAATGCCCATTGGTGGCTAACAATGGCATCGTTATCAGTAGATGTATCAGTGAAATGCACTTCAAGTAAATTGCCATTGTAGGTAAAATTAGCAACAGGTAAACCTACGGGTGGCTCACAGGCTTGTTGATCAAGATACTGCTTTGCGGCAAGCACCTGAATAACTCCAAAGCCATATTCATTATCGCGCCCAACAGGACCTTTATCTAAGGCGGTTACTTGGAGCGCTTGGCGAATCTGTTGGTTGGTACAGTTTGGGTAGTAACCCCAAAGTAGTGCAGCTGCACCGGACACATGGGGGGTCGCCATTGATGTTCCGCTCATTTTGCCATATGCCCCATTTTTGGTTGTAGAATTTACTTTAACGCCTGGTGCTGCAACTTCCACTTGGTCGTTATAGGTTGAAAAGCTCGCTTTCATTCCTTGCTCATCAACCGCGGCCACAGAAACCACATCATCATAAGAGGCGGGGTAATGATGATTTAAAAACCCGCTATTACCGGCCGCAGCAATATGCAAAACACCTTGTTGATATGTCGTATTAAACGCTTCGCGCTCCAATTCAGAGGGTTTGTTTCCACCAAGACTCATGTTGATAATGTTTGCTCCAGCAGCTGCACACTGATAAACCGCTTCAGCGATTGTAGAGCCATAGGTCCAGCTCCCTTGTGAGTCGAATACTTTGACAATATGAAGTCCAAGCTCACCCGATGGATTAACACCAACGACTCCTATGTCGTTTCCTCCGATAGCCGCAATCGTTCCCGCTACATGCGTGCCATGACCATGGCCGTCTTCAAACCAATTGCCCGAATCAAATTCACCATAACCATCATCACCGGTGATATTTGCATGCGGTAAATCGGGATGCCCTAGGGTATAACCCGTATCCATAATACAGACCTTGCGATTAGCCGCGCCCACATCGGGTAGTTGGTTGGCCTGAATTAAGCTTATACCGTAAGGGATGGATTCTGATTGGAGGTAACGTTTTGGGTCGGCCTCAATAAATTTAACGCCGTGATTGGCCTTTAAAGTCTTGAGTTCAGATTGGGTTAAATAGGCAACCATTGCATCTTGTTGTAACAAGCGTTTTGTGAGCGTTAACCCAGCCTTTGATGCAAAACTCTCGATTACAGTTACTTTTGCTTCATTAATGTCTTTATGAAGATATTGCGTTTTTCCCAATTCATTCGAAATATACTCAGGGTTGAGTTTGATAATAAATCGCTCCTTCATATTGTCTTGAGCGATGGTGTTTGCATAAAGGGCGGTAGAGCCAAATATTGAGATCGCGCACATTGCAATACTGATACTCTTTCTTTTTATATTTTCCATAAATCACTCTCTAAGTTATACGTGAATACAGGTTTGGCTAGCTTTAAGAAAAAAGGACATCGCTGTCATTCTCATCAAAAAGTAACCCACGACCAATTGAATAGGCCTACTTATGTATAACTTGTTGAAAAAATGATCACAAGTGTTAACGGGGCGACGAAAAATATAAGAAAAAGCTTATCAAGATTAAAAAGAAAACACATTAACATTTGATTTTATTATATTTAATATGATTTCCTATCTGTGCTTCAGTGCATCTCTCCTCCACTTAACGCCGAAATTGTTGCATTAATGGCCGCATTACTCCTAGTTTAAATTTTAACTTTGTATTTACTATTGTTGCGGTATTAGAAAAAAAATTTCAAATATCTGCCAAGATCGGGTGTGTAAACACTTAATGTAAACAGGGATTCACCTTCCCTATCTTGCACAAATGCCTAACGGACAAACACATATGCCCAAAGACGTTAAGTAATTATCAACTTAATACTCGAACTTGGGGCACTGAAACTAAGCGGTGATGAATTAACACGCAATCAAATCGCTAAAAATAAAAAAAACAGTAGCTTAGAAAATAAAAGAGCCATTAAAAACTAATCAAATCGCTTTTTAATGAAAAGCTTAATTATCAACAAGGATACAACGAGATGAAACTAAAAACCCTAGCCGGTATCTGTACGTTTGGTGCCTGTATGGCACATTTAACGACATATGCAGGCACAAATTCCATCCTTCAGCCAGCGAGCCATACAAAGCTCACACACAACGAACAACTCCAGCAGGCGTTAGCACCCGATTGCGGCATTGGAGACAATGGTCAAGATTGGTCCGCACTACAGCGCGAATCTAAGCAATACCGTGTAGCAAAAATGCTCTCACGCCCTATGATGTCTAAATCCATAGAAAGTACGTCACTACCTGAAGAGTTACTCCAAAACAGTGTCGCAGTTCCAGGGCGTTATTATATTCCTGTAGTTTTTCATGTATATGGTGATGAATACAACTGTGCGGATGAAACACAAAAATGTTTAACCGATGATAAAATTCAGGACGCGCTGACTAAACTAAATAATGATTTTCAAGGTTTATCCATCGACTCGCCCGAGATAGCACCTCAGTTTCAAGCAATTAGAGAAAACCTCAATATAGAGTTTGTGTTGGCCGGGAAAGACCCACAAGGCAACGACACTTCGGGGATCGTTCGCCACGCACGTGAGCAAAAAGGGTATGGTAATTATGATGACGAAACCTTAGCTCAAATACAGGCTGATGCGTGGGATAACTTCAGCTACATGAATGTTTACTTAATGCATGATCTGTACGATGATGGCAAAGTGACTAAATCTGGCGTCGCTTGGTATCCAGAACTTGCAATGACGGAGCAAGGCACCGCTCGCGTTGTATACAACGGCCATTATGTGGGCAACAACACCAGTGAAAACTTTCGTTCAGTGCTCACCCATGAATTTGGCCACTGGCTTAATCTGATCCATACCTTCGAAACCAACCAATGTTCCATCACCAACGAAGCCTTTTGTGATTCAACGGGTGACAGAAGCTGCGATACACCTCAGATGTCTATGCCCAAAGAGATGCAAAATAATGCACCAAATTGCTTAGGGCAACCGACCAACACTGAAAACTTCATGCACTACTCCGATAACTACGCCATGTTCACCCAAGAGCAAGTGGTGCGGATGACAGCAGCGCTGCATAACCCTGCTCGTAATACACTTTGGTCTAATGAAAATTTGATAGCAGCGGGCCTATCTCAGTATGTAAGTAACAGTGAGCGTCCATGGGATGGCGTATCAGGGTTGAATGTTGAGCCAAGCGGAAAATTACTTGCCAGCCACGATATCCCTTTTGCGGATAAAGGGGCGATTGAGACCTTCGAAGTCAATTTACCTTTTGATGCTAAAAATATCTTGTTTTACCTTAATGGACATACAGAAGACCCTGATATGTATGTTTCTAAAGGGCAGGCTCCTACAGCACCAACTGGTGACTCGGACCAATGGGTTGCAGACATAGTGTCTTTTAATTCCGCAGGAGAGAGAGAGCTTGCAACGGTCGATATTCCAGACGTGACTGTGCCTTATTATGCTTCTATACATGCCTTTACGTCATTTAGTAATTCAAAATTCAACGTACTTCAAGGTGAAGACCCATACCTAAAGGAAGGGGAGCAACGCTACTCCGTATTGAGCATTGACAACTTATGGGCGAACAAAAGCAACGGCTCTTGGAGTGAACGCCCAGGTAAAACCTATGATTTTCAATTTAGCATACCGGAAGAAGCATCACGTGTAGTGGTTGTGGTTCCAGGTGGTTATCAAGGTCCAAAAATGGCTGATGGGTCAATTAAAATAAACGGTGACCTAGACCTCTATGTCGCCAAGAACCGTGCAGTATCAAAAACGGATTTCGACTGTCGACCTTTCACTTGGAAAGGGATCTCAGAATACTGTGAATTTCAAGGTGGTGGGGATTTTGACCTGTTCATTGAGCCATTTGAAACATATAGCAATGCATCAATTCAGGTTTACTATGAAATTGCCAGCACACAAAACCAACTGCCGTTCGCCAATGTCAATGGCAAAACTCGCTATGAGGCGAAAGGTCATGCGCTTGAATTTACAAGCAACGGTTCCAATGATCCTGACGGTAGCATCGTATCGTATCTTTGGGACTTTGGTGATGGAACACAAAGTACAGATCCGCAAGTCACACACGCCTATTCAGATACAGGTACCTATACAGTTAGGCTAACTGTAACGGACAACACAGGCAATGCCTCCACTGCACAAGCCACTGCCGTGATCACAGAGCTATCACCTCAGGATGCGCCATTATGTAGCGACTGTGAGCGTGTTTATTTAGCTGATGAATTAAATCTCGCTACCCACGCGAATGGGCACGTTTATCGCTATGAGTTTGCTGTGCCTGATGCTGCGTCTTTAGTCACATTTGAACTTGTTGAATATTATAACGGCGACCCAGACATTCATGTTAGCCGCAATCAACCAGTATCTAAATCTCAGTATGACTGTCGCCCTTGGGAAGCACCAAATCAAACCGAACTATGCCAGTTTGAGCAAGGTGGTGTCTATCAAGTTATGATTGACCCATTTAAAGATTACGAGTCACTGCGTTTTAGAGCTTATTATGATATTCATCGTGATGCTGATCACTCAGCGCCTAACCGTTTGCCGGTTGCTGATGCGGGTGGCAATCAAACGGTGAGAGCGGGCGTTGCAGTGCAACTAGACGGTACTCGCTCTAGCGATCAAGACGGAACACTTGTTGAATATAAATGGGATTTAAACCACGGTTTAACATACTCAGGTGCTGTGGTTGCACACCATTTTGAACGTGCAGGTAGCTACCCAGTTACACTAACAGTCACCGATGATAAAAATGCCAGCGCCAGTGTGCAGGTTATCTATCAAGTACTCCCAATCGGCGATTACGATCAAGATGGCAATGTAGACACTGATGATATCAATGCCATAAGCGCGGCTATCGCGGCAAACCTACCTATCGACAGTAGTTTTGATATTAACGGCGATGGTGTTGTTGATAACACTGATGTAATCGCACTAGAGGCATTATGCAGCTTTGCTGAGTGCTCGAATATTCCACCAGCACCTCAGCCACCAGTTGCTCACGCCCAAGCTTCAACGTCGCAGCTACAAATTGGCCAACAAGTCGATTTCAGCAGCGCGGGCTCTGACGACCAATATGGGCAGATCACCGCCTATCAATGGGGTTTTGGTGATGGTACGCAAAGCAATTTTGCCAATCCAACACACAGTTACGAGCAAGCAGGCATCTATCAAGTCACCTTAACAGTAACGGACAATGACAACATGACTGCTAATACCACCATCACAGTGAATGTTGATCACCCGCCATTAACAGACGCCTGTGCCGACTTCGATGGTGTTTATACGAGAGCGCTCGCGCCAAATGTACCACGCTGCATTAATGGCACGCGCGGCCACTCCTTCGCAGGCATGGACCGAGGTCCAAAAACCGTAGCCATCACACTTATCAATGCCCCCTCTGATGCCAAAGTTTACTTCGGTGACGGCCACTGGCCAAAAACTGATGGCACTGACCATGATGCCGTTTCTTTCTCCCAAGGTAATCAGCAATGCCTGATTTATGAAATCAATGAGCAGACTCGTTACTGGGGCTATTTACAAATTTCAGGGGATGCGACTGGTGCCACGATAGTTGTAGATTACGACGTCGCTGGCTGTCGACCGCTGTAACTTTTCAATATCGGGCACAATTGAGTATTAAAAGTGCCCGATATTCACTCTCACCAACTCAGGAAAACAACATGTATAAAACAATTAAGATCACACCTTTGGTGGCAGCATTAAGCTGCACATGGGCTTGGGCACAAGATGATAGAGATATAGGAACCTTTGACCATGCTGCTGACATTGCACATATCAGTGCAGACGCAGAGTACACACCCGATGCGATGTTCAACGATAAGTCACCTAGCGATAAACCAACGATAAACTTGGCTCAGCCTAAACTGAGCGAGCCGCAATTGATGATAATGAGCGGCCAAGCTGCAACAACGCAAACCTGCCCTACGGAGGCGTTTAGCCACCTCAGTGGTTCGGTATTTTTAGATGCGATTAAAAATTATGGCCGCGAATGTATTGATACTTTATTTAACGATAAACCTGAAACACTAACATTAGGTGGATATACCGACGCTAACTTTAATACCGTTATCACCGAGTTAAAAAGTCAACTACCCAACTATGATGGACAAACAAACGCCGCATATCTGAGCAGTCTATTCTACTGGTTAAAAGCATATGCATATTACGATAACCGACGCTTTGTAAACACAACAACAAAACAAGCCATGACACAAGCGGTCAATGCCCTCTATGCGAACAGCCATTTTTTTGATAAAACCGCCACCCATGCGCAGGTGGTTAGAAGCGCAACGGGCATTATTAAAAATGCGCAAATCGGCCAGTTTTTGGTCCCCATGGCACTGGGCGTACTCGCTCGTTTCGATGAGTCTTACGAGCATATCAATGACTGGGCTCGTTCGGCCACCCCATTGTTTTGGCAAGTTTTAAATGATTGTGCTAGAGATCAAACCTGTCGCGCTCAGCAACATAACACGGCTTTAATTGACGCTATCACTGGGTTTATTTACAACAACCTGAATTGGCTGCGTAAATCAGCCAATGACTATCATTTATTTAATTTGGGCTACCAGCTAGTTAACCTTTACAAAGGTAAAAACGACTCGCATTTTACCGCTATAGAGGGGAGACTGAGCGCAGAGATCTCAAAAGTACTCACGACCTACGGGCCATTAAAAACCGATAAAGAACGTACCTTGTACTTAGCGGTTTTAGAATCCATTAACTACAACCGCCAATGTGACGCTTACGCTGTGTGTAACAAAAGAGCAGAAATTATCGAGCAAGTGCTTAACAATCGCGTGGAATGCCCATCTGGCAATTTGTTTATTTGGGCTCAAGATATGGATGATGCACAATTAGCATGGACCTGTAACTCATTAAAAACCCACGACGACCACTTCCACCAACTACTACGCACTAATCGCATTCCGGTCACGCCTGATGACAACGATTCTTTGAAAATGGTGATCTTCAACGATAAAAAAGAATGGGTCACTTATGGCGGTGTACTGTTCAATGTAAGCACCAATAATGGTGGAACTTACCGAGAGGGAGACCCCGCCAAGGCAGGTGATCAGGCCACTTTTTATGCTTATGAACATGTATCAGAGCGACCTATTTTTGATATCTGGAACTTACGCCACGAATATGTTCACTACTTAGAAGGACGATACATCTCCAAAGGTGATTTTCGTGATAGTAATGACACTGGTCGTACAGTGTGGTTTGGCGAGGGTATCGCCGAATACAGCTCATTGAAAACATGTAACAGCAATGCCATTGACGAAGCAAGAAAAGGCACGTATTCGCTCAGCACCATTTTTGCCAATGAGTATGGCGTTGGACAAACTCGTATTTATGATTGGGGCTACCTTGCAACAAGATATATGTATGAACAACAAAACGATGCGTTTTTTGACATGTTGACACTATTTAAAGCTGGTGAGTATCAACGCTACCGCACTGAACTGGTTGATAAATGGGTATCGCAAAAGTTATTTGATAGCTCGTTTGCTACTTGGCTGCTACAAGTTGATTCTAGCGGATGTAGTACCGATACTACCCGTCCTCCTTCACCTATCGAGCCCGTTAATGTTGACGATATTCAAGGCAGTGATAATGTTGGGATAGATGCCTGTGCAGAGCAACCTCCAACAACAAACACTCGCAGCCAAGCAGGCCACGCACTGTGTGTTACACCCGATCCCACCCGCAAAATCAAAGAATATCCCTTATATGTGCCTGATGGGTTACAAAATGTATCTCTACAAATCACATTGCGCCATGGCAGCGGTAATGCCGAACTCTACTATGAGTATGGTCGTCCAGATAACGGCTGGCGGTATACGCATGAATCAAAGGGCCCAGATAACAACGAAACAATTACCATCGATAACATTCAAAAAGGCTGGCATTACATAGCCGTTGATTCTAGCAATGGTTTCCAAGACGCCACTTTGTTGGCTCGCTATATTCAACAACCGATTGTCGGCGATAACGAATTACAAAATGGCGTGGCCGTACCTGTGAATGTTGCCGACCATGGTCAACTGATGTATACCATGACTGTGCCAGCCAATGCCAAGGACATCACCTTCAGTACAGCGGGGGGCACTGGTGAGCTGGACATGCATGTGAAATTTGGCAGTGAACCAAGCAAAACTGACTATCACTGTCGGCCATGGAAAGTGGGTAACCGAGAAACTTGCCACTTTGCTTCCACCGTTGGTGGGGTCTATTACATAATGCTCAGTGCAGATCCTATGTTTAGCAACGCAACGTTGACAGGGTCTTATACACACTAACTTGAAAACTTCACACTAGGGCCTGTTGATCTTTCGAGTTTGTTATTTCAGCAGTTTGATAGGTATTTATACAAGGCAAAGTCGGACTACATAGCTACTCTATGTGGGTTTGGCGATAAAGACTTTGTGCTCCTGCAAAGTCGCCTTACCCACCTCCATGTGGGGTAGCACGGTAGAAGTACCAATCAAGCCCTAGTGTATTAGAGCAAACCTCGTATGGAATAGGTTATACCTTCGCCTTCCTCAGCTAAGCCAAAAAACCACTAATATTGAAAATTACTGATAAGAAATAAAACGAGTATATTCTCACATAATCGCTTTTGTGGTACACACAAGCTGGTTGAGGTTTCATTTTTTACACTCAAATTGCAGTGTTTTCGTTCTGTGATTTAAAAAGTTGCAATTTTAGGGTAGCAAAATCGTTTAGATCTCCAAGTAATTCAAACTGGTTTCAGAATGGACTAAGTACAATAACCATTGTTAATTTAACTCAGCAAAAATGCGCTCAAAAACTGACATGATTTAATCTTAAAACTTTTTACCGTATTTTGATTAGATCTATTTTGGGTGTGACAACGAGTGATGTTTTAACAGAAATGAGCTATAAGCACACGACAAGCGGATGCTTGCCGTATTTTAGGAGAAATTAATTAGACTGCTGTTGGTTTAGCTTTTCTTTTGCCTGCTCGACTTTAGAAAAGTCTAGGCCTAGTTCATCAACCGCTTCTTTGATAAGCGCAGGGTTTTGCATTACCAGCCCCATTAACTGCTGTAGTTTTTCTTGTGAGATCCCTAGCTGTGATATCACCCCCATGGCCATTATCGGGTTTTCAGTCAACGTTTGAAACAACGTCTTTACCTGCTCGTCACTGATATTATGCTCTTTTAAAATCGCTAAAATAGGATTCATTACTTTACCTTTGCTACTTTGATAATACGCCCTTACATTACGCTGAACACAAGGGCTGATGATAGTGTTATGTGGTGACTAAGATGAGAATTTTCAAGCACTCTACCTTTGACGCATTAATGCAACGGCCAATCCTGAAGAAACAAAAGTCAAACCAGCCCCAGTATTGAGCCCTGCCACAACTTTTGGTTTTGTGATCAACCAAGCCGTTAAACTAGACGCAAAAACGCCCATCAATGCAAAACCTAGGGCCGTAAGCACTGCAAACCACACACCCAAGCCAACCATCTGCGCACTCACAGACCCAAAAGAAGGGTCAACAAATTGAGGGATAAAGGCCAATACAAATAACCCCGGCTTAGGATTAAGCGCCGCCGATAAAAACCCGGTCACAAAGATATTTCGCAATGATTGCCTAGGCACATTGTGCTCTAAGCTAAATAGGTTTTTACTTCTCAGTACCTTAATACCTAACCAAATCAAGTAAGCCGCACCAATAAACTTCACGATATAAAACGCCAGCTCAGAGGTTTGCAGTAACACCGTTAACCCAAGTGTTGCCGCAATAACATGAAATAAAATACCAGTACCCGAAGATAATCCAGAGACAATGGCAGCTAAACGACCTTGACTAAGCCCCCTGCCAATTGCCAATAAATTATCTGGCCCCGGAGAAATCACCAGTAAAATGCATGCCAATGTATAAGCAAGCAGTGTGTCAAATGCAATCATCGCTATCCCTTATTTTTATAATCAGTTGTATGTAGACTAAATTAGGAACAAACAAGTTCAAAATTAACGCATGTTAATCGGTTGCTTATGTCGCTGAGCAGGGAAACGCTTCTAGCCTATATTGCAAATTATTGCGCACAGCGGGCCATTCGCTAGCAATAATCGAATACACTGCAGTATCTCTTAAGGAACCATCTGGCATGATCTGGTGGGCACGTAATACGCCATCTAACTTAGCACCTAATCGCTCGATTGCTTGGCGAGAAGTGTGATTAAAAAAGTGGGTTTTGAACTCTACCGCAATGGCACCATATTCTTCAAAAATATTTTTCAATAGCAATAACTTGGCTTCAGTATTAATGGCTGTTCGACGCACACTATTAGCATACCAAGTGTAACCAATCGCGGCTCTTTTATTTTTAGCGTCAACCTGATAATAGCGAGTCGTGCCCACTATTTTTCCTGTTTCATTATTAATCACAACATACGCTATATCACCAAGTTGTACACCCTCTAACGCAAGCTCCACATACTCTTTCATATGCTCAGGTTTTGGCACACTGGCATACCATAAACGCCATGATTCACCATCTTTTACTGCGTTTTGTAAGTCTTCAATATGGATTACATCAAGAGGCTGCAAAGTGACATAGCGCCCAACTATCGGCTCATTTTTTACCCACATTATTGTTATTTCCTTTACGATCTTTTTTTCGATGATACACTGCATTAAAATCCGTAACGCTAAGCAGGCTACTCAGCCTGTTATATTGGCCTTGGTAGGTACGCTGTTAACTGCAGGAGTGAATGTGCTGCTGAATTTTGCTGTTTTGGTCGCCCTTTTGCAAGGTGTACCGCCTGATCTCACTGAGCTAAAAGCACAGTTTATGCTTGAGCCTCACGAACTTGCGCAACGTTACTATGAGCACAGTTCATTACCAGCGAACACAGGTTCGGCGCAATTTTATCAACTCACATTACGCGCTGCTATCGTCAGTAACCAACCAGAGCTGGCCAATGACATTGCCCAAAAGCTGATACAGCCAATGTGGCAGCCATACATAGAAAATCATCATGCAAAGCTTGTCAGTAATATAGGTGTATTACTAAGAGTAAATGGCCACTACAACGATGCGATAAAAGCCTATGAATGCGCTTTGGCGTTAAATAATGGCGACCAAAATTTTAGCTTTCATACATTACTTAACCTGCAATCAGCGATGGTCCATGCAAAACAACACAACAAAGCAAAAGTGATGTTAGATAAAGCGGCCAAGTTGGCCACTAATGAACAACAGCATTTACGCGTAAAAATCAATGTGGCAAATCATTTTCTTGATACTAATAAGTTACTTGAAGCGAGAGATTTATACAAAGAGCTATATCGAGATCTTAGCTTAGCAGGTGAAACAGAAACAGCGGCACGTGTTGGCTTAAACCTGCTCAATACAGAGATTTTGTTAGCTGATTACGCTCAGTTTTGGCGCTACCAAAATTCAGTAAGGCAAACTATTTTCTCAATGACGGGTAGCAATCACCATTACTACTACCACTTTGTGATAATGCGCTCATTTGAAAATGCGATACAAGCCCCAAATAGTATTCAGCATACACGTTTTGCATACGCCATAGAGCATGGTCGGTTTTTATTTGAATATGGTCAGCAAGAATCTATTGGCCAGTACGTTAACTTACTAAACGTACCTTGGATTTCAGCGCAATTTAGCAAGCAAATGTCTGAGTATCAAAGAGTAAGACCACAAAAAGCGGTACCTATGGATTTATTCGAGCAGCTTTGTGATGAAAACAGTAGCCCAAACTCGCTTTGGGCTACTTCAAAATCAGGCTAACTCAACTAAAAGTTAGCATAGAGCGCCGTATTTTTGCCAAACTCAAAAACATTGATTTTACCGCATTGTGCAAAGTGGTTGTTACTTGCATAAGGGGCGTCTGGCTGGCGGATATCGCCTTCCCAACCTTGGCCGTTTTTAACATAGGCTTTTAATTCAAACCAGCCGTTAACAGTGTTGGAGCAATCCATTTGTACATCCAACATCCAATAGTGCTGACCGTACTGGTTTAATGGCGTTTCCCCATAACCATCACTTTCCACAGTGCGCTTAGTGCCCCATTCACTGGGCCAAGCATTTGTTGTCCAATCTAACGGGCTACCCTGTGCTGTTGCGTCTTGAGTAGATTCATTGGCAGACCAATCAAGGTAATGATCGCCAACTTTCCAGCCTGAGGTTGTACTATTTTTAAGATTGTTATGGCTGATTTTTAACATACACAGCGCGGGAGTTTGCGTGCAATCGTTGCCAATACTCAGTGCATAGTTGTGGTCAATACCACCTCGAATAAACATATCTTGCCCCGACTGGGTCAGCGCTTTAATAAATACCACTGTACGCTGCAAAGCGATGTTTGGGTCTTGTGCTAGCTTAGCATTGTGGTGAATCGCAAGCGCATCCATTTGCGACAGTGAAATAGACGCAACTCCTTGAGCGTTCACGTTCACTTGACGACCAGAACAACTAGATTTATCGGCGCTTAAGTTACCTGATAACACATCACAATAAACCCCTTCTGCTAACCCTGTTTGTAAAGACTGTAAAAGTGCCCCAGACTCTCGGTTAATAACCACAAAGCCTTCATTACCTCTTGAGAACGCAATTTGGTTATTGCCGTTATCCCACCAATTACTTACTTGCCAGTGGCCTGTGGTGTTATTGCGAAAATCTACCGCGCCCGAGATCATACTGTGACGATGCTCACACTGCCATTGCTGGGCAAAGCAGTTTAGTTGGCCATTATCGTGTACAGGCACACTCGGCGCACCAGCATCGCTATCGTGGTTAAACTCGTAGCTCGACATTACCTTTGGGTAACCATATGGATAGGCCAACATAAACACATTGGCTAAGTCGTAAAGCTTGCCATCTGCAAATGTCACAACATTACCAGCGCCACCATGACCGCGTTGGTTATCGTGGTTATCAACAAACACCACGGCTTTGTAACTAGGCATCATTCCCCACGCCTCGCCAAAGCTGCTAAGCCAAGCGAGTTTGCCGCTTTTAAAGGTCTCACCTAACTTGGTGGTGTATTTAAACTCGGTAACAAGGCCATTGCCAAAATACTCGCTTGCACTCACCGCTTCGCTTCCTTGGTCAATCACTTCTTGAAACACCAAAGGCGTACCATTGACTTGCGACAAAATCGTGGCGATATCTGATGCTGGCATATGTTTAGAAGCATCAAGCCTAAACCCTGCAACGCCTGCACTGACCAATGAATTTAGATAACCACTTAATTGCGACTGTACATAAGCAGAGTCGGTGTCTAAATCTGCCAAACCAACAAGTTCGCAGTTTTGTACTCGCCAAGCATTATTGCCATAATCTTCGCCGTTGATAGCACAACTTTCATGAAAATCATGCGGGCTATACATCGGGAACTGCTTAATGCCATAAGTGCTACCTGCCACGCCCTGCCCACTGCCAGCCGCCATATGGTTAATCACCGCATCTACGTAGATATCAACACCCGCTTGCTTACAGCGCTGCACCATATCTTTGAACTGTGCTTCGCTTCCACCGCGGCTATGTAACTGATAACTCACTGGTTGATAGCGAGTCCACCAAGGATCTCCTATGATGTGCTCATTTGGTGGTGACACTTGCACCGCAGCATAGCCCTTTGGCCCTAAAAAGGATTCGCACTCTTGGGCAACATCGGGCCAAGACCATTCGAATAAGTGTACAAAGGTGGTAGGTTGAGCATGCACGCCCTGTGATAAACACAGCAATGTTGCCCCGCTCAATATAGATAATTTAGATATTTTATTTAATGTTGTCATAATGTGCTCTTGTTATTGATCTTATTTACAAACCGATAACAATGTAGAGCACGCAGCCTAATTTATCCCGCTGAATACGTATGCAATAAATTAATAGTTACCACCCAAAGCGAGCAAAAACCGTACAAAACGACGTATGTTAAGCATAATTAGCGACAAATCCGCTTTTGTATAAGTTGCCCGTTCGCTTTGCGCATTTGCGGCACATTATACAACTTGAGCCCTGTATTTTTGGCAAATAAGGGCCAAGTAATCGTTGTTAATTTGCAGCTGCTCGACTTAGGCGGTCAAGCACATCAAGCCACTGCTCTTGCTCAGGTGGAAGCTCAATCCAGATATGTTTAATATCCGCATTATCTAATTGATAAAGCGCATAATATAAATTTTGCGCATAGCCCGCTTTGTCTGCAGATAGTTTCATCTGCACCGCTGACGTCTCATCAAGTGACGCTGTTAATGTTTCTGAATAATACAGCACTGCGATATCATTTTGTGACAATGTAGAGTGTGCTGTAAGCTGCTCAAGCAAACTGTTGCTTGCCAGCAATTTAACGGGTTTGGTTGGTTGATAGTGTGCCTTTACATTGCCCGGCACTGCAACATTGTGGCTTTTGGGGAGCTGCACGTCACACCCCAGTACAGCTTCAATCTGTGATTTAGTAATAGGCCCTGTGCGCAAAATAGTCGGCACGTCACCTGTTAAATCTAAAATGGTGCTTTCTAGGCCTACTTCGCAAGGGCCTCCGTCTAAAACCGCTGCTATTTTTTTATTCAAGCCAAACATAACCTGCTCGGCTGTAGTTGGGCTGATACGTTTGTAAGGATTAGCTGAAGGAGCGGCAAGACCGGTGTTTAAACGAGCGAGCAACGCTAACACATCAGGCTGATTTGGCACTCTTAAGCCAACGGTGTCTTGCCCCCCCGTAACCACATAAGACACATGCGCTGCTTTTGGCAAAATAACGGTTAGCGGGCCGGGCCAAAATGCCTCAGCCAAAAGCTGCGCACTTTTGGGCACTTTACTTGCCCAGTGACTGAGTTTATCAACACTCTCTACATGGACGATAAGAGGGTGATCTGCAGGTCTCCCTTTGGCTGCAAAAATCTTACTTACCGCATCTGGCTGACTGGCATCTGCCGCAAGTCCGTAAACCGTCTCGGTTGGAATTGCAACTAACTCACCGCTTAGCAAATGCTCATAGGCTGCTGCTAAACTTTGCGGGTCATTTGTAGATAAAATTTTTGTTTGTAAATCTGCGCTCATACCAAATCCAATCAAGAGCCAAGCTCGTACATAGTTTGCAAACCCGCTATTATACCCTAATAGCGCAGCACAGCTACAACAAATCAATCATAAAAGAGTATGCAGTACCTATGAGCTTCAACCCCAATTTACCTTTGGTATATCATCCAAATTACTCTTTCACTTTTGATCCAAAACACCGCTTTGTGATGAGCAAATTTGCGCGCTTGTATGAGCAATGCAAGCAACAGGGTTTAATACGCAACAATCTTTATCGGCCAAGCTTAGGCACGCCCCAGCGCCTAGAGCACATTCATTGTGAAAATTACATTTGGGATCTTTGGCATAATCGCTTGAGCGAAAAAAGCATGCGCCGAATCGGCCTTCCTTGGTCAGAGCCGCTGATGGCACGTACATTTACCGCGCCTTTAGGCACTTTAAAAACTGCACAATTGGCGCTAAAGCACGGCATTGCATGTCATTTAGCGGGAGGCACACACCATGCTCATTACGATTTTGGCTCTGGGTTTTGCATGGTTAACGACCTTGCTTTTACTGCCACCGAGTTAGTTGCAACTAAACAGGTTCATAACGTACTGATCTTTGATTTAGACGTGCATCAAGGCGACGGCACTGCCGCCATGCTTGCGCATAACCCCTACGTATTTACCTGCTCCATTCACTGTGAAAAAAACTTTCCATTTAGAAAGCACCCAAGCGATCTTGATATTGGCCTAGACAACTACCTAGAAGACCAAGCATATTTAAACATCGTTAAAGAAACACTAACGGGGCTAATTGATGACTTAAATCCATCGCTGGTGCTTTACGATGCCGGTGTTGATATTTGGCAGCATGATACATTAGGAAAGCTAAATATCAGCTGGCAAGGGTTACAAAAAAGAGATGCGCTTGTTTTATCAACCTGCCAAGCACGCGGTATTCCCATCGCTACCGTCATTGGTGGCGGTTATGATAAAGATCATCATCGCCTCGCGCAAAGACACAGCATTGTTGTAGAGCAAGCCGCCCTGTTGTAAGGCTGATTGTTGGAGGGCGTTTATGGTTTATCCTGTCCCTTTTTGGTAGCTTATAACACCCAAAAGGCCCATATTACATGGCTTTATAATTCCACTCGCAATTACCTTTGTAAACAGCTGTTTAACAAAAGAAAAACCATGAACTGTAACTTTGCGCCAAAACGGCGGCTTATAATGTTATAGAACAAAATCTGGTGCTTTGTGTAAAAGCGTCATCGTTTTATGCATAGCAACGACAGCCCTTCGCTAGCGATTGCACCGCAAATACACCTACACCGATAACACTCAACTCAGAGGTGGTTTTGGTTTATGGGCTTTCGAACTGTTGGTTGTGCTTGGCGAGGGCTTCTTGCACACGCTGTACTATTTGAGGATCGGTGTTTTTGCTAAATGCCATGCACGCGCGGCGCTCATTGGCATTTTTAACTTCATGGGCGATTTCTAGTAGCTCAAAAGGTCTGCCTAGCTCTCGCATTCTCTCGTATGCGGTGTATTCAGTGGTAATAATAAAATCCACTCTTCTAGCTAATAGTTTGCGAGGACTGGCGCTGGGGTCGGCAGTTAAATCAAGGTTTACGCCATTTTTAAAACCTTGTGCTAACAAATATTCGTGAGCAATGCTGCCTCTGACTAACGAAATAATATAGTTTTTAGCGTCATCTAAACTGGTTAATTTGATATCGTCTCGGCTGCGCAACTTAAATAAATACTCCTTTACGGGGCTGAGCAACGGACAGGCCCATAAAAATAGTTGCTCTCGCTCTTCAGTACGATAAATAGAGTAAATCATGGTATTGGCTTTGGTTTGCGCGAGTTTCATCGAGCGTACCCAAGGGTAGCTTCGGATCTCGTAGGGAATTTGCGCGGCATCGAGCACTTCGCGCACTTTTTTTGTTGCACGCCCCACAATTTCACCTTTTTCATTGGTAAAGTTATATGGAACCCATTCTTCAGTCACTACATTTAACATGGGTTTTGCATTGATAGCGTGTGCAAACAATATCAATACAAGGCATAACATTTTCATTTATAAACTCACAATAATCGCTCGTTGTCTATTATGCGTCCAAAATCAATATATGGCAAAACCACCTCATGGTTTGTCGAGCAGTTTTGCATTTTATCTTAACATCATGCACCATGCCCTCTTAATCAATAAAAAGTATAGTCCGTTATGAAATCATTCTTCTTTTTGCTCTGCATTTGGTTATGTAGTTATGGAGTGAGCGCCCAGCAATCAGCTAAGCTCACAGAATCTCAGCAAGATAAGGCGCTTGAGGAGTTACAAGCACCAATGTATAAGCCCCTGTTAGAACGCTACATATTAGACGAGCTAAAATCCGTACGCTATGACCAACAAAAACTGCGTGAAGATGTCACCAAACAAGTCACTCACTCTCAACTTGACGCTGCAGATAGGGCACTTACCTACACCACCGACACCATCAACAACGTGTTATTCATTATTACTGCAACCGCGTCAATTTTGGTTGTAGTTGGTTGGACGTCGCTCAGAGATATAAAAAATAAGGTTGAAGACTTAGTTAACCTGAGATCTGTATAAGAACTAAAGCCGAGTAACCTTTATGCTCGGTTTCTTTGCTTGAAAAGTATAAGCGATGAGGCCTGCCATCAAGTTCACCATAAATGAAATACAGCTACGGTGCCTTGTGTGGTCTATGTGAGTTATGTTCTTGAGTTGATCAAACACCGTTTCAATAATGAACCGTTTTGAC
>NZ_JAAUWV010000069.1 GCF_014694405.1 Pseudoalteromonas sp. S16_S37
CAAGACTATATGGCGGGGCTCCGGCATTTTAAGAAAACCATCACTGACTTGAATTGGCAAAATTTGGATGTTAGTGATGTGTTTGAATTTAAATGATTATTTATGGGGATCCCTCAGCTTAAGAACTATTCTTTATGAAAGGCAACAATCCTATAACTTATTTCAATAAATACAATAGTTTACTTTTTAATATGCTTTTATACAGCTAATCATGAGTCATTTGTTAAATATAATGTGTTTACAATGGTTCACTTAATAACCCTCCCAAACAGTACCTAAAAAATAACCAATCTGTACAATACCAAGCCGTTTTATGTACTCATTAAAAGGCTTATGGTTGCCATGGCAGTTGTTGAATTGTCTTCTCGAAAAAGTTTCTTTTCGCTTTTTTTGCTTACCTGCTCATTGTTTGCCAACGCATCTAGTGACTTAGCTAATGTTAACAATTCTGCTTTAGAGCAAAATGTTAACTTTATTGTTGAACTGAACCACCAGCCTCAAGTGACACGTTCGCTGCATCTAAGCAAAGCACAAAAAGCCCAGTTACTGGCACAACGCCAGCAGAGCATTATTCAGTCTGTTTATCGCACAAGCCCAAATATCATTATTGATGCCAATTACAGCACGGTACTAAACGGTTTTTCAGGCAAAGGAAAACCTGCTGATATTCAAGCCTTGCGGCGCCTTTCTATCGTCAAGCGTATTCATATTGTTGAAGATAAGGTCTTACCACCACTTGATAAAATAGCAGCGCAAAAGCCCTATCTATCTTTTCGACGTGGTAAGGACCGAACGGTGCCAACAGGGAAAGGGGTAACCGTTGCAGTGCTAGATTCTGGCGTTGACTACACTCATCCTGCACTTGGAGGATGCTTTGGCGCTAATTGCAAAGTGGTAGGTGGCTACAACTTTTTAGACAACAATGCTGATCCTATGGATAAGAACGGCCATGGCACTCACGTAGCTGGCATTATTGCAGCACAGGGACAGAACCCCGGCATTGCACCTGATGCAAGTATTTTGGCATACAAAGTATGTACTAAAACATGTCCCGTTAGCGCTATTTTACAAGCCTTAGAACATGCTCTTGACCCAGATGGCGACCCAAGTACCGATGACGGAGCCGATATCATCAACATGAGTTTGGGTGGTAAAGGTGATATTGATAGCCCGCTTACTATTGCAGTAAATAATGTTGTGAAAAAAGGCGTGATTGTCGTGGTTTCTGCAGGTAATGAAGGGGTGCTTGGGCCACAAAGCATAGGTAGCCCCGGCAACGCAGAATTAGCAATCACCGTTGGCTCGTCAGGTGCTTATGGCAATACTAAAGCAGTCTCTGAGTTTAGCTCTCAAGGTCCTATCTTTTCTCATAGTTATCAAAAACCTGATATTGTCGCACCAGGGTATATGATTAATTCGCTTGCGCTGAATAGTTCAGATACCACTATGTCTGGTACATCTATGGCAGCCCCTCACGTAGCAGGGTTAGCCGCTTTGTTAAAAGAACAACGTCCTGACTTCAGCCCGCTTGAAATAAAATCACTGATTGTGGCACATACCAATAATAAGCATGCCCCATTTGCCAAACAGGGCAACGGCCAGATGAGTATCACAGGTCCACTTAACGCAAAGTTACTCCCTTCTCAATCACAAGTAATGATTGGCAAGTTGGATAGAAACACTGCTGCACATAGCTCAGAGCACAGTATTGAGATAAAAAACATCTCTGATGAGCCGATTACATTAAAAGCGCATATTAAAGTGCCTGATGAGCAATCCGGCATGTCATATTCTGTCGATAACACCAGCTCGCTGACACTTGCACCTAATGCTGTACATAGTTTTATGATAAAAGTTCAAACAAGCAGCGAGTTAGATTACGCCAGTGACTTTTTACACGAAGCGCAACTCATTATTGAATACGACAGCGGGCAACTAAGTGTACCCGTTGTTATGCTAGATGCGATTGAATACACGATTAACTCACAGCAACTTGTAAAAGAGCTATGGCTTAAAGAACACGATAATAGTGGCTCTTATACAAACCAGTACGTTACACAAACCCATTACCTGCTTAGACCTGGGCAATACACGCTTAATGCTTGGTATAGTTTAGCGGACAAAGAAGCTATCGTGGTTAAAACTCTTGATGTGAAAGACGCAGCGCAAATTTCGATTTCTACAGCGCAAGCGCCACATAAAATCAGTGTACAAAGCTGGCTAGATCACCAAGGTGTTTCGCGAGATCTCAACGAATTAGATGGCTTTGGAGTGTTTTTTGATATCGCGAATAACAGCCAACAAACACGCTGGAGCAAGTTTTTTGACCTGTCAAATAATGGTATGTTTGTTAACAAACCACTATTCTCGTCGTCGATACCACAAGGTAATATTTTGAGTTTTTCACTCATGTACGGTGATACCAAAAGTCCAGCAGATGATTATCATTTATACGCATGGTCGCAAAGTATCGATAAGCTCGATAGCAATAGAGCTATTGAGTTAGATGGTTCATCAAACAGCACGGTATTTTCAGTCGCTGGTGAGCACAATAACGAGTTTAAGTGGTTAGTTTTTAACAATCTTGAAACCGTACGAAATGAAACCCAGTATAATAGTAATACCCAAGGTGTATACACATCAGGTAGAGCATTTACAAAAGAGCTAAGGTCGGAGCGACTATTATCAAAACCGTTGGCGTTAACAGTTCATGGCAACCCGCAACAATCCACTTTTGCAAATAGCTATAAGTATCAGTTAACTGAGCAAACGCTCCCTTATAAACACGTCTCTACCCCAACTTTTAATTTTGAGCAAACGGGTATAAAACAACGTAATCAATCAGCTGTAGAGCGTAACTTTAGTATTGATTGGCAAGCGTTAGTCATTGATGCACACCAAGTCGGCTTCGATAGCCAGCTGGTTTTTTGGGATGAATTGAGAGGCCACAGTGGCTTACAATACAGCGACTATATCGATGACTCGATACTTATTTGCGATCAATTTATCGTTGCAAAGCGCCAATATACATCATCAACCAACGACAACGTGTTTGGTGTAACAACTGCATATAATAAAATGCAAGCATGTGAAAATAGCCAGTTTATTACCTATGCAAACAGTTACCTTGCAAACACCCCATCTTTGATTGCAAGCCAGTTGCAGCTGAACAACAATGAACAACAAGCACGTATAAATGTTGTCAAACTTGATTATCAAGCAACTTCACTCTCTACAATCCCATTTCATTATTTAGTAGAAAACGCGGATTCGCTGCAAAATGATATCAAGGTGCTTGTTGAGTTAAATATAAATGGTCAGTGGCATGAATTAGATGTAACCACACACAGCACAAGCAGTAACGATAATGGTTCACTCGTAAAAACGAGTATCAGCTTACCCACACATGAAAAAGCGCAACTTGCAACCCTGAGAATCAAACTATTCACCGACACGCTGCACAAAACCATTTGGTTAACGGACTCGATTGTCGTTGGTGGGACACTCGAAGAATTATATGCGCAAGACTCAGATAACGATGGTATAAATGATGCTCAAGACCGTGATGCGGATAACGATGGGATGACTAACGGGTATGAGTTCTTAAACAATCTTAACCCCTATGACCCAAACGATGCCAAAAGTGATTTAAATGACAATGGTATCAGTAATCTGGCGCAGTTTAAGCAAAATACTTGGAGTCGATTTATCGAGAGCACGGTTGATAGTGATCTTGATGGTTATGTAGACCTTCGAGACCTATTTCCTAACGATCCAAACGAATGGGCCGACTTTGATAAAGACGGCACAGGTGATAATGCCGACAACGATGATGACAATGATGGTTTTCTCGATAATCAAGATGCTTTCCCCAATGATGCCAGTGAATGGTTAGACTCTGATCAGGATAATATTGGCAACAATAGCGACCCTGACGATGATAATGACGGATATTTAGACGCTGAGGATGCTTTTCCAACAGTTCCAAGCGAGTGGCTAGATACTGATTTAGATGGCCGTGGTAACAACATAGATAATGATGACGATAACGATGGTTTTGAAGATCATTTAGATGCCTTTCCTTTAGATGCCAATGAATGGCTAGACTCGGACCAAGATGGTATTGGCAACAACGCAGATAGTGACGATGACAATGATGGATTTATCGATGCCAATGATGCTTTTCCAACAGATCCACTAGAGTGGCTCGATACAGACTCAGATGGCATTGGTAACGATAACGATGGCTATAATGACGATAATGACGCATATCCACTAGATGCGTCAAAATGGTCAGATAAACCAAAAACGACTGTTGAACCGATAGCAACTTCTCACAATGACAGCAGTAACAGTCAAGCAGCAAGTGGTGGCAGTTTTAGTATATTCATCGTTGCTCTATTGCTGTTGTGTATGTATCGCTTAAATTTAATGCCGTTAGTGCGCTTAAGAACATAAAACGCAACTTATCGATTATGCAATGTAGCCAATCATAAACCCCTGATTGGCTACATTGCAGTCTTAGTTAAAACACTAGGATGACTTATCCCATATGCTTGGTTCACACTGCCCTTGAATAGCCACTTGCTTGGCGTTAAATTCAGGTTCTTTGCCTTGTTTTCTTTGTGTGTTGTAGTCTTTATTTACAGCCACTATGGTCGGAGTTAATTGAATAATGGCAAAAATATTAACCAAGGTCATCAAACCCAAAGCCATGTCCGCTAAGCTCCATACTTCTTTTAAAGTCGCCGTTGCCCCCCATAACATCATGCCCAAATACAAAGCAGTGTAGACACTGCGGCCTACTTTGTTATCAAGCTTAAACAAGTGTAAATTACTCTCAGCGTACGCAAAATTGGCAACCACCGAGGTAAAGGCAAACAACGTAATGGCGCCCGCGACAAAATAAACACCGCCCTGTGCTAAGTGGGCTGTCATGGCATTTTGCGTTAAGCGGATCCCCTCCATTTCGCCGCTAATATCAACATCTGCAAGTAAAATGATCACCGCGGTGCAACTACAAAGTACAATGGTATCAAAGAATACCCCTAGCATTTGAATATAACCTTGCGTAACAGGATGATTGGGTATTGGACTGGCAGCACCAGAAGCATGAGGCACACTTCCCGCGCCCGCCTCATTAGAATACAAGCCGCGCTGAATGCCATTTTTAATCGCCGCCCCCATGGCGCCGGCGCCTGCTTCTTGCAAGCCAAACGCAGAAAGAAGGATATCTTCAAGCATGGCTGGCACGTGCTTAAAGTTTATGAATGTAATTAATACCGCTGCCGACACAAACAGTATGCCCATGATAGGCACAACCCGCTCGGCAAAACGCGCGATTGCTTTAAAGCCGCCCATTATAATGGAGCCTGCCAGCACTGTGATCACCACACCTGAATAAAAAGGAGGAATATCAAACGCAAACGACAAGGCATCTGTGATCGTATTCGTTTGCATTGCACTAAAGCTAAAGCCGTATCCCAAGAACAAACAAACGGCAAACGCGATAGCCAACCAGCGTTTATTTAGACCGAGTTGAATATAATAAGCGGGCCCACCACGAAACTCACCTTCGCTATCACGCACTTTGTAAACTTGGCCAAGCACACTTTCAGCAAATCCTGTGGCCATCCCTAACAGCGCAATCACCCACATCCAAAAAATAGCGCCGCTGCCACCAAGAGAAATAGCCACCGCAACACCGGCTAAATTGCCCGTACCAACACGGGCAGATAAACCGGTACACAAGGCTTGAAACGAGCTAACTTTTTCTTTATCGGCGTTGCCACTGTTCTTTAGAAGCTTGAACATGTGCGTAAATTGGCGCAGTTGAATGAGCCCTAAACGAGCAGAAAACCACACACCGGCAAACAACAAAATATAGATAAGTAATTGGCCATCGCCCCATAATAGGCCGTTAATACTCGCAATGACTTCATTGACCATGCCGAACTCCTCTTACGCACTTGCGTGCTTTATTATCGTTTTTGTAAGTGCACACCACCTAGCATACAGCGTATCGAGCCACCAGCCGATTCCAACGTTGGAATACTCATAGGTAACAAGCTTGCAGAGCGCTCTATGGTTTGTTTTTGCTCATCGCTCAATGCATCAAAAGCGGTTTGTGACAAAGCTAAAACTCGCCCTTGCTCACCTTGCAACTCTAAAGCATTACCGCAAAAGTGAGCTACCTGTGCATTAGAAAGTCGGATCACCGTCTTATTTTGCTGTTTAAAATGCGCAAGTAATGCCGACTGTTGTTCTATAGGTACCATATCTAAACCTATCATCACAAACTCTGTGGCAACACACATTAAAACGTTGGTGTGATATACCGCCACCTTTTGTTCATCAAATGCATTAAATACATGCGCTTGATAGCCGAGCTGCTGACAGACTTGTTCAACCAACTTAGCACATGTACGTTTTGACTCAACCGCAAAGGCAATTTTATGGATATGATCCATCACCATTGAGCCGGTGCCTTCTAAAAATAAGTTACTCTGCGCCAACTGACTCAAATCTGTAATAGACGCTACGTGATAGTGCTGCTTTAAAAACTCCACAATATCCAAACGGCGTTCGGCGCGACGATTGGGTGCATACATTGGATAAGTAACAAGCTGTCCATCACTGTGTGTTGAAAACCAATTATTTGGAAACACAGAGTCAGGCGTTAAACGACTCTCATCTTCAAATAAATGCACTTCTACGCCAGCATTTATCAGTGTGTCTGCAACATAAGTTACTTCTTTATAAGCCAATTCACTGGCATGAACGCTTTGCGCCTCCACTTGGTAGGCATTGTCCTGCATAGTTTGTGGATTGGATACAAAGTGATGTGGGCGGATCATCACTACCGCATTGGGGGTTTGTAATGCGCTCATACTGTAACCTTACTGCCGAATGATAAAGTGCTCTGTGAACACGACCTGTAGTCGCTGTGTTCAATAAAAAAAATGAAAGGCTGCATAACCCCTCCAAATAGTGTTGTCATAATGTCTACGCTACTATAGCGAGCTAAAAATTTAGTTAAAATGGTAAAACATTACACAATAAGCATAAATTTTTAGCATAGTTAGCAATCATATTGTACAAAATGATAAGCACTGATATGTTTACCCTAGATGTCACTGTTTTAGCACTAACTTATGCAACCTTATCTTTATGACTCCCTAGACAAAGCACTGATAGCCGCACTTCGAAAAGATGGCCGAGCATCGATATCCACTCTCGCCAATCTACTTGATGTCTCTCGCGGTACAGTTCAAAACCGTTTAGACAGATTAATAAGCTGTGGCGCAATTCTTGGGTTTACAGTAAGGGTGCATGAAGAAATAGACAGCGATGTGGTACGCGCTATCATGATGATTGAAGTGGTGGGTCACTCAACATCGCAGGTTATTCAAAAGCTTAAAGGTATTCCGGAGCTTGTAAGACTTCATACCACTAATGGTGCATGGGATCTTATCGCTGAAATTAAAGCCGCTAATTTAAGCGCATTTGATGGCGTGCTCAGAGAAGTAAGAGAAATACAGGGTATCTTAAATAGCGAAACCAGCATTATGCTGTCATCAACCTAATGCTGATAATCAGTATACTTTTTATAAATCGCATCTATTTCTTGGTTGTTAACCATAATGCTTAACGCTGTGTTGAGCTGCTGTTGTAAATCAGTCAAGTGAGGCTGCAAACGCATAGCAACCTGTGCAGTTTCAATGATATAAACATCTCTAAACTGACGATAAGCAGGGTTATTCGCCATATAATAGTGCGCGGTGTATTGACCAATTAAAACATAGTCTAAGCGACCGTAGGCTAGCTGACCAAGTAGCTCTTTTTCAGAAATATTGTCATAAATAACCAACTTGTCTTCGTCAAAATGGCGCTCAAATGTGCCATATCGATAGCCTCTAACTCGACCTACAAGGCTTCCATATGCTTGGCTAACAGTTTGCAGCTTATTAGCATTATTACCGAGTAAAATTTCCACCGAATCGGCATAGGTGATTGTGTAGATACCCGGTACTTTTTGCTGCTCTCGCCACTGCCTACTTACACCGGGCTCGATGTCGACTTGTCCTGCATCAAAAAAGCGCTGTCCACGCGCAACAGAAGTTGCTACAAATTCAAACTCGTGCCCCGTTAACTGTGCCAAGCGCGCAAATATATCAGCAAAAATCCCAACTACTTTGTCATTGTCTTTGAAGCTATATGGAGGGTTTGCACCGTGATAAACCAGCACTGTGTACTTTTGAGCATAAGTGGTACAAGCAAAAAACAGCAGTAAAAAAAGCCATACTCTCACTTCAATTCCCCCTAATGCTATAAAAAGCGCACTATCTAGTTATAGCATTACGGATAATTTATGTACAAAAGTGGCTATTAAGTGTCACTTTTTTGGTTTCGGTTAAGCTGATGGGTGTAATTTAAAATCACCAGTAAATTAGCGACAAACCACAAATCTTTAATAACAAATTGACCGAGCCCAGCCAGCACCGTTTGAGCACTAAACGCGCCTTGCGCTGTGATTAAAAAAGTTTGTGTCATTACAAACACTGAGCCACATCCAAGCATTGCAATGATTATCAGCTTATAGCTCCTTATTTTTAGTCCTACTCCCAGTAGCACGGCAAACAGGATATCGTAGCTGCCAATCAGGTTCGACGCCCACTGAACAGAAAACAATGCATACAACCAAGACATAAATGGCGAGGTACTTACCAAAGATACGATGCCTTTTGCTTCAAACTCATAGAACTTTAAGCCTCCGATCCATATTAAAACCATAGCGATAGGTAAGTAGTTAAACCATGCCAGTTGCGTAAGTGACAATCGCGATGAAAAGAGCGCTAACGCCAAAGGAATAAGCGCTGCATATTTGATCACCCCTTGGCCCGAGCCTAAGATTGGAAATCCACCTAAGCTTTCGATATAACGGCTAGCGTCAAACAAGGTAAGTAAAGGAAGTACAGCGATGAGCAGTACAAGGCCAAAACTCAACATAGATAGCTTTTGATTATTTGCAACTATCACTAATACTGCAGCCAGCAGCATAGCTCCCCCGAGCAGCATGCCAAAAGCGTGTGCGCTTAACACACTGCCAATTTTGAAAAAGTTGACCATAGTGGCCATTTCTTTTTCACTGCCATTTAATGCCAATGACAGGCCAAGAAGCGCAAAGCTTAAACAGATGCACACTTTAACAGCATGATTAATATAATTTGGGGTCATCTTATTCTCACATTTATGTATATGACTGATGTAGACCGAGCTAGCGTGGTTTTATATTCATCTAAAGCTGTGTGAGAAGACGCTTTTATTATTTTAAGCGTGAGTCTTTAAGCCCAGAAATTTAAAATGGTGCTAATAGCACCATTTTAAAATAACTTATCAACTCAAATTAATTTGATATGTGGGCGGTTTGTTTAATTGTTTACCAAGCCCTCTTAACCCAAACCACCAAGCAAATGCAACACACCCCATTACTATTAGCCAAGTACTTGCAAATAGTGGCTGCTGAGCAAAATACGCTAGCTGGTAAATACTAGTTGATAAAATATAGGCCAAAGAGGTTGTCCAGCCGATCACCAGCCACATCCACCTTGTACCTGATTCTCGTTTAACCGCGCCTAATACTGCCACACAAGGGGTATACAGCAGTATTAATACAAGATAGCTAAACGCACCAAGCTGGCCATTAAATTGACTGGCCATTTGCGTTAATAACGCATTACTGTTTGCGTCTTGCTCGTCTAATGCACCTAGTCCTAACGGGTCGCCCAAGTTACCTAATAAGTCTATAAAGTTACTTGGGATTGTGCCCAGAGCCTCAACGGTTGCATTGGTCAGTGAGTACTCTGCTTGTTGCTGCTCTTCACCGATATATAGCGCATCTAAAGTACCTACAATGGCTTCTTTGGCAAACAATCCTGTTACAATACCCACAGTTGCTGGCCAATTGTCTTCTTCAATACCCAAAGGTTTAAATGCAGGCGTAACAAGCTGCGCTGTTTTTGCCAATAATGAGCGGTCGGTGTTTTCATTACCAAAACTACCATCTGTACCAATTGAGTTAAGCATACTTAATAACATAACCACCATTACTATGGTTTTGCCAGCACGTGCTATAAAACCTTTCAAGCGGTGCCAAGTTGTTAGCCAAATATTGCGCCATACGGGTAAATGGTAAGCTGGCATTTCGGTATAAGAAGGGGTTTTCTCACCGGTAAAAACCAGCTTCCTGAATATAAAACCACTGCCAACCGCAACAACAATACCTAATAAATACAAGGCAAATACCACATTGGCGCCATTGGTTGGAAAAAACGCGGCAGCAAACAAAGCATAAACGGTTAGTCGTGCACCACACGACATAAACGGTGCCATAATGATTGTCAGTAACCTATCTGACTCACGGTTCATAGTGCGGGCTGACATCACCGCAGGCACGTTACAACCAAAGCCAACAATTAAGGGCACAAATGCGTTACCGGGTAACCCTATGGACGACATCAAACGGTCAATAACAAATGCAGCACGAGACAAATAACCACTGTCTTCAAGTAACGATAAACATAGATACAAAACCCCAATAACAGGGATAAATGTTGCAACTAATTGCACACCAGCACCAAACCCATCTGCTAGCAATACGCTTAGCCACTGAGGCGCTCCAATTGCGCCAAGTACCTCTTTAACCCCGTCAATCAACAAGGCACCAACAAAAATATCAAAGAAATCGATAAATACCGCACCAAAATTAACCGCAATGGTAAACATCAAATACATCATCGCCAAAAAGATAGGCACACCTAAAAATCGATTGAGAACAACCTTATCAATTGAGTCGGTGATGTCTGAACGTTTGGGTGAAATAATATTCACCCCTTGAGTTAGGCCACGCACCTGTTTATAACGCGCGACCGTTGCCGCAACTGGATCATGCTGCTGTACTTGCTGTTTTTTGACCGCATCAGATTTGGGTTTGCGATCAGCGATTGTACTTGTAAGCGCTTGTTTTAAAACATCAAGCCCTTTGCCCGTCGAACCAACTACCTCGATAACGGGTAATTTCAAACGTTCACTTAACAGTGGCACATCAAGAGACTTACCGCGTTGGGTCGCCACATCCACCATATTGGCCACCACGAGCATGGGCGTATCAAGCTCTTGCAACTGCGTTGTTAGTACCAAATTGCGCTCTAAATTAGATGCATCAACAATATTGATGATTAAGTCAGCATCACCTTGGCGTAAAAAATCGATGGCAATTTGTTCATCTTGCCCAGGCTCTATTTGTTCAACACTGTAAAGGCCAGGCAAGTCGATAAGCTCAATGTCCAGCCCCGTAGGCAAAGTACATTGACCTAGTTTTTGCTCAACCGTCACTCCGGGCCAGTTACCTACCTTTTGCTTTGAGCCAGTTAAGCGATTAAACAGTGTGGTTTTGCCACAATTGGGATTACCCACTAATGCAACTTTCATCTGCGCCCCTAAGTATTTAATGTTAAAGAAATAAAGCTCGCATCAGTTTTACGAACACTCACTAGGGTGTCACCTACCTTTACCTGTAATGGACAGCCCATAGGAGCAACGTTCATCAGCTCGATTGACTCCCCAGGTACTAAACCAAGGGCCATGATACGACTGGCGAGTGCAACATCTTGGTGCCCCAATGCAGAAATAACGGCTTTTTGTCGTGGTTTTAAATCATTTAAAGTCATAGTTTAAGCGCTTACTGCAATTAACAATAATTCCCATTACCATTTTTAAGCATAATAACTCAGAGCCCTAGTGAAGGAAAGAGCAGCTTTCATAAAGCTGTAACTTACGCATACAAATCAGAAGATTGCTGAACAAAAAAGTATAAAAAACTGCAAATATTATATTCTCTATTAATACCAGTACTCACCACAAGGTACAGCCCCACACGTAAATATCAATTCAGGAAGTTCTCATTCAAAGCCTTGTGTTTATCACTCAATAACACATTTACCCGAATAATGGACTAGTTGTATAAATAGAGTTTATATTGTATAAAATATTCATACTAAGTTGTCTGGGTTGCTTCGATGTTTATTGATATCTAAATAGTTGTCTTTCCGAATTTGTGAAGGGGTTGAGCCAAAAAAGTATTTAAATTGCTTAGCAAAGTAGCTAGGGTCAACAAAGCCTGTATCAAAACAGATAGATGAGATTGGTAATGACGTTTCAACAAGTAGTTTGCGTGCTTGTTCTAATCTTGTTTCTGTTAAAAATTGTTTTGGTGTTTTAGCTAGATATTTTTTGAACCTTCTTTCTAACGCACTCACAGATAAGTGGGCAATCTGAGCAAGTTGCTCAATGGTAATTGCTTTTTGATAGTTGAGACGAATAAACTCAACGGGTGTTTTTATTGCGTTGATATGAGCAAGTGTTGTTGATGTTTTTTGCAAGTGTCGAGTTATACCGTATGTGCCGATAACGTTTCCTTGCTTATCTTTCAATGGTCGCTTTGAGGTAGTAAACCAAGCCAGCTCGCCATTGTTAGATTGATTTATTTCAAAACGGTCTGTCACACAAGCTCCTGCTAAGACCTTTTTGTCATCTTGGATAAATTGTCGTGCCACATGGACAGGAGCAAAGTCAAAGTCGTTCTTGCCAATCACATAATCCAATTTTGCAGCGCCCACGTGGTCTAAAAAAGCTTGATTAGCATAAACAAAGCAATGCCTAGAATTTTTTATCCAAAAAAGGATATCTGGAAGTAAACTGAACATATTAATGATTTGGTTCATATCAACATCTTTAATATTTTCAATGCATTCTGTTTCTTCTTTTTTGTTTTTCATATTTTCGGCAACCAGTTTCGACACCACAAACTTTATACGCGCAACGCCGATTTTATTATATTTTAAACTGAAATTATCTTAACAGCTTCATAAGACAAAATCATAGACTGATCTGTAATTAGTATGTAAATAGGTGACAGCGAGTGAGAAAAGTAAGAATGGGCATGGTCGGTGGAGGGCCTGATGCGTTTATTGGTGCAATTCATCGTATGGCAGCTGCATTAGACGGTGAAATTGAACTTGTTTGTGGTGCATTTAGCGCGAACGAATTGGCATCTGTTGAATTTGGTAAAGCACTGGGGCTTGCATCTGAGCGCAGCTATGGTTCATATCAGCAAATGTTCATTGAAGAAGCGCAACTGCCTAAATCTCAAAGAATGGACTTTGTGGTTATCGTAACGCCTAACCATTTACACTTTCCTGTTGCAAAAATGGCGCTAAATAACGGCTTTCATGTATTAAGCGACAAACCCGCTACCCTCAGCCTAGCGCAAGCGTTGGAACTTGAACTAGAGATCTATAAATCTGAATTGCTTTACGGACTTACACATGCGTACGCGAGTTACCCCCTTATCAAGCAAGCCAAAGAGCTGGTTAACGCGAGAGAGTTTGGCACGGTTAAAAAGGTAATTGTTGAGTACACACAAGGCTGGCTCGCAAAAAATGAAATAAGTAAGCAAGCTCAATGGCGGCTAGATCCAAAACAAAGTGGCATCAGTTGTTGCATGGGTGATATCGGTGTACACGCAGCTCATTTAGCCGAATATGTTTCAGGCTTAGCGATTGAAGCGGTTTGTGCTGAACTTAATTCAACCAACCCTGAACGCAGCTTAGATGATGATGGCTGTGTGCTGCTTAAATTTCATAATGGCGCCAGTGGGGTGTTAATTGCAAGTCAAGTCGCGGTGGGCGATGAAAATAATTTAACTCTGAAAGTTTACGGTGAACATCAGTCCATTGAATGGTCTCAATTGGACCCAAATACACTCTTTTTGAAATCTCTTAATCGACCGACTCAGATATTTAGAACAGGTAGCCCTTGTGTAAGCCGATATGCATCAGATGCCACACGCTTACCTGCGGGGCACCCTGAAGGCTATATTGAAGCATTTGCCAATATTTATAAAAGCTTTGCTCAACAAATCAGGGCACATCAACAACATAAGCAAGAGTATGACCTTGGTGTTCCAGGGATCAGAGAAGCTATCAGGGGTATGGCATTCATAGAAAGCGTCGTTTTTGCTGCACGCTCAGAGCAGAAATGGCATCCGTTGTCACTGCTTCCTCAAGAGGCACTTTCGAATGAATAAAATAAAAGGGCCTGGTATTTTCCTCGCTCAGTTTTGCCAAGATAAAGCACCATTTAATTCGCTTGAAAGTATTGCTCACTGGGCAGCCTCACTAGGTTACAAGGCGGTACAAATCCCCAGCTGGGATAAGCGTATTTTCGACCTTGAACTCGCCTACGAAAGTAATGATTACTGCCAACAAGTGCAGGGCATTTTGCATGAGGCAGGGTTAGAGATCTGTGAGCTTTCAACGCATTTACAGGGGCAATTAATCGCGGTTCACCCTTCTTATAACCAGCAACTCGACGCTTTTGCACCAAAGCAAGTCAGAGCTCGGCCCCAAGAACGATTTCAATGGGCGACAGCACAATTGAAGATGGCCGCCAAAGTAAGTCATAAATTAGGGCTTCGCTCGCACGCTAGTTTTTCTGGTTCACTACTGTGGCCTAGTATTTACCCTTGGCCGCAACGTCCATCAGGGCTTGTAGAAGAAGGGTTTGAAGAGCTGGCAAAAAAATGGCTGCCGATTTTAGATGAGTTTGCCTATTTTGGTGTTGATGTATGTTTTGAGTTGCACCCCGGCGAAGACTTACATGATGGCGTAACGTTTGAGCGGTTTCTAGAAGCGACAAATCATCACAAGGCCGCCAATATTCTTTATGATCCGAGCCATTTTTTACTTCAGCAAATGGATTATCTCGCATTCATTGACCACTATCATGAGCGAATAAAAGCATTTCATGTCAAAGATGCTGAGTTTTGCATGAATGGGAAAAGCGGCGTGTATGGGGGCTATCAAGATTGGCAAAACAGGCCCGGTAGATTTCGCTCTCTTGGTGATGGACAAATTGACTTCAAACAAATCTTTAGCAAGCTCACTCAATATGGGTTTGATGGTTGGGCAGTATTAGAGTGGGAATGTTGTATTAAAGACTCAGAACAAGGCGCAAAAGAAGGCGCACCGTTTATTCAACAACACCTTATTCAACCTGCTAAGCGTGCATTTGATGATTTTGCTGCAAGCAGCATTGATATCAAACTGAATCGTCAAATTCTTGGTCTACAGGAGTAAAAATATGAACCAACAAAATTCCAATAGATTATTCGTTGCTTGTTGTTTGGCACTCACCGTAACAGCAATGACTTTTGCTATTAGAGCGGGAATATTAACTCAACTTAGCGCAAACTTTGAGTTGTCAGATGCGCAGCTTGGCTGGGTCAATGCGATGGCATTTTTAGGTTTTCCCGTTGCCACTGTTTTTGGTGGCCTTGCCTATAACTGGCTAGGGCCCAAAAAATTACTGATCATTGCCTTAATAGGCCATGTTTTGGGGCTCATATTAACCATCAGTGCCACAGGCTTTGGCTTACTAATTATATCAAGTTTTTGTATTGGCTTTGCTAATGGGGCTGTCGAAGCTGGGTGTAATCCACTGGTTGCGAAGATATTTCATACAAACAAAACCACCATGCTAAATCGTTTTCATGTTTGGTTTCCCGGCGGTATCGTCATCGGTGCTCTGATATCGTTTGCTATGACTCAACTGGCATTACCATGGCAAAGCCAAATCGCAGTCATGTTGCTCCCAACCATACTTTATGGATATTTAGTGCTAACCCAAGCCTTCCCTGTTAAATCGGTGGAAGAAATATCTACATTCGGTAATGCGAGAAATTTGCTGAACCCATTGTTTATCTTTATGGCATTTTGTATGTCTTTAACCTCTGTGACAGAGCTAGGGACTCAACAATGGATAGAAAGAGTTTTAGGCGCCTCTGGTGTTAGCCCTATGATTGTTATGGCAATGATAACAGGAGTAATGGCTGTAGGGCGCTTTTTTGCAGGGCCTTTTGTACACTCATTTAATCCCCTTGGTGTGTTGTTTATCTCTGCAATATTTGCTGCTTTAGGTCTTTTTTTAATGAGTGCAGCAGTCGGTATTGAGGTTTATTTCTCAGCATTATTGTTTGCATTCGGTGTTACGTATTTTTGGCCTACCATGCTTGGCTTTGTTGCAGAAAAATTACCCAACACTGGCGCTTTGGGTATGTCTGTTATGGGCGGGGTCGGTATGTTCTCTGTCAGTTTGTGGAGTCCAGTGATTGGTCGGTGGATTGATTTAGCGAGAACAGAAGCACAGCAATATAGTTTGACAGCCGAGCATGTTGAGCTGATTACAGGCCAAGCTACATTAGAGTACTTGGTATTATTCCCCAGTACTTTAATCATTGCATTTGCCTTTTTACTCGTACAACAAAAAAACAAAAATCAAAACTCGTACGCATAGGAAGCTGAAATGACACAACTAACCGACATTGATACGAAAAAGCGGCAATTCTTACATCACTTAACCCTTCTACTGGGTAGTGCTTCAGCAGCACAGTTCTTAGACGGCTCAGTACTATCAAGCGCGCTTGCATATTCTATAAAGGCAAATAGTGCCGACAGTGATGGTGCTCTATTAAAACAACATCACATGCACCTACTCAAATGTATTGTCGACTTGGTAATGCCTAAAACAGAGACTTTATCTGCCAGCGAATTAGATGTGCATGGGTTTATAGATCATCAGTTAAAAACGGTTCATAGCGAGCAGGACCAGCAAGCTGTCATCAGTCTACTACAAAAAGTACTGAACTTTAGCCAAAGCAACTTTAATGGCCCCTTTATTGCGCAATCGTTCGAACACCAACTCGAAGTGATGCAATGTGTTGAAGCGCAATCAAAGGGGTTTGACACAGTAGATAGGAAAACACTTAAGTTGCTTAAAAGTTTGATAGTTTTTGGTTATTTCACTACTGAGTATGGTGCGACTCAAGTCTTAAAATACCAAGCGATACCTGGTGGTTTTAAAGGCTCGATTGAATATACATCGGTGGGAAGCTGCTGGGGCTCACTCGGGTTTTATTAGGTTCATGTGATGACAGATTTATACATAAAAAATAGCAAAGAAAAGTTTGATGTTTTAGTCGTGGGTTCCGGTATTACTGGCGGTTGGGCAGCCAAAGAATTTTGTGAACGAGGGTTTAAAACACTGATGATCGAACGAGGTCGTATTGTTGAGCACCGCAAAGATTATATCGGTGAACACAAGGGCCCTTGGTTGTTTGACAATCGAATGAAAGTCGACAATTTACTTGTTGAACAACAGTATAATGTGCAGAAGCAATGCTACGCATTCAGCGATTCAACGAAACATTTTTTTGGCAACGACAGAGACTTGCCGTACACCACAGCACAAGGCACAGGGTTTAGCTGGATACGGGCTAATCAGCTTGGTGGTAAGTCATTACTTTGGCATCGCCAATCCTATCGGTTCAATCAATGGGATTTTGAGGCTAATAAAGCAGACGGCTATGGTAATGATTGGCCTATTCGATATCACGATTTAGCTCCATGGTATGCTCATGTCGAAGCACATGCTGGTATCGCTGCAAATATGGATAATTTAGATACTCTACCCAACAGCGTGTCTTTACCAGCATTTGAATGGACAGCGCCAGAGCGCATGCTCAAAGATAAATTAGCACAGTTTTACCCTGATAGACCTATGGTGATGGGCAGGGCTGCACATTTAACTAAGCCAACAGAATTACACTTAGCGCAAGGCAGAGTACAGTGCCAAGCCCGCAATGAATGCCAAAAAGGTTGCTCCTTTGGGGCTTATTTCTCGACACAAAGTTCAACCCTACCTGCGGCCGCAAAAACAGGAAATTTGCATATTGCCCCCAATAGTGTGGTGCATAGTTTGATATATGATGGCAATAGAAACCGAGTGGTTGGTGTAAGAGTGGTTGACAATGAAAGCTTAGAAACAAGAGAGTACTACGCACATATAGTTTTTTTGTGTGCATCTACACTCGGATCGACGCAAATATTATTAAATTCTAAGTCCAAAGCCTTTTCAAATGGCATTGCAAATAGCTCAGGTGTACTTGGTCACTATTTGATGGATCATAACTACAACGCAAGAGCTGTTGGCGTGGTAGAGGGCTTTGATAATGAATACTACTCGGGACGACGACCAACCAGTCCATATATTCCAAATTTTCAATATAAACCAAGTCGATACGCAAAGGGCTATAAAAGAGGTTATGCCTTAGCAGCCTGGTCTAGTCGAGAGGACTGGCGAGCTAAATCTAATCGTGATGGGTTTGGTGCGGATTTCAAAAATAACATGACGCAAACTGGACGCTGGTTATTTGGGTTATCTGCTCAAGGAGAAATGTTGCCCAGATACGAAAACCAGGTGTCGTTACACCCAACTAAGACCGATAAATGGGGAGTACCGCAACTACTTATAAATTGCCAATGGTCCGAGAATGAAAAATTGATGATGGATGATGCAGCGCAAACCGCCAAAAACATGCTGATCAAAGCAGGACTGAAAGAGGTTTATAGCTATACGCGCTATCACGAGCGCCATCCTGGGCTTGCTATTCACGAGGTCGGTACAGCGAGAATGGGCTCCGATCCAAAAGAGTCAGTATTGAATGGATTTAATCAAAGCCATGATATTCCCAACTTATTTGTAACTGATGGTGCCAGTTTTTGTTCAACGGCTACCGTCAACCCATCACTCACTTTTATGGCAATAACGGCGAGAGCTGTTGATTATGCCGCAAAAGAATTTAAAAATCGTCGAATTTAGGGAAAAAGAACCATGAAAAAAAGAACACTCGCCCTTGCACTGCTAGTAGGTGCTACCCTATCCGGATGCCAGCATGCTGTGGTAGATAGTCAAAAAGATTTTGCTCAGATAGCGAACAAGAAAAAAGTCAGCGTACAACTTTGGTCAGTCAAAGATACCTTAAAACAAGACTTCAAAGGCACAATCACCCAGCTAGCTGGCATGGGCTTTGATGGCGTTGAATTTGCTGGAGAATTTGGCCCTTATAAAAATGACCCTCAAGGTCTGCGCGCGTTTTTAGATAGTTTGGGCTTACAAGCCAGTGGTGCCCATATCGATTTTAAGCAATTCTCAGAAGACACATTCAGTGACTCAGTTAAATTTTATCAAATACTGGGCGTAAAATATTTAATCGATCCATGGGAAAAGCGCGCGTGGGATCACGAGCAAGTAGCTGATGTAGTCAAAGACCTAAACAAGCTTGCCGATAAACTAGCGCCGTATGATATGCAAATTGGCTATCACAATCATCAACATGAATTTGCACAACATGAAGGAGCGACATTCTGGGATTTCATAGCAGAAAATACCAGCCCTAATGTGGTATTGCAGCAAGATGTCGGTTGGACCTCTTTTGCTGGGCAAGATCCAGTTGCCTACATTAAAAAGTATCCTAATCGTACAAAAACAACCCACTACAAGGTCGTTATTCCCAAGGAAAATTCAGATAACCTTTCACCGATCATAGGCCTAAATAATGGTATAGACTGGCCAAATCTAACTAAGACTTTGTATGAACAAGGCGGCGTTGAGTGGATTGTATTAGAACAAGAGCACTATCCTGAAGGCCTCAGTCCATTACAGTCAGTTGCCCTATCAAAACAAAACTTAGATAAAATTCTTCGATAAAGTGTTAAGGGAAGTGTGTAGTGGTCAACACTTTTTGGCCACCTCGTTATAAGCTTCCCAGTATTGCTTTTTTTTTCACAATTAGTGAGCGAACAATTTACGTAAGCAACTGCCATTTAGGTTGCTTTAGCCAATAAGATGGCCAGAATAGCGTGGGCGATGATTGTAAAGAAAGAAGATTATAAGTTTGTTTAAAGCAAATAATCACAAACAAAACGAAATAAGATTCAAACGCAAAAATTACAAAGATAAACATTGACGGTAAACGGTTTAGAGCCACTCTATTAAAACCTGATTATATCATTGGCTGTTAGAAGCCGTTGTGATTGATAAGGGAATAGCAGCGCATATCCATCAGGGCTAGAGCGGATAAATCCGCTCACAACAAGCCGAATATCTGGCAGCAAGACCCTGTAACATATTCTGTGTAACTGCCATTTAGTTAATATGTTTTTCGAGGCGGTCAGAGCTGGACCCCATTGGTTGGACACATAAGCTAACTTTTTAAGTGGTTGATCCAGTCATGCCGCGTATCTTTGCTTACCGAAGTAAACTTCATCAGGTGTTAGTTCGTTTAGCCCTTG